>NZ_JAAEQH010000238.1 GCF_024231755.1 Neptuniibacter sp.
CCACTCTAAGCTATCACTACCTCAACAAACATCGCGGTGAGGACACCGCTCCCACAGGTAGAGCAGTGTAGTCAGAACAATGTAGCTAATCACTCTCAGCCTCAGTAGTTCAAGACATTGAGGTTATACTGCTTTTCCTCGTCCCTAGCAGCTGCGAAGCAGCCTTATTGCCACTCGTAGCGAAGCGTGCTGCCTCATAAGACTTTATCCAGAGAATCTTGATAATCCTTCTGAATATTCAGCCAGAAATTATGTGTAGTGTTGAAACCTTTAGATAGTTTATAGGCGAGCTCATAACCTATAGGTTCTGCACCTGAGAGTATTTTCTGAAACAGATCAAACTCTATCTGGCAAAGCTCAGCAGCTTCTTTAGCACTGATTCCTGTAGGTATCAGGTATAATTCGTTGATCATATCGCCTACACTTGGCGGCCCATTTAGAATTTTCATATATCTGTATTGTCTAATTTAATTACAGTAGGTTAACGGGTTTTTTCTCATATGTCTCAGGATGTTATCTATCTATTAATTGCTTTCGGAATTGTAGTTTGTGCTGTATCACTTTTTTATATCCGAAAACATCACTCAACTATCCAAAATGCTAAGGCAGAACAGGAACTTCAAGATGAGAAGGTACGACAACGTTACGAGGAAAAAAGGGCGTATCTCATAGAGAGTATTCAGGTTATATCTAAAGCGGTGGGTAATGATGAAAAGCTTACATACACTGAAGCCTGTATGCGCCTTACTGCATTGTTAGAAAGTTTGGCTCCTCATATGCTTCAGCACGCAGACTTTTCTGTGATTTATGAGGTTTATAAGCGAACTGAGCATATACCTATAAAAGAAGAGTGGAAGAAACTTTCCAAACAGAAGCAGTGGACTTACAAAAAAGAGATGGCAAAAGTTGAATCTGAGTTTGCCAAAGATGTCGAAGTGGCTGCACAACGTCTGGCGAACTACGATTTCGACACAATGCTACACTGATGTTATGGAATTTGTTGTTGTTTTTCTTATAAGCTTTTTTGTCCTTATCGGTGTTGCGTTAGCCTTCGCTTTTGGAAAAACTCCTGCTTATCGCCCTTCCCGAACTGATATTCTTCAACTTCTGGGCGATGTGATTAATAAGAACGCCAGTGTAGAGCGCTGGGAGCTTTTCCTTTCTCTTCCTATATCTAATGACCCGGCTTTGGAGAATATAAGGCAGCGTTGTCTAGTTATAGCATTCGGTGATGATCAGACTCCAGCAGCAGGCGAAGGGATTAATGGTGCTATTCTCGATAAGAGAGGTCAGGCAAGATTGCGAGAAGTTATGATGAGTTTAGAGACGTTAATCGCTGAAGAACCTGGCTCAAAGTGGTTCTGAGTGCTGATACTGTTCGTGCTCAATAAGGCGTTTTAGCTGCCAAAGTTCTTTCCAAATCAATTTCATATCCCCGCAGACTAATGCCTCATGTAGGTTATGACTCGATACTTCTAGTTCTGGAATCTCATAAAGCCCGGCAAGACCGCTTAATTGATGGCTGTGATGGCGCATCAATTTTACATCGGATTGATTAAATCCATTCATAATACCTTCAAGTTGTTTATGCAGTTCACTACTCAGCTCATCATTACTGATATCGTACTGTGATAATTGAGTAGTTTCTTCACGAGCGGCAGCAGGTAGAGGGAAAGGGTCTTCGTTAGAGAGGAACTGTTCTATTATGTGGCATAGTTCACGATCATTGATCGGTTTTAGTAGAACGTGGTTTACCCCAGCTTTAATCAACTTCTGATGTTCGCTAGATATCACATTTGCAGTTAGCGCAATAATAGGTGTTTCGTGTTGGGATATGCGGATTTTCCCGGTTGCTTCTATTCCATCCATAACAGGCATGTGCACATCCATCAGGATGATGTCGGGCCTTAGCGATAAGGCTTGCTCTACAGCCTCTTCACCGGTTGCTGCTTCAATAACTTCGCAGCCACTTTGTTCCAATATGCGTTTTATAAGCAGGCGGTTGAAGTCGTTGTCTTCAGCTACGAGTACTTTGGCTTCGGTGTGAATGTTGGTGTGATTCGATTCTTGTTCTTCCGGTAGCTTGTAGGCTTCAGGGGTTAACGCATTATACAGCAGCTGTGTTCTAGCAGGTTTCCGCAGCTGAACTAGTTGTGATGAGCGGGGTAGAGGTAGGGGTTTTGGGCTAAGTACGATGATTGGTCCGCTTGTTTTATCGGCTATGGATTGAATAGCTTCAACATCATCAGAATCTCGAGCACTGGCATTTACTCCCCATATGACTGGAGCCAATCTGTGTTTTTCGTTCTCAAGTCTGAGTGCTGCATAGCTATCGACTTCTATTAAGTGATCACTAATGTTTATGAGCTGGTTTTTTAATCCTGCCCGGATCATTGGGTTGCGATCGAAAATTATGAGAGTGTCGATTCTGTTTCTTGGTCGGGTCCGTTGACGTGTACTCGCAGCAAATGGAATGTTGAGGAAAACTTGTGTTCCTTTACCCTCTTCGCTTTCCAATCTGATGGACCCGGCCATCAATTCTGTCAGGCGTTTGGCGATTACTAGGCCTAAGCCGGAGCCTCCATATTGTCTGGTGATTGATGTATCTGCCTGGCTAAAGGCTTTAAATAGGTTTTTAGCGCGTTCAGGCGGAATTCCCGCCCCGGTATCTTCAACGACTATTTGCAATTCGCAATCGATAGAGCTGTGATTCTTGCTGGTAACTGTAACAGACACCTGTCCTGACTTTGTAAATTTCACCGCGTTACTGACCAGATTAGTGATGATCTGGCGCATACGGACGGGGTCTCCCACTAGATATTTAGGCGTGTTTGGAGCGATAACCGGGATGAGTTCAAGGCCCTTTTCATGCGACGTTGCGGTTTGCATCTCCATGACATCCATGACGCAGCTTTCAAACTCAAAAGGTATGTGTTCCAGCTCTATGGCGTTTGATTCAAGTTTCGAGAAATCGAGTATGTCATCAATAATGGAAAGCAGTAAGCCGGAAGTGAGATTGATAATGCGTGTGTATTCTTTCTGATCGTCTCTGAGCTCAGTTTGATCTAGTAGGCGGGTAAATCCTGAGACTGAGGTGAGGGGGGTTCTCAGCTCATGGCTCATACGTGCCAGGAACTCATCTTTTGCCTGATTGGCGTTATCCGCTCTTTTTCGTGCCTTGTCTAATGCCTGATTCTGTTTTTCCAGGTGGACTAATGTTGAGCGTAAGCGCTTGGTCGATTTTTCGACTCTACTTTCCAGTGATTGATTGGACTCCTGTACTCTCTGTGCAAGCTTATTGATCCCTTGAGCCAGTGAACGCAGTTCTCCTGTGCTGGAAATACTGGCTCTTGTTTCTAGGTGGCCATGTTGCAGCATCTCTACAACGTGAGTTAAACCTAGTACAGGGTTAGTGATGCGTTGGCCAAAGCGTGAGGCGATAAAGAATGTAACCAAAAGACCTGCTAAAGCGAGGAAAATACCTTTGCTTAAAATTTCAAATTGCCTTTGCTGGGTCGGCAATTCTGAAAGAATGATTACAACCCAGCCGATAAACTCCGGTTCAGTTTCTTCTGTAACAAAGTCAGGGTTATCTATTACATCAACACCGGTCGCAACTACTGGGTGAAGGAAATAAACCTGATTATTTTTGAATAAAGGGTATCCCGCGTCTTTATTGAGTGGCGGCTTCCCTTCCTGCCCCCTGGCAAGAATCTGGAATGAGGGATTAAGGAAAATAACGTCATCTACTTCATCTGCTTTAGCTGAAGAGCGGATTAAGCCTTGAAGGATTTCAGTATTGCCTGTTAAAAGTCCAAATTCTGCAGATGAAGCCATCATCTGGCTCATAATCCTGCCTTTTTCTAGGAGGGCGCTTTGAGCATCGTCAAGACGGGTGTTGATAAAGTAACCACCCAGCAGCAGGGTTATCATTAGCAAAGGAAGCAGAGTAATAACCAGAACTCTCTGCCTGATACCCTGCGTGAAACCACTCATTTCTCAAGCTCCATGAGTTTCGCTTTAATAGAGTCTACTGATGGTAGCTGAACTTTTAATGATTTCGCTGCTGTAGGGTTGGTAGCTACCGAAAAATAGGCAGGATACTGCCCAGCCGGTAATGTTTTGCTGCTAGTGGTTTTATTTACAAGCTCAGCGGTCTGTTTACCAATACCTTTAGGTGTTGAATACACAGCAGCAAGCGCCCCTGCATCAACATACTTTTTAGAGAAACCTATCAGCGGAATTCGTTGCCTGAAGGATATGTAGAGTACCCACTTGGCCGTAGTGCGGTTGAAAACAGATTTGTCAGGAAGTGATAAGAACAGGTCCGCCCCACGAATTAATGGTTGCAGCTTGTGGATTGGGTTATCCGTCTCTTCGAGGGTTTCATACTTTAGAGAAAAATTATTTGTATCGGCTGCGTTTTCCAATAGTTGTAAATCGTTTTTAGAGTTCGGGCCTAGTGCTGTAGCCACTATTTTTGCCTGTGGCACTATTAAGCGTGCTAGTGATAGCTGTCGAGAATAGGGCTGATCAAGGAAAATGGCAGTAATGGTTTTTTTTCTGGTCCGAGTATGGTTTTTATATTTATCTAATAGGGCAAGAAATGTCTGCCGAGGAAGGAAGCTGGCATATAGCTTCTGCTCAGCGGGTATCGATGAATAAAGCTTGTCAGCAGCCTTGGAACCGATGGCCACCACCTCCTCGAAGTTGGAGGTGTTGAAACCATCTGTTTCTAATTCTGAAAGAGTCGTTATTCTTGACGGGGCATCGAGAGTAGCAGCGATGCTCTCTGCTACCGTCTGATAACTATCGAGCTGCCGGCTGAGCACAATCAGGCTCTCAGCGTAAACCGGAGTTGCTGATAAAATGAAGCTAAGTACTAAACCGAGTAAAGGCATTAGCCTCAACTGGCAGCCTTCATATCGTTTATAATTCTTGTTTGACACTTCTACAATCCATTGCAGTTTTTCTTCATCTTAATAAGTTAGTTTAAGCTGTAGATAAGCTCTTCGGTCAAAATCGTTGTATCTATAAAATTCTGAATAACGTTTATCAAACAGGTTTTGAACAATGAACGTCATTTCCAATTTGTTCGTTTCGTCCAAGAGAAAATCTTTACCGAAAATTAAATCCGTGCGCGTGTAATTGTTACGGGGTGAACCCTTGCTGTAGCCTTCTAACCACTCTGTGTGATCTAAATAGTAGAGTGCGAGCCCTAGTGAAATATCTTTTACTGGCTGGGTATTTAATAGAACCGATGCAGTGTGTCTAGGGGACCGGGTGTCCAAACTATCGGCGTCAGGTTGAGCTGTTAAGCTGCGTTGACCCCGGTGCCGCTCTCCCTTGGTATTGTTATAACCGTAATTCAACATCACACTGGAGGGGAATGAGGTTGGCAGTTCAGATTTTAACTGGAACTCGAAACCTTTATTGCGCCACTGGGCAATATTTGCACTTGTGGACGCACTACCTGGGTTGCCTATGAAAGTGTCTTCAGGGGTTATGAAAAATAGGCTATCAATACCCTGGCTGATCTTTTCTTGGAAGATTTTAAGGTCAAATTGAGTATTATATTTTGGCCAGATTTTGATGAAACCTATCTCAAAAGAGTCATTTTCTTCTGGATCCAAGTCATAGTTAGAAGTCGCGTTTATGTCAGTACCGGCTCCCAGAGGAAAAACAATTTTATTATTTACCCCTAATTCCAAAAGGGAAGGAAGTCTTTTAGCTTTAGTGAACGATGCTCGGATTGAACTACTACTATCAATCAGATAGTTGGCTGCGATGCGCGGAGAAAAGGCGCTACCTGAGATGTCACTATTTTCCAGCATTGCTCCAGTATTAAAAACCCAGTTGGAGCCATGCTTATACTCCCAGTTGCCAAATAGGCGGAAGCGATTCTCATCCACCCAATCAGTGTTATCTGCTAGGAGTGCTTCACTGAAGACCTTTTGGTAGCGGGCTCCAGTACCTAGAATAAATGATGAATTGTCGCTGATGCTGGCATTATAACGGAACTCTATATCATGGAGATCCATTTTGCCGTGTTCGGTATCTTTATATATTCCTGTAGGGTTAAGAAGGTTGGTTAGAGCTCCTACGCCTTGAGGGAGGGGGCCAAACGCACTTTCAAGTAACAATTGCAGCTCATCATCACTATATGTAGGGACTTCAAGGTTCAAGTAGTTGTGATAATAGCTAAGGCTGAACTCGCTGTTATCTTCGCTTACCCTGTGCCAATTAATCATCTGATAGTTAGAGTCATGGTCGCGTTGAACGAAACCGGCCTCGTCGGCAGTCTCACTATCACCATCTCCTCTATAGGCATAACCTTTGCTGGCTCCTAACTGAAGTTCAATAGTGTCAGTTAGGTTAGGCGTAAAAGATGACATGAAATTTATATACTTGTTTTGTCCGGCATCCTCAAAGCGGTCAATACCATCATTCTGATGGTAGCCTGCATTTAAAGTGTAATTCATAGTATCAGTACTTGAGCTATGCCGAACTGAATAGGATTCGCTTCCTAGGGCTCCGTGAGTTGTTCTTAATTCGGAGTTTAAGTCTGCGAAAGGGGCACGAGTCACAATATTTATAGCACCTAAGAATGCATTTGAACCTTGGGTTGGTACATTCGAGCCCCGGACAACTTCTATATAGTCGATATCATGCACAGAGACTCCCAAGGTTTCCCACATTACAGTTGAAAGCAGGGGGATATAGACAGTACGACCATTGATCATGACCTCCAGTTTGTTTGGGAAATCATTGGACATACCATGATAAGTCACACCGTGTTTGTTGGTGTGCACATCGAAGGCTTGCATGCCTGGAACTAGGCGAAACAGATCTGAAACTTTTAGTGCACCTGATGCTTTGATTGTCTTTTGATCAATAATGGTGATCGATGCAGGCGCTTCAGTAAGCTTTTGTGGGAGGTATGTTGCAGAAATAACCTGCGGTATATCGATAAAAATATCTTCTTCAGTGAAGCCAGGAAGTTCATCATCTAAAGCATAGGCCGGGTAGGGCAGTATAGGACTGCTAAGAACTAAGGTTACTATAGAATATTTGAGAGCTTTCCAGTATGGGTTTTCCATGTACTGCATCCTGATAAAAAAGCTTACGGTTCTGCCGCTAAGGTGTTTCAGATTTTCCGGCCGATATAAATAATTATGATACCCATAATGATGGCTTCAATGATGAATCCATTATTTTCAAGTATCCAATTCATCTTAATCCAAGAGTTTTACTAAAGCAGGCCCCTATAATAGCTGTAATAGCTAAGCAAATGAACAATTCCGTTTTTTCTTAGGGTGATGCCCTAATACTTTTTACCATGTTTTATTGATATACATGAAAACCCTTATTTTTCGTTGTATGATCTCACTTGTCATTGCATTTGATAAGGCAGATAAAAGATATGTGGTCAGTCGAAGGACAGCAGGTTGTGCATCAATCTGGTCTGTCGATTGAGGTTGTGGACGGGACGTTCTCCAACCCGATGAATCTTTCCATCAAAGGTGACAATGGACTGTCTGCTCCGGAGCTAGCATTAATGATTCGAGAGGGGATCGATTATGCAGCATCACAAACTTCTTCGAGAACTTCTAAGTCGAGTAGTAAAAGGCTTCCTGATCCGGTGAATAAACCGAAGAGGCCGGTACTAAAGCTGAAACGCTCCTGATTCGTTTCTCTCTGAAGATCTGTTACGTCAGCAAGTCTTCAAAGTCATTAGCACTAACTGGCTTGCTGAACAGGTAGCCTTGGGCGTAGTTACAGTTTTTACTTTGTAAGTAACTGCATTGCTTCTGGGTTTCTACTCCTTCGGCAATGACGTCTACATCGAGTGCGTGAGCCATAGCAATGGTAGCTTCTATCAGTGCGGGAACGTTACTATCCGTTTCAAAATCCATCATGAAACTACGGTCAATTTTGAGGGTGTGGAAACGGTAGTTGCGCAGATAGCTTAGAGATGAGTAGCCTGTTCCAAAGTCATCCATGGATATCTGAATTCCCAGCTCGCTGAGATCAGCGAACGCAGTTTTAACCGCTTGCTGATTACCGAGTAATACGCCTTCTGTGATTTCTAGATTGAGGCTGTGCCCGGGTACTCGGTGAGTATCCAAAGCTTTGTTTATCTGTTGAATCAGAGTGGGATCTCTGAACTGCAGTGGAGAGAGGTTTACTGCTATTTCGAAACTGCGCTCAAATTTATCCATCCAGAGCTTTGTGGTTTTCAAGGCCTCGTTCAGAACAAAGTATCCAATCGGTACAATGAGACCACTCTGTTCTGCAATAGGAATAAACTCATCTGGATTTATCTGCCCCAGTACGGGGTTGTTCCAGCGTAACAATGCTTCTGCACCGATCACTCTTCCGCTTTCTACTTCTATGACAGGTTGGTAGTTCAGGCAAAATTCATTGCGGCTGAGTGCGCCGTGCATCTGCTCTTCTATTTGTAGTCGCCTCTCTATCCCTTTATTCATATCTTCAGTGAAGAAGTGATAGGCGTTACGCCCTTGGTTCTTAGAGAAGTACATCGCTGAATCAGCGTTTCTCAGAAGAGTTTCCGGATCTTCGCCATCGTTCGGATAGATAGATATTCCAATGCTTGAAGTGAGTAGAAGTTCACGCCCTTTCAGTTTGAAAACGTCACGGAAACTTTCCAGCAGATTTTCTGCTATGGGGCGGACGTCCACCTCATGCTCTAAGTTATTAATCAGAACAATAAATTCATCGCCACCCAGTCGCCCGATAGTGTCACTGCTGCGAATAGTGGATCGCAATCTTGTGGCTGATTGGATTAAGAGTTCATCACCGAGGGCGTGACCGAGAGTGTCGTTTACCTTCTTGAAATCGTCCAGATCAATAAAAAGTACTGCGATTTTCTTTGCAGTTCTTTTGGCTTCTTCAATTAGAAGATTAAGTCGGTCCAAAGCCAGAAAACGGTTGGGTAAGTTAGTCAGGCTATCGAAATGAGCCTGATGGATAATATGTTCTTCCTGCTGCTTCTGCTCGGTAATGTCCTGTAGGGTCTCTACCGCGCCAAGCACCGCGCCGTCTTCGCTCAATAAGGGGGCGGCGGTAAAGAACAGCCAACGCCCGTTATGCATATGGGGGAAATAGTCTTCGGCTTCATAGGCGCCAGGAATCAAAGCCGACGGCCGGAATTTATTTCCATAGTGGCGTTTTATATCCTCATTGAGAGCACCACTTAATACTAGATTGGCCATTACCGGGCGTGGTTTGTCGTAGAAGCCTGCCCAGGTATTTTTAGTACCTATGGTTTCCAGTGCAGTGATGCCTGTGAGCACTTCACAGGCTTTATTCCAATGAGTAATCGTGTGGTTAGAATCAATCACAAAGCTGGCGATAGGGCTGCCAACCATGATCTGTGCTAGTTGTTGCTGGCTTTCCTTAAATGCAGCTTTAGCCCTTTGCAGTTCAGTTATGTTAGTACCGATTCCTCGATAGCCACTGAATTTACCCTGTTCATCAAATATAGGTGTGCCGCTTACAGAATAGCGTTGCAAATTTCCTGATGCATCGTAGATGTCATATTGAAAATCGATGAATGGTTCATGTTTTTCACAGCAGGCCTTATGTTCTAGCATGTCCTGATATGAGGAGGAGCTTATAGGCATATCCCAGCGCTTTTTGCCAATAAAATCGCTACGGCTGCGGTTGATTCGATCGATGCCAGTGCCGGAAAACTCAACAAAGCGGAGATTGCTATCTTGTTCCCAAAACCAGTCAGATGAGAGCTCGGCGAAATCGCGTAACCTCTCGTTCTCCTGCTGGAGCTCGAGAATTGTTTTACGGCTATTTGAGTGTAAGGGTATGGCGCTCATAAAGTTCTTATTATATTAAGAGCTAAACACCCAAAGGCCCTTTCAGGTATCTATATCTGTTTGTTAATAAGGAATTATCGTTCAACTATGAGTTGCTGTTAATAAAACTTTAGAAGGGAACTGGGGTTTAGGCAAAAAAGAGGGCGGCTTTTAGAGGTAAGGGAGGCTGCTTTTTAGGCATTTAGAATTCTGCTTCCCTTCTACCCATTGTTTTATTCCATTATTGTTTGGCTTGGCATAAGTGTTTCTTGCTTGGCCATGGTTCTAAGGGGAGTTTGTAAAGTGAACATGGAGGTCGAGCCCAATGATTAATCATCACCGTTCACGATCTCTTGATTATTTAGTTTAGGCCTCTTAGCTGTTTCAGTCATAACAGCGAACTGTGATCATGGGTATTCATTAGTCATAAAAACACAAGAATCATAAGTTTGCAGCGCGACAGGCTGTTTTGAATAGTTAGTCATTAGACCGTAAAGCATTGCATGATTATTAAGGGTACGATTAGTTATGAAAAAGAAGCAGGTTTCAACTTCTAATGTCGGCTTCACACTGATAAAAGCCGCTCCTGCTAAGGGATATTTTCACGCTAGACGTCAACAGCAGATTAATCTGGATGCATTGATTGATGAAAACGGCAAGGATGATCCGTTGATGTATCAGATTTATTCCCTACTTAAACCTCATCTGCCAATAGATAAATTCTCAAGATTAGTACCTGATTCATTGCACGCCAATCATGGTATTGCCAGTCTTCAAATCCTGTCATTAATTGCAGCGGCTCTTCAACAAGCGGCTGGAGACCTGGTGATGGAGCATGCCAGCGTAAGCGTCAATGGCACATCTGAAGATGGTAAGAAAATAGTCAGGATGACTCTACCGACACTATTGCCCAGATTAGGAATCGAAACGGTGAGGTGGATATTAAACTTTAAAGATAAATGCCAAAAAAGTATGCCTGATAGTAGTGATAAACATATCATTGCAAGTGAAGTGGAATCAGCCATCAAATCACTTAATTCGTACTCTCTTAAGGGCTATAACCCCATAAATTTTGTTCGCTGGGCTTATGAACATCAGATTCCATACCTGCTTCTCCCTGGCCACCTCATTCAGTATGGCTATGGCAAAGGTTCGCGACGGTTCATGAGTAGTTTTAGTGATGAAACTTCGTTAATTGGTTCAAATATAGCGCGAAATAAAATGACATCTAATAACCTGTTGAAAATGGCAGGTTTGCCTGTCGCTGAACAGGTTCATGTATTAGATCTTGCAATGGCGAAACTTAAAGCAGCGGAGATGGGTTATCCGGTTGTTATTAAACCTGCCAGTCTTGATAACGGTCGGGGCGTGTATCCCGGAATCTTCTCCGAAAAGGATTTAGGGCACTGTTTTGATTTGGTATTGGAACATTCGAAAAGTGTTATTTTGGAAAAACACATACCCGGAGACTCATTTCGTGTAGAAGTTACAAAAGGCAATATTATTGCTATTCGTCAGCGGATCTACCCGGTAGTTACTGGAGATGGAAAGAAGACGATCGAAATGTTGGTCGCAGAATTAAATGATAGTGATCAACGTTCGGATTCAGATTTCAGTGCTCTGAAAACAATTGCAGTTAACAGTGAGCTTATTTATTTTCTCCAGCTCACAGGAAGATCCTTGTCGACTGTACCAGCTAACGGCGAGACAGTCCGTTTAACGCGAACTTCAAATTGGTCTCAAGGAGGGAGTTCGGTACCTTTTACCGAGGATATTCACCCGGACAATGTTGAGCTTTGTATCGAGGCTGCAGAAGTAATAGGTCTCGATATTGCCGGTATTGACCTCATTACTGATGATATTACTAAGTCATGGAAAGAAACCGAAGCGGTTATCTGTGAAGTAAATGCACAGCCTCAACTTGTTGAGGTGATATTGGATCATTATTGCACCGAACGAGCCCCGGTCGTAATAACAGTGGATAATGATTCGTCAAAAACCAGCAGTAGTGAGGGTTTTATGGCTCAGGCGATTAAGCGAAGTACGGAACTTGTTTCAGGACGAATAACAGTCAGTGATTTGCGTGAAAATGGTTTTCCATTGGCCTATATTGATGCGCTGGTATTGTCCGAAAACATTACCCGCCATCCTGATTTGATGGGTGTCTTAGATATAGCTGTTGCACATGGTGTTCCAGATATTCTGGCTTCCAATACGCATCCATTAAGGAACATGCGATTAAGTCCCTCAGTATGAGAGAATCTGCACTTTGATGTGCTGAGGGCTATCTATGGATCACCAACTCTCCTTCGCTGACAGCGAGTTCAACAACAAGCGTCGCCAAACCCGCAAAGAGAAGTTTCTCGGCCGCATGGAAAAACTGATTCCCTGGCAGCGACTGGAGTCAGTGATTGAGCCTCACTATCCAAAGGCCGGTAACGGCCGTAGGCCTTATCCATTACCAATCATGTTGCGCATCCACTGTATGCAGCAGTGGTACAGCATGAGCGATCCAGCCATGGAGGATGCACTTTATGAAATTGCCTCCATGCGGCTATTTGCTGGTTTATCTCTGGATGGATCAATACCTGATCACACTACCATCATGAACTTCCGCCATTTGTTAGAGCGGCATGGCTTGGCACGAAAGATTTTCAAAGAGGTTAGCACCTGGCTGAACGAAGCTGGCGTGCTAGTAAAAGAAGGAACATTGCTGGATGCGACGATTATCGAAGCTCCTAGCTCCACTAAGAACAAAGCCGGTGAACGTGATCCTGAAATGCACCAGACTAAGAAAGGGAATCAATGGCATTTCGGAATGAAAGCCCATATCGGTGTTGATGCTAAAACCGGACTGACGCACAGCTTCACGACCACTGCCGCCAATGAGCATGACCTCAATCAGGCTGGACAGCTTCTTCACGGAGAGGAGGGCTTTATCTTCGCAGACAGTGGTTATCGTGGTGCAGAGCATCGTGAAGAGCTTAAAGATGTGAAGGCTGACTGGCACGTTGCTGAGATCCCCAGCAAGGTTAAAGAGCTGAAGAAGCATCCGCGTATCAATAAGGTTCAGCTAAAAACTGAGTATCTGAAAGCCAGTATCCGGGCTAAAGTTGAACACCCGTTCAGGATTATTAAGTGCCAGTTCGGCTTTACCAAGGCTCGCTATCGTGGGCTGATGAAGAACGACAGTAAGTTAGCGATGCTGTTTGCTCTGGCGAACATTGCTCGCGTGGATCAGATGCTACGAGCGTAGAATAAATCCGTCTGCATGCTGAGAAATCGGTATGCAGACGGTGATAAACGATCAAATATCGGGCAATTACGCCGTCAATTCTGCCTGATCAGAAAAATTGCTCAGAAGGTGGGACTAGATCGTAGGTTCC
>NZ_JAAEQH010000239.1 GCF_024231755.1 Neptuniibacter sp.
CCACTCTAAGCTATCACTACCTCAACAAACATCGCGGTGAGGACACCGCTCCCACAGGTAGAGCAGTGTAGTCAGAACAATGTAGCTAATCACTCTCAGCCTCAGTAGTTCAAGACATTGAGGTTATACTGCTTTTCCTCGCCCCTAGCATCTACAAAGCAGCGTTCTTGCCACTTGAAGCGAAGCGTTCTGCTCCATCACCCTATACATCATTAATTACTGTCTGCTCCCCTAGCTGTCATATATTTGTATTGTGCATGTGCGTACAATAGAGGGATGTTTGTTCAAGAATATTTTGAGGTTTTAATATGTCTGGTCAGTTAATGTCAGGGAAGAAAATCCTAATCGTTGGTATCGCTAATGATAAGAGTATTGCTTATGGATGTGCGAAACAGCTTAAGGAGCACGGCGCTGAGTTGGCTATTACCTATCTCAATGAAAAAGCTGAGCGCTTTGTGCGTCCGTTAGCTGAAGAGCTGGAAGCAGATATTTTTATGCCGCTGGATGTAACTGTAGAAGGTCAGATGGATGCAGTGTTTGCTCAAATCGAAAAGCAATGGGGCTCATTGGATGGTGTGGTTCACTCGTTGGCTTTCTGTCCGCTTGAAGACCTTCATGCACCTATTTCTGAGTGTTCACGTGAAGGCTTTCTCCAGGCAATGGATGTGTCCTGTTACTCCTTCATTGAAATGTCAGCGAAAGCCAAAGGGTTGATGAAGGACGGCGGTTCTCTGATTAACTTCTCTTATCTGGGTAGTGCACTGGCTACCGGGGATTACAACATTATGGGTTGTGCAAAAGCCTCTCTTGAGGCGGCTACACGTTATCTAGCGCGTGATTTAGGGCCTAAGCGTATCCGGGTTAATTGCATATCTCCAGGCACAATTGCTACTCGTGCAGCGGGTGGTATCAAAGATTTCGATGCTATGTTGGATTACAACAAAGCTAAGGCAGTCGATCATGAGTTACCAACAATTGATGAGGTTGGCGGAGCTGCCTTGTACTATCTGAGTGATCTCTCCAAAGGCGTTACGGGTACGACTCACTATGTTGATCATGGTGTTTGTATCGTCGGCTAACTTTTCTTTCTTTTATTAATTTTTTTTAAACCCAGAAGAATTAGTTCTTCTGGGTTTTTATTTATATAAAATCAATGCGATAGAGTTAAAAATTCACGTTATTTCTCTTAAGTAATTTGTTTTTTTGCCGAATATGTTTATCAAGGCGTGTTCTAAATCATTAATCTTCTGTTCAGACATTGAAACGAGTGTTTAAGAACTGTAGATTTGTATAGGCGTTTGATACTCAGGAGTAACGCGATTGCTTTCGTTATTTAAGAAAAAAGCTGCCGCTAAGGGCTTAACCTCAGTTGTATTTACTGGGGATGGTGTAGCCTTCGCTCATGTGACAAACCCTGTAACCAATCCAGAGCTTACTAGTTGTGAGTTTCTCGCTTCTTCCAATCCAGTAAAAGAGCCAAAACGCTATAAGGATTTTCTTGATTCTAAATCCCTATCCGGTACGCAAGCGATAGTCGTATTGCCTGAAGATAGTTATCAAATCATATTGGTTGAAAAACCAGATGTTCCAGCGGACGAACTCAGTGAAGCTTTACGCTGGAGAATTAAAGATATGATCAACTTCGATGTCGAGAAGGCATTGATCGATTATGTCGAGTTACCTGAAGATGCGTACCGTGGCCGTTCTGAGATGGTCTACGCCGTTGTTGCTCAGAAAGACTATGTTGAACGTTTGACGGGTTGGTGTGAAGAAGTAGGTTTAAGCCCTGTTGTGGTTGATGTTCCTGAGTTGGCGTTGCTGAACCTCACAGAGGATCTGGCAGATAGTGAAGCGGGTTTAGCTGTTTTCTATGTAGGTAAGCAAAATAGTTTCATTAACCTTCTGTCAGATTCTGCCCTGTATTTTACACGACACCTTTCCTACAGTTCTTCAGCGTCTCCAGATCGTGCTGGTGCTGCGGTGTTAGAACTTCAGCGTTCCATGGATTATTACGAGAGCCAGATCGGTAAACCTCCCTGTGTGCGTCTGATGGTGATGCCTTTGGTGATGGATGATGACCCTTTGATGGAAGAGCTGCGTGCCAATCTACCTCTGGATATCCATTCTTTAAATCTTGAAAATCTTATATCAGCAGATTTTGAGTTGCCCGTTCAATTGCAGAGCAATGCCACCATTGCTGTGGCTGCAGCTTTGAGAACTCAATTAGATAAGGGAGGCAGAGGGAATGAAACAACGAATTAACCTCTACCGTCCTGGCAAGAGCCGCAGTGCTCTCGATTTTAAGAGCCTTACAGGCAGCACTGTTCTTGCTGTAGGCATTGTTGCGTTATTTCTTATCGCAGGACTTGCCTTGAAATTCTACTCGGGCCATCAGGATGAAAAGCTTGCAGGTTTGAAAGCAGAAAAGAAACGTATTGAAACTCAGGTGCAGGCGCTACAGGCGAAACATAGTAGTAGTAAAGTCAGTTCAGATATTTTAGCTGAACAAGATCGTTTAAAAGGGGAGATCGCTTCTCGTAAACAATTGATGAGTCTTTTGCATCATGTTGAGCCAGAGCAGAGTGTTAGTCTTTCTTCTTATATGTATGGTTTAGCCGAAGCTTCTCAGAATGACAGTTGGTTAACTGATTTTACAATTCATACCGAGAAGAGAGCCTTTTCATTTCATGGTGTAGCCATCACTGGTCCAGCTGTTCCGCTGATGTTTGAAGCAATAGGTCAGACAGAAGTGTTTCAGGGAATGAGTATATCGTCGCTTGCAGTTGAAGCGCTGGATTCTGGTGTCCGTTTTACAGCTAATGCAAAGTTGAGAGTAAATGATTAAACAGTGGCAGCAGTGGTCAGATAAATGGGACGGGCTTTCGCAGCGTGAACGTATGCTGCTGTTAGTTACCGCGATTGTTGTCCCTGTTTTGTTAATTTACGTTTGGTTAATCGAACAACCTCTGATATCCGTGCAGAAAACCCCGAAGCAGATAACGGCGGTTGAAACCGAAATTGGTCATCAGAAACGTTTGCTGAACATGCTGCAGGGTCAGAAAGTCAAAGATCCTAATATTGCCGCCCGTGAAGAACTAAAAAAATTACGCCGTGCATTGTCAGATGAGAATAAGAAGATACGCAGAGCTGCGAAGAATCTTGTTTCGCCGGAACAGATGTTGGTAATGCTGCGTTCTGTACTTGCTGAAGGGCAAGGTGCGCAACTGAAATCTGCTAAAAGCATGGAAGTAGAAAAGGTTCAGTTGAGCGGTAAAAGCAATGAGTCTGGCGAAGCTGCAGGGCCAAATGGTAGTGATGTGGCTTCAGCGGTTATCTATGTTCATCCGTTTGAAGTGGAGCTACAGGGCAGTTATCAGGGGATCTATGATTATCTGCTGAAACTGGAGCAGCTTGATGGCGTATTTTTCTGGGATTTGCTGGAATACAAGGTTGATCAGCACCCAACGGCCACGGTTAGGCTGCAGGTTCATACGCTGAGTTCTGAAGCGGGGTGGTTAGGTGCTTAAGAAACTAGCCTTAGTGCTGATCATGATGACTGGAGGTTTTGCTCAGGCGGGCAGTTTACCTTCAGACCCTACGCAACCGGCGCAGGGAGTGGTCAGTTATACAGTAGAAGCTAAAGATAAGGTCCAGGAATATAAGGTTAATTCACTTATCACCGGTAAGAAGCAACGTGTTGCTGTAGTAAATGGGCAACGTGTTCATGTCGGAGATGAAGTCAACGGCGCAACAGTACTGGAGATAAACAGTAAGGGTGTGCGAATAAATATTCGGGGTGAGCAAAAGTTCATCTCTCTTGCTGAACGAAAAGGCTTCAGCAAGGTAAAGAGTGGGAAATAGGTTGGATAGGTTATGAGTAGATTTTTTTACATCCTTGCCATAGGTAGTGCTCTCGCTCTGAGTGGCTGCCAGGGTATGCAGCCTGTTGCTGGAACGGTTACTCAACAGGAAAGTGTTGCTGCACTCGAAGAGGCTATTCAAGAGAACGCTAAACAGAAAGAAATAGCTCCGCCACCTGCAGCTCCAGCTTTATTACCACCTTTAACTTTTGAAGGGTCTGACCACGCAGTAGAAGAACGCTTTGATATAACTGCAGAGGCTTTGCCAGCCAGAGATTTCTTTATGGGGCTGGTGCAGGGTACGACTTACAACATGATCGTACATGAGAAGGTTGGGGGAAATATTTCGGTTGATCTGAAAGATGTGACTGTTTCTGAAGTGATGCAGGCGGTGCACAGTGTGTATGGTTATGAATATAAGCGTACCGGAAATCTATATCAGGTATTGCCTGCTTCTTTGCAGACAGAAATATTCCAGATCAACTATCTGGATATTCAGCGAGAGGGAACATCTGATACACAGGTGAGTGCCGGTTCGATCAGTACATCGGGTGATAACTCAAGTTCTGAAGAGATTATTGGTACACGTATTAGTACAAAAACTTCAACAAACTTCTGGGGTAGCCTGCAAGCAACGTTAGATACGATCGTTAGTGGTGAAGGGCGCAGAGTCGTTGTAACGCCACAGACGGGGGTTGTTGTTGTAAGGGCACTGCCAAGTGAATTAGGCACAGTACGTGATTATCTCTCACAGGCGGAACTTATTCTGCACCGTCAGGTTGTAATTGAAGCCAAGATTCTGGAAGTGACTTTGAACAACGGTTTTGAATCGGGTGTAAATTGGTCGGCACTGGGTAAACCTGGTGAGGACAAAACTGCACTGTTCAGCCAATCTTCTACTAGCCTTAGTGGTGCCATTGGCGGGATATTTAAAGCGGATCTGAGTCTTGGAGATTTTACGGCAGTCATTGAACTTCTGGGTAGCCAGGGTGATGTACAGGTTCTGTCCAGCCCTCGAGTATCTACAGTGAATAACCAGAAAGCGGTTATTAAAGTAGGTACCGATGAGTTCTTCGTAACCGATGTAGAAACCACGACTACCACAGGTACCAGCACAACGACTTCTCCGAGTATTGAACTTACACCTTTCTTCTCTGGTATAGCGCTTGATGTGACTCCTCAGATTAGTGAGAACGGTGATATTGTATTGCATATCCATCCAACAGTTTCTGAGGTTGTTGAAGAGCAGAAACTGATCAGCATCGGTTCAGATAGTTACAATCTCCCACTGGCTCTGAGTTCTATTCGTGAATCTGACAGTATCGTGCGTGCTGATAGTGGTCAGGTGATTGTTATTGGTGGTCTGATGAAATCTACTGATAGTGACACGCAGGCACAGACACCGGGGCTAGGAGATCTACCTGCTGTAGGTAATCTATTTAAACAGAAGCGTCAGTCAGGTAGTAAAACTGAATTGGTAATTCTGCTACGTCCGGTACTTGCGAATCATGATAATCTGCAGAGTGAGCTGAAACGGAGCTTACAGTCGTTCAAGAACTTAAGAGCAGCGCCTGCTCTGTAGCTGAGGCACTTTGATGTATACAGAGCATTTTGGCTTAAGTGAGCTCCCATTTACCCTTACGCCAAATACACATTTCTTCCTCAACATGCCAACGCATCATGAGGCTTTGAACCTGATTCTGGTCGCGTTGGCTAGTGGTGATAGCTTCGTCAAGATAGTGGGCGAAGTGGGTACAGGGAAAACGCTGCTCTGCCGTAAGCTGCTGAATGCTTTGGAAGGCGATGAGTACGTTACTGCTTATATTCCCAACCCTTACCTAAGCCCTGATGAATTCCGTAAAAGCTTTGCTCAGGAGATAGGTTTAGATGTCTCTGGTCTTGAACACTTTGATCTACTCAATGCGATTAACCAGCGCTTGATTGAGTTAGCTCATGAGAAACGTAAGGTTGTGTTATTGGTGGATGAAGCGCAAGCGATTCCTGAAGAAACGATCGAAGCTTTAAGACTGCTGACTAACCTCGAAACTGAATCTTCAAAGTTGTTCCAGGTTGTGCTGTTTGGTCAGCCTGAATTAGACGAATTACTGGGGCAAAAGTCTCTACGCCAGTTATTACAACGTATCACATTTAGTTACGAAATCAGTCATTTAGATAGTGAGGCTGTTGAACACTATATCGACCAGCGTGTGCAGAGGGCAGGCTTTCAGGGTATGTCGCTATTTAAAAAAGATGCGTCGAAGAAAATATCACAGGCCTCTGCTGGAACACCTCGTTTAATTAACATCCTTTGTCATAAAGCGCTGATGGTAGCTTATGGTAAAGGTGACCTGAAAGTTGATGGTAGTCACGTTGTAAAGGCTATTGAGGATACCCAGGGGGTTGTTGTACCAAAAAGTAATAATGGCCTGACCTGGAGTTTGATCGGGCTATTGTTCCTGGCTACCTGTATGTTGGTTTACCTCGGAGTGAACCAATGAGTTTGGTTAACGATATGCTGCGTGATTTAGAGCAGCGTAACGAAAAACCAGCTCAGGTACCGGGAAACACTCCCCAGGTTAAAGCTGCCCAGTATGTGGAAGAACCGGAAACGTCGGCAGTCAGTCCTACCCGTATTGTTTTATGGCTCATAGGTATAGTCGCGATAGGCGCTACGCTTTGGTTGCTATGGCAGGATTATAGTAAGAAACAGGCTGCACAACCTTTAGTCATTAAAGCGGGTGATAGTAAACCTGAAGAAAAGCTTGCTAAAAAGCAGATTGTAGCGCCTGTTACACCAACAAATATTAAAGAACCCGCTCCTGAGGTGGCGGTTAATGCCGTAAATGAAAACACCAATATTGCGGCTGAGGTTATTCCCGGAAAGGTAAGTATCGATAAAGTACGTTGGTCTGGTACAGATTCCGGAGGGGATCTAGTCGTTACTTTGAGCGCTGCTGCAGATATCCAGCTCGTGAGCCAGGATGAGCGTGTAATTACTGTGTCCTTCGAAAAAGTGGCTATGACTGCACCGTTACCAATGATTTCCAGCTCGTTGGTCCAGCGTTTAGATGTGAACCGGGATGATGAGCGTATCCTGCTGACTTTAACTGCGACACAACCCAGTCGTTTTGCCTTTAGGGTGCAGCAATCCCCCACTACTCTTATTCTCGGTGTACTGCCTGACCAACGCTTTATTGCAAGGCAAGACCCGGTTAAATCAGTAGCAACGGTTGTGGAAACGCCTAAGAAAGTTACCCCTGTTGCTTCTACTAAATCTGATTTGGAATTGACTACTCCGGTAAAGGCCTCATCAGTTGCGGTTGATCCCGAGAGTGAAACGCCGGTGGATAAGCCCGAGCCGAAACCTGTCACAAAAGCCAAACGCGAGCTTTCGGATAAACAAGTTGCTGCTAGAGCCAGAAAACTGCTTAATCAGGCTGATCTTGAAGCTGCCGAGCAGCTATTACAAAACCGAATTGCGAAACACCCCCAAACCTCAGCGGAAGCTAGAGGTCTACTTGCTACTTTGATGCTTTCAACCGGAAACCTTTCGAAGGCAAAAGAGGTCATTACGAATAGTCTTGCTATTCATCCTCAGGATGGGGGCTTAAGAAAGTTGCAGAGTAGATTATGGATCGCCGAGGGTAAATCAGCTCAGGTAGTGAGCCTTCTGCAGCAAAATACTCCGCTGCTTGCTAAAGATCCGGAATATTATGAATTGTTGGCTTCAGCCTATCAGCAGGTTGGGGATTATGAACGTTCAGCCAAAACCTATTATCAGCTTCTGCAGCACAGTAGAGAAATTCCACGTTGGTGGGTTGGCATGGGATACGCGTTAGAGCAGAGTCGGCATTACACAGAAGCCCGCGATGCTTATCTGAGTGCGTTGAAAGTTGTGGGTATTGAACCAAGTTTGAAATCATATGCTGAGCAGCGAGCGAAAGCGCTGCTTGGTCGATAGAGAGGAAGGGGCGCATGGCTGCACCCAAGATGAAAATCCGAATAGGTGACCTGTTAGTTCAGAATGGTGTTATTTCTGAGCCGCAGTTGATGGATGCGTTGGATCGTCAGAAACAGACGCGTCAGAAACTAGGTAAAACACTGGTTACTATGGGGCTTGTTGAGGAACAGAAGTTTCTGGAGTTCCTTTCACAGCAGCTGAATATTCCTCTGGTTGAGTTGGCTCACTACTCCTTTAACCAAGAAGATGTGCTTAATCTGCCTGAAACAC
This sequence comes from Neptuniibacter sp., assembly GCF_024231755.1. Taxonomy (GTDB): domain Bacteria; phylum Pseudomonadota; class Gammaproteobacteria; order Pseudomonadales; family Balneatricaceae; genus Neptuniibacter. Next base: position 8,092 of record NZ_JAAEQH010000239.1, read on the forward strand.
AGGCGCGTCGTTTCCGTGCTCTGGTGCTTAAAGAGGAGCCAACGCATTTTCTGGTAGGGATGTCCGATCCAATGGATATCTTTGCTTATGATGAGCTGCAAAGAACCCTGCCTAAACCGATCGAGCTAGCGGTTGTATCTGAAAGTCAGCTGCTGCAATCGATGGATCTCCTTTATCGTAAAACCAGCGATATCGAAGATCTGGCCGATCAGCTCAACGAAGAGATTGCGGATGATGCTTTTGATCTAGCAGCACTGACTGCAACCGATGAAGTTGATGTTCCGGTTGTTAAGCTTCTGAAGAGTTTGTTTGAAGATGCGGTGCAGGTAGGTGCTTCAGATATTCATATCGAACCGGATGAATCCGTGCTGCGTATCCGACAGCGTATTGATGGCGTGCTGCATGAGCACGTTATGAAGGAGAAGCGAATCGCTTCAGCGCTAGTGTTGCGTTTAAAGCTGATGGCGGCGCTGAATATCTCTGAAAAACGTCTGCCGCAGGATGGCCGTTTTAATATCAGTGTTTCCGGCCATAGTGTCGATGTGCGTATCTCTACCCTACCTATCCAGTACGGTGAATCGGTGGTTATGCGTCTGCTCGATCAGTCCGGAGGCATTATCGGTCTGGAAAAAGTGGGCCTGCCTGAGAAGATGCTGCCTCGTCTGCGCAAAATGATTCATGAACCTCATGGAATCCTGCTGGTTACGGGTCCAACCGGTAGTGGTAAAACTACCACTCTTTATGGAGCCTTGAACGAGCTCAACTCAGCACAGAAGAAGATAATCACCGTTGAAGATCCTGTTGAGTACCGTTTACCGCGAATTAACCAGGTGCAAGTGCAGCCTAATATAGGTCTCGACTTTTCTACGGTACTGCGTGCAACTTTGCGTCAGGACCCCGATGTGCTGCTGGTCGGTGAGATCCGAGATAAAGAAACCGCAGAAATTGCTTTACGAGCGGCGATGACGGGGCACTTTGTGCTCTCTACTTTGCATACAAATGATGCGGTATCCAGTGCGATGCGTTTAACGGATATCGGGATCGAAGGCTATCTGGCAGCTTCGGCTCTGAATGGGATTCTGGCGCAGCGCCTTGTACGTAAAATTTGTACTAACTGCAGTCAGCACTATCATCCATCTTCTCAAGAACGTCTGTGGCTGGATGCGCGTCAGGAAGAGCTGGGCTTGGATGATATCGAACTGAAAAAAGGCCGCGGATGTACCTATTGCAATAATACCGGTTATAAAGGTCGTACAGGTATATTCGAGCTGCTGGAGATCAATGAGGCGATGGCAGATGCTTTACGCCGTGATGACAGCGCAGCATTCACTGTTGCTGCGAAAACAGATCCACACTATCAACCGCTGGTGTATAGCGCATTAGAACTGGCAATAGATGGCATCACTACCCTGGATGAAGTGTTCAGGGTAACAGAACAACTGGATGAGTCGGTCTATCTTGATGCTCCGGAGAAGAAAGTGGCTGATAGCGATGAGATCACTCCAGGTAGTTTTGAATTGGAATAAGAGGCAGCTAATCTGAATGGCAAACTTTAGTTATCGGGGACGAAACAGCGAGGGACAGGAGGTTTCCGGCGTGATTGACGCTGGAACTGCTGCTATGGCTGCATCGCAGCTCTCTGCTGATGGCATTACCCCAATAACAATTAAGGAAGCGGCAAAAGAGGCTGAACAGAAAAAAGGCAGCAAAGATATAGAGATTAAGCTGTTCCAGCGCATCACCATTGATGAGTTAATTATGTTCAGCCGCCAGATGTACAGCCTGACTAAAGCAGGGGTGCCAATTACCCGGGCCATGCGAGGTTTGGCGAATACTGTTAGAAACCCGCTTCTGGAAGAAACATTAAGCGCCCTGGCAAGTGATCTGGAAAAAGGTCATGCGTTGTCTTCTGCATTGGCAAAACACCCTAAAGTGTTTAACGACTTGTATATCAGTATGATCCACGTGGGTGAGAATACTGGTCAGTTGGATGACTCATTCCGTCAGATGGCCGCTTATCTGGAGCTGGAACGACAGACGATCAAGAATGTAAAACAGGCAACCCGTTACCCTATGTTTGTATTTATCGCTATAGGGGTGGCTGTCGCAATTATAAATGTCTTTGTTATCCCCGCATTCAAGGGTGTCTTTGCCAGTTTTGGCGGGGATATGCCCTGGCAAACTAAGGCGTTAATTGCTGTATCTGACTTTACCGTGGATTGGTGGCACGCGATTTTAGGGGGCCTGGTGCTAGCCTACGTTTTATTTCATCGCTGGCGTAAAACGGAAAAAGGCCATAAAGCCTGGGATCGGCACAAGCTAAAGTTTCCGCTCGTTGGGCCGATTTTCTATCGTATTATCTTGGGCCGTTTTTCCCGCACATTCAGTATCGTTTTAAAAGCGGGTGTGCCAATTGAGCAGGGGTTGGCCATTGTTTCTACGGCTGTAGGTAATCGCTATATTGGTGAAAAAGTAGCGGCAATGCGTCAGGGTATAGAACGCGGTGAATCATTTACCCAGACGGCTCATCAGGCAGATATGTTCAGCCCTCTGGTTATGCAGATGCTGGCAGTGGGCGAAGAGACTGGTCGGGTAGATCAGATGCTTGAAGAAGCGGCTGGCTTCTATGAGCAGGAAGTAGAGTACGATCTTAAGAATCTGACCAGCGCGATAGAACCGATTTTGATTGTTGCTATCGGGGCTATGGTGCTGGTATTAGCCTTGGGTGTATTCCTCCCGTTGTGGGAATTGAGTACAACACTCAATGGCTAAGAGTAGGGTTCTTAATAATCAACACCAGATGGGCTTTTCTATGCTGGAGTTGGTGGTTGTAATTGTCATTTTTTTAATTTTGTTTGGCATTGCCAATACAAAGTTAACGGAGATGTTAGAGACAGTCGAAAGGGCTGACTTTTATAGGTCTTTGAATAGGATGCAGGCACAGCTAACCCTGAGAGTGGTTGACTGGTACGGTAGTAGCGATGAAGTTTCGAGAAATTGGGTAGAAAATGTTAACCCCATTTCTCTTATAGAAGCGCCACCTGAAAATTATGCTGGAGAGTATCTATCAGCTGATTTGGAGCATTGTCCGGTTTCAAATTGGTGCTATCTTAGCGATCAGCATCAATTGGTATATCGGGTGAAGTACCAGGAAGATCTGAAGAATAGCTATGAACAGAAGGATTTACTGTTTTTTAGCTTGAGGGTTACTTTTTCTGGGGACGTTGTAGAAAAAGGTGTGGTTACTGCGTTAACACTAAAGTCTGTATATGACTTCCAGTGGCAAGAGAAGAGTTTTAACTAAACTATACAAGTTTGTTAGAATTTGTTAAAAAACAAATAATTGCAAATATAAATCAGGGGCAGAGAGTTCCATGAAAAAGCAGGCTGGCTTTACGATTATTGAACTGGTTGTTGTTATCGCGCTTCTAGGTATTCTAGCAGCGGTAGCACTTCCTCGTTTTATGGATGTTACTCAGGATGCGCATAGTGCATCAGTAAATGGCGCAACAGGGGGACTGGCCTCTGGTATTGCTCTAGCTAAAGCGAGAGCAGTTATTGAAAATGCACAAGCAGGCGATAACGTTATTCTGGATCGATCTGCTTCAGTAGCGGTAAATGCATTTGGTTACCCTACAGGAGCTTCTGGTGCGGGAGCAACAATCGATAACGATCTAGAGTGTATTGCGGTATGGGAGAATGTATTCAATGAGAGTGCTCCAACTGTTTCCACTGCCTTCCCATCACCTGACGATGGTAGTGTAGATTATGATGCTGCACGAGTAGATAACACGACTTGTACTTTCACATACCGAGTTAGTAATACCTCTAATGGCGGTAATACTGATCGAGTTATCACTTACGATGCTGATGAAGGTAGTGTTACAGCAACAGGTGTTGTAACTAACTAAGGTTAATCATGAGCAGCTATAGCCAATCGCAAATTGGGCATGGCTGCTCGTCTTACTCTCAACGAGGCTTTACTCTGGTTGAGATGATCGTAGTTATTATCCTTCTTGGAATTCTGTCCGCTGTTGCGATCCCTCGACTCAGCGGCACTTCCGACTATCAGGCCTATTCCCTTCGCAGTTCCATTCTCAGCTCACTTCGTCTCGCACAAAAAACAGCGTTAGCTCAGCATGATTCTTCCGTTTACTGGGTGTTGCAGCGACCTGCTGACGATTTGTGGCAGATTCAGGTGATGTTACTTGATGATGAACTTCTGGATGTAACGCCAGCTACGGCCTCAGGTGCTTTTGCTGCAAGCTCTACGGTTGGTTATAGCGTAAGCCAGGTATCATCTACATTGTCTTCAGCTTCGATTGGTGTGGGTCAGAATGTAGTGGTGCTGTATAACCAACTGGGGGATATGATCGAGGTTAAAGACAATATCAGTCTGAGTGCCTCTAGTGCTTATCCCAGTGCCGATGATGCTACTGATGTGGTTATCAGTAGCCTAAATTTTAGTGACAGCAAAGGTAGTTTCTGCCTTTCTCTGACAGGTTATAGTTATGAAGCAACCTGTCGCTGAAAAAGGCTTCTCACTGGTAGAGGTCGTGCTCACCATTGTGATTATTGCTATTGCGCTGGTGGCAGCTATATCTGGCTGGGGCAATATTGCTAGGCACAGTGCTGATGTGATGTGGCAGACCAAGGTTTCCTATCTTGGCCAGGCTTATCTTGAAGAGATTCTCTCCCGTCGTTTTGATGAAAACTCTCCAATTGCTGGTGGCGTGTGTACGCCTTCCTGCTCTGATGAAACTACAGAATTTGGCCTGGATACCTCAATCCCCTCACCTATAACGAGCATGGATGGTGAAACTCGAGACGAATTTGATGATGTAGATGATTACGATGGGCTCAGTGAAAACGCCATTGGCGTTTTTGTCGGTTTAATCGGTGAGGTACAAGCTTATCAGGGTTATTCCGTTGCAATCGATGTGAGTTATGACGATCGTCTTGGCAGTGAGAATTTGAAACTGATTCAAGTGACAGTGACGCCTCCTACAAACACGGGCCAATCTCCGGTTGTGTTCAGTGCGCTCAAGGGGAACTACTGATGCGGCAGAGAGGTTTTACAATTGTAGAGCTGATAGTGGTTATCACTTTGCTGAGCATAATCTCCCTGGTGACTGTAGGATTCATCACATCGACTATGCAGGGCTATGCCGATCTTAAACGCCGCGATCAGCTCTCTTCTGCTGCCCGAGTTGCAGTAGAACGAATGGCGAGGGAGGTGCGTAATGCCTTACCGAATAGTATTAGAGTACCTGCTGACGGTAGTTGTCTGGAATTTATTCCTGCAATTGCGGCCTCTCGTTATGTCTCGGTACCTATAAGCGCGACTTCTACGGGTTTTCCATCGGTCCCCTTTGCAGTGGCGCCCGATCAGGGCAGGATTGCTGTATATCCTATCGATACAAATCGTGCTGATGAGGTAAGTCCAGGGGGGGATGATATTGGCCGGTCAGCGACAATTAACCCTATTTATGATCTGGATAGCTGGTCGATTATATCTCCTGCAATAATAAGTGCTCCAAATGATCTTGTAGCCGCATCGGGGGCTGTGAATGTTGTCCTCAGCAGCAGTCATCGCTTCCCCACGGATTCACCCTCGCAACGCTACTTTATTGTTGATGAACCGGTAAGCTTTTGCGTTGTAGGAACAGACCTTTATCGCTTTCAAGGTGAAGGTGGTGCATACACTTATGCGACAACTCAGCCCACTGGCGCAGCTTTAGACAGTGCTTTGGATGAGCCAGAGCAAGCCCTTTTAGCATCGGATATCGAATCACCCTCAGGCAGTCAGTCATTCCGCTACAGTGAAGCTTCATTGCAACGTAACGGCATTGTGTTGTTTGACCTTTTGGTTGAGGATCAGGTGCTAACTAGTGCTGATCCGACACAGGAAAATATCCGGGTCCAATTTGAAGTGCAGGTGAGAAATGTTCCATAAACAGAAAGCCTGTAAACATCAGCAACAAGGCTTAGGTTTAGTCTCAGCAATCTTTGTTATCACCATATTGGCGGTGATTATTGCGGGGATGTCGCGCTTCTTCGCATTTAGCCAAAACGTTACCGTGCAGGAATTTCTGGGTGCTCGAGCTATCACTGCGGCACAAACAGGGGTAGAGCTGGAACTAACTTGTTTACAAAATGGTTTGACCGGTTGTACTGCTTCTGCGGCGGTGGGTAGTGATCCTACGAGCTGGGATTACTGGCCGGGAGCGGCTTCTACAGCCACGTTTAATATTGACGGTTTGGCTAACTGTAGGGCTGAAGTGTTTTACCGAAGTGTCAGCTCTTCAGAAGGAAACTTCTGGACCATCGACAGTACCGGTATCTGTGGAGGCGACGGTTTAGATGGGGCGAGCAGGAAAATCATTGTGAGAGCAGTACAATAGGCACTGCTCTGCCCGTGAAAGATTAGCCTTAGATGCCGTAATCTTCACGGTATTTACGAATTGCAGCCAGTTCTTCGTCCATACCGCCTTTCTCAGAAAGATATTCAATCAGATCGTTTAGGCTGACAATGCTTGCCACAGGCATGCCGTAGTCACGCTCAACTTCCTGAATAGCAGACAGCTCGGCTTTGCCTTTTTCCTGACGGTTCAGAGCGATAACCACGCCAGCAGGTTTAGCGCCTGCCTGTTCAATGATCTCCATGACTTCGCGGATTGCAGTTCCCGCGGTGATTACATCGTCAATGATCATTACGCCGCCTTCCAAAGGTGCGCCAACCAGATTCCCGCCTTCACCATGGGTCTTGGCTTCCTTACGGTTAAATACGTAAGGAACATCGTCACCATGCTGATCTGAGAGTGCTACAGCAGTAGTCGCAGCCAAAGGGATACCTTTGTAAGCAGGGCCTAACAGTACATCGTACTTAATACCAGAGTCTTTGATTGTCTGAGCATAGAAGCGGCCTAGTTTGGCCAGCGCTGTACCGGTATTGAACAAACCTGCATTGAAGAAATAAGGGCTTGTTCGACCGGATTTCAGGGTGAATTCGCCAAAGCGTAAAACATTCTGTTCGATAGCAAATTCAATAAACTCGCGCTGGTAATCCTGCATGGTGATCTCCGCTGGATAAGAGGATAAAAATTTTGTGGTATTTTACCAGCGAGTTAGCGTGCTCACCAATATTCAGTCACATAAGCAAAAAATTTCAATTTGCTTCACTTCGCTATACAATTCTGGCTTCGTTGAAAATAATTCTAATTTGATCGAGTCTGCTGGCAGACAGGAAATAACCTATGCGCGTCATTACCTTCAATACACAAGGTATTGAACAGGCCACTGATAATGGCTTCTTTGACTGGATGGTCCAACAAGATGCTGATGTGATTTGTCTTCAGGATCTGCGGGCGAAAGAGTATCAGTTGGATGATGAACGTTACCACCCGGAAGGTTATTACCCTTACTTCTTTGATGCTTGGGAAGATGGTTACAGTGGTGTAGCAATCTATACCCGCGAAATTCCAAAAGCGATCATGACGGGGCTGGGTTTTGAACAGTGTGATCAGCATGGTCGTTTTATCCAGGCTGACTTCGATCAGGTCAGTGTATCCTCATTTTGTTTCCCTTCTGGCCTGAAGGGGGACGAAGCCCAGGCTGAAAAAGAAGCCTTTATGGAAGGCTTTATGGGGCACCTGAACAAAACTCTGCGTAAACGTCGTGAGTTTATCTTCTGCGGCACAACCAACATAGCCCACAAAACAGTAGATCTTAGCAACTGGTATGCAAACCAGACCGTTTCCGGCTTTTTACCGGAAGAGCGTGAATGGATGGCAGAAGTACTGGATGAGATGGGTTTTGTTGATGCTTTCCGCCAGATTAATAAAGCGGAACGTCAGTTCACGTGGTGGCCGGATTACAACCGTGCTCGCAAGCTAAATGAAGGTGCGCGTCTGGATTATCAGATCACCACATCCAATATCCGTAAGACAGTTAAAAATGCACAGATCTATCGTGACACTCATTTCAGTGAGCATGCGCCACTGATCATTGATTACGATCTCGATTAATTGCGATAAAAAAGGAGCCTTAAGGCTCCTTCTTTGATTCTATCTGTTCCTGCTAACGATTAGCCAGCTAGCGCTGCTTGCTGAAGCTCAATCAGCTCTGAGATGCCTTTACGCGCCAGATCCAGCATCGCATTCAGCTCATCTTGTGAATAAGGTGCGCCTTCAGCTGTACCCTGAACCTCTATAAATCCACCGTTATCAGTCATGATCACGTTCATATCGGTTTCTGCTTTACTATCTTCTGCGTAGTCCAGATCCAGAACTGCTTCGCCTTGATAGATACCAACAGAGATCGCGGCGATTTTGCGCTTCAGTGGATCACCTTTCATCGCACCGTTTTTATCCTGTTTCAGGACATTGATAGCATCCTGAAGTGCTACAAAAGCACCGGTAATTGATGCTGTGCGTGTACCGCCATCGGCTTGTAGAACATCACAGTCCAGAGTGATTGTATTTTCACCCAGCTTGTTCAGATCCAAAGCGGCACGCAGTGAGCGGCCAATTAAGCGCTGGATCTCTACAGTACGCCCAGTCTGTTTTCCTTTTGCCGCTTCACGGCCGTTACGGGAAGTGGTGGAGCGGGGTAGCATACCGTATTCCGCAGTTACCCAACCCTGACCAGAACCGCGAAGAAAGCGCGGCACACCACGCTCAACGGTAGCTGTACAAAGAACTTTGGTGTCTCCAAACTCAACTAAAACCGAACCCTCAGCGTGTTTGGTGAAATTACGGGTGATTTTAACCTCGCGCATCTGATCATTTTCGCGACCGCTAGGGCGGTGCTTTTTGATGCCAAGATTCTGCAACTGTTCGGAGATAGATGAACTCATGCCTGTCCTTTTTAATTTATGGTCAGCCTTGGCGTGGCAGAGCCGAGCCAGACTGTTACAATGCGATTTAATAGCGCATTTTAATCGAGAACGAAGCATATGACACGTAGCATGACAGCTTTTGCTCGCCAGGAAGCCGAGCATGAATGGGGATCACTGAGTTGGGAGATTCGATCAGTTAACCACCGTTATCTGGAACCCCATCTGCGTCTCCCAGAAAACCTCAAGGAGCTGGAGGGATTTCTCAGGGAAAAGCTGCGTAAAACGCTGAGCCGTGGCAAAGTTGAATGTACTCTGCGCTTTAATCCAGAAGCTAAAGTTCAACAGCTGGTGGTTAATGAAGGATATGCCAAAGAGGTTATTCAAGCAGCGGAATCTCTGCAGGGTATGATGGCTGAACACCAGTCCCTTGATCCTTTAGAACTGCTTCGCTGGCCTGGCGTTTTGCAGGATGTGAAACTGGACATGGATCTGGTGAAGAACTCCGCTAAAGACCTGTTCGATAAGGCTTTGGATGATTTGATTGAAGGCCGCAGCCGTGAAGGTGTGGAACTGGCATCACTGATCAATCAACGTCTCGACTCGATCAGTGAGATTGTTGCAGAAGTGCGTGAAAAAATGCCACAGATTCTGCAGAATCAGCGCGAAAATCTGGCGCAACGCTTGGAAGAGCTGCAAGCAGAGCTGGATGAAGCCCGTCTCGAGCAGGAGATTGCTTTGCTAGCACAGAAGGCTGACGTGGATGAAGAGATGGATCGTCTGGATACTCATGTCCAGGAAGTTCGTCGTGTTCTGAAACAGAAAGGCCCAATTGGTCGCCGTTTGGATTTTCTGATGCAGGAGCTTAACCGCGAAGCTAATACCCTTTCATCGAAGTCTATCGTTGCTAATACCACGCAGTGTGCAGTGGAACTCAAAGTTTTGATTGAGCAGATGCGCGAGCAGATCCAAAACATCGAGTGATTCTCAGCGCAAAGGCCTGACAGTTGGATTGATGCCATTGTCAGGCTATCTTCTCTCCCACACACCAAAAAATCCCTTGTCTTGAGTCGGTCAATAACGTTTTTTGCGGCAGTAATTTGATCAGCTGAATTAATTTGTACGATCGTTCATTTACTCGTATTTGCTTAAAAGCTAAAGTAAGTATGACTTCCCTCAGCTTATCTCAATCTCTAGAAAAAGATTTGTTGAGGCTATCAGCGGAATTATTGACCGTAATTTTCATCTAAGATGATCGCTACATAGCAACCGAATGAGGCATAGGATGCGCGTAGAACAGTACAGCTTAACTGCGAACGAAATTAAACAAGGTGTTAAGGCCTCAGGCCCTCATCCTGATCTGGTTTTGGTTTTTGCATCGTCTGCTCTGATGCGCTCAGATGAATTATTCCCTGCTCTGCAACAAGCCTATCCCGAATCCCCGCTTGCCGGTTGCTCCACAGCTGGAGAGATCAACCTAGATAGTGTTGTGGATGATAGCGCTGTGATCAGCGAAGTTTTTCTACAAGATGCTTCTTGCAACGTTGTAACTTCACCCGTTTCCGGCATCAAAGATTCAAAAGCAGCTGGGATAAGGCTTGCAGAACAGGTTGAAGCTAAAGGTTTGAAAGCTGTAGTGCTATTTGCGCCAGGTGTGGATGTTAATGGCAGTGCCATTATTAATGGTATTGCATCTGTGTTGGGTGGGCAAATACCTATCAGCGGTGGTTTGGCCGGAGATGGAAGTGATTTTGAACAGACCTCGACTATAAGCTCTGCTGGGATAGAAACTGATCAGCTTTGTGCCGTGTGCTTTTATGGTGATTCACTGAATTTTGAGTATGGATCTTTTGGCGGTTGGAACTGCTTTGGTCCTATGCGCAAAGTTACCCGCTGTGATGGCAATATCCTGTATGAACTGGACGGTAAGCCCGCCTTGGAACTGTATAAGCAGTATCTGGGTGAATATGCCAGTGAGCTGCCTTCATCTGCTTTGTTGTTTCCGCTGGAGATGATGACTGCTGAGAAACGGGAATCAGGGATTATTCGGACTATTCTGGGAGTAAATGAAGAGAATGGAAGTTTGATCCTCGCGGGTGACATCGACCCGGATGGTTATCTGCGTCTGATGCACACATCCGTTGATGGTTTGATTAACGGCGCTGAAACAGCAGCATCAGATATCTCTGTCTCAGAGCAGGACCGACTGGCGATTCTCGTAAGTTGTGTCGGGCGGAAACTGGTGATGGGTGATGAGGTGGCTGAAGAGGTGGAAGCTGTAAATATGAAACTGGGTAAAAGGACAGTTTCAACCGGCTTTTATTCCTACGGGGAGATCTGCCCAGCCAAGGGCTTAACTCAGTGTGATCTGCACAACCAGACCATGACACTTACGGTGATCTCTGAAAATTGACCGTGCTTAAGTCGGGTTGCTCTAAGTGATCTCGAAGCGGTTAATTGATAGAGTTAATTAAAGCGTCGAGCTTTTCGTACCTGCTTTATCTGAATTCAGTGCCAGCTGTTTGTCTGTTGAAGGCTTGTCCAGGCGGGCCAGATAAGACTTCAACTTGCTCTGGAACGCTTTTTTCTTCTTACCTGTAAGCGACACTGCAATTGGGATCTTCGCTGTCATCGGGTTAACCGGGCGGCCATTTACATGCAGCTCAAAGTGCAGGTGTGGCCCGGTCGAGCGACCTGTATTGCCGGACTGGGCGATCCTCTGACCTCGTTTCACACGCTGACCCTTAACAACATAAGATTTGTTCAAGTGCAGATAACGGGTTTTGTAGCTCTGACCGTGCTGAATCTCGATATAGAGCCCTGCGTATTTATGACGAACCACACGCTTAACGATACCATCACCGGTTGATCTTACGGCCGCGCCAATAGGCATCGCAAAGTCAGTGCCGTTATGAGGGCGGATCAGCCCGGTCACTGGGTGTTTACGACGAGGGTTAAAGCGGGAGCTCTGGCGATACTTGCCGCTAAACGGATAGCGTTGGAACGCTTTCTCGAGATTGCGACCTTTTTGATCGTAGTAGTTATCTTCAAACAGGTAGGCGTGTATATCATGGCGACGGTTTTTGATTCTTACCGCTTCAATACGGTTATTACCGGTTGCTTCGCCATCCACATACTGGCGGGAGAGCAGTACTTCAAACTTATCTCCCCGTTGCAGATCTCGGCGGAAATCCACTCGTTGTTTTAGTATTTGAGTAATCGTCTGAGCTTCCCACTGAGACAGCCCAGCTTTCTGACTAGACCCCGTAAAAGTCAGGATGATTTCGCCACTTACCAGCTGATCCTGCCAGTCACCTTCTAGTTGAACCTCTTCAAATTCAAAACCGCCAGATTCTTTACGCTGATAAACGACCTTGTGTGACAAGCTGAACTGCAGTTCGAAGCGTTTCAGAACCTGATCCTGCTTATCAAATACCAAGGTGTGTCCGGGTTTCAGATTATCCAGTGCCAGTACGTTTACGTCCGCCTCGAGCAACTGATACATAGTTTTCTGGGGCAGCTGTAAGCGCTCAAAGATCTTGCTGAGAGTATCGCCTTTTCTGACAATGTACTGATAACTATTAGGTGTGTTGCCCGCTACGGGAACTAACAGTGTTTCGTGGGTGGGTACCTTGTCGAAGGCCCAGGGCGCACGTAGTTGGCGCAGACTGAGTTCAGGCTGCTCAAATACCGGTGCATCGGTATCTGTTAGATGACCGAGAGAAAGTGGCGAGCTGGAAAAATTACTATCAGAAGAGGGTAGAACCAGTGCAATCGAGAGCAGTAAACCTAGCCCCAGCAAAGATAGCTGGTGGAAGCGGGGTAGAGCTGTAACAAAACTGGTGGAGGCTGAAATCCAGCGCATCAGTGTAACCGTCGAACTACTTTATCTTGTTTAATTAAGGCGATCATAAACCATAATCACCGGAAACGCCCGCTATTACTGAGGTTAACGGCTATTTTTGTAGGGTATTTAGCTTAAAGTAGTGAAAGCTTCTATAATGTGCGGCGCAATTTATCATTATTGTTAACCGAGTATGGGATTGTTCATGGCAAAGGGTACTTTATACGTTGTTTCAGCGCCTTCCGGTGCAGGTAAAACCAGTTTAGTGAAGGCGATGCTGGAGAATGATTCCGACATCCTGGTTTCTGTTTCTCATACGACCCGTGATATGCGCCCTGGTGAAGTGGACGGTAAGGATTACAACTTCGTATCCATGGAACAGTTTAACGAGATGATAGAAGCGTCTGCTTTTCTGGAATTCGCCGAAGTTTTCACCAACAAGTATGGTACTTCGCAACAGTGGGTTGAAGATAAGCTGGCAGAAGGAAAGGATGTCATTCTTGAGATTGACTGGCAGGGTGCGCAGCAAATTCGCCGCCTGATGCCGGATTGCTTATCAATTTTTATTTTGCCGCCATCTCGTGAGGCCCTACAGGAGCGTCTGACTAATCGTGGTCAGGATAGCGATGATGTGATCGCTTTACGCATGTCCGAAGCTGTTAGCGAGATGAGCCATTACGGTGAGTATGATTATCTGATCATCAATGATCAGTTCGAAACTGCGTTAAAAGAGCTGCATGGCGTTTTTCTGGCTCAGCGTATGAAAATCGAAAATCAACAGGAACGTAGTCGCGAACTGCTCAAGTCTCTCTTGTCATAAGCGGCTTCTGGCGGTAAACTGCGCGGTCTTCTATACATACCAAGTTTCTGAGGTTCACAATGGCACGAGTTACAGTTGAAGATTGCCTGGAAAACGTAGATAACCGTTTCCAGCTAGTGATGGTTGCAGCTAAGCGCGCACGTCAACTGGCTACAGGTGGTAAAGAGCCAAAAGTTGAGTGGGAAAACGATAAACCAACTGTTGTTGCCCTACGTGAAATTGCTGAAGGTCATACTGATCGCACTGTTCTGGACGAAATCGAGCAAGACTAGTTCTTCAGACAAGCAATCCCAGTTAACGCCCTGACTTTTCAGGGCGTTTTCGTTTTTGAACATGTATTATTCTTTTCGCGTTAGCCTCTTTTCCTCCTACCGTTAATACGGCATTATCCTAGAATAGAGATATCCCTGAAGTAACGGAACATTAATGCCAACTATCGATGCCCTTTCACAGCGTTTAGATGACTATCTGGACCCACAGCAGATCCAGCAGGTTCGTCGTTCCTATTTTTACGCTGAACAAGCGCACGATGGTCAAAAACGTAAGAGCGGTGAGCCTTATGTGACCCATCCTCTGGCAGCTGCAAATATTCTGGCAGAGCTGCGGATGGACCATCAGAGTCTGATGGCGGCTATGTTGCATGATGTGATCGAAGATACAGAGATCAGTTACGAGGGGATTGAGTCCCAGTTTGGTAAGTCGGTTGCAGATATCGTTGATGGGGTGTCCAAACTGACCCATCTGGAATTTGAAACTAAAGCTGAAGCTCAGGCCAGTAACTTCCAGAAAATGGTACTGGCGATGGCGGAGGATATCCGCGTTATTCTGGTGAAGCTTGCCGACCGATTGCACAACATGCGTACGCTGGGAGCAATGCCTCCGCATAAGCAGCGTCGTATCGCCCGTGAGACCCTGGACATTTATGCTCCTATTGCGGCTCGATTAGGGATGCGTGATGTTCAAGTTGAACTGGAAGATCTGGCGTTTCAGGCGCATTACCCTATGCGTGCCAAGCATATCCGACGTGCCGTTGTGCAGGCCCGTGGTCAACGCAAAGATGTAATTAGCTCGATTCAGGAAACAATTGAGAAACGTCTGCAAAAAGAGGGCTTTAAAGGTCAGGTTACTGGTCGTGAAAAACACCTCTACAGCATCTACTCAAAGATGAAGGCGCAACGTAAATCCTTCTCTGAGATCATGGATGTTTTTGCTTTCCGTATCGTTACCGACAGTGTTGATGACTGTTACCGTACACTTGGTGCAGTACATAACCTCTACAAGCCCGTTCACGGTCGTTTTAAAGATTACATAGCAATTCCTAAAGCGAACGGTTACCAATCCCTTCATACCGATCTTTTTGGTGCCCGAGATATCACTATTGAGGTGCAGATCCGTACCCATGAGATGGATGCGGTAGCAAGCCAGGGTATTGCTGAGCACAGTCACTATAAAAATGATGAAGAAGTAGATGCCTCTTCGGAAAGCGCTTTAGGTAGTTACAAACGTGCCCGTAAGTGGGTTCAGGGGCTACTGGAGATGCATCAACGTGCCGGTAACTCCATGGAGTTTATCGATAGCGTGAAGACAGACCTGTTCCCGGATGAGGTTTATGTCTTTACACCACTGGGCAAAATTATGGAGCTGCCAAGTGGTGCGACTGCCGTCGATTTTGCCTACGCCGTACATACTGATGTAGGTAACTCTTGTGTTTCCTGCCGTATCAATCGCCGATTGGCGCCCCTGTCTCAGGCGTTGGAAAATGGCCAGACTGTTGAGGTCATTACAACCCCGAGTGCCCAGCCAAATATGGCTTGGCTTAACTTCGTTGTTACGGGTAAAGCCCGCTCGGCAATTCGTCATTACCTGAAAAACCAACAGCGCCATGAGTCGGTGGAACTGGGGCAGCGTTTGTTAAACCAGTTCTTGGCTAACTATGGTGCTACGGTGAGTGATGTTGACCCATTCAAGCTCAGTGAACTTCTGCGTGAAGCGGAGCTGGAGAGCCTAGAGGATCTGCTGGAAGATATTGGTCTGGGCAACCGCATGGCTTATGTGGTTGCACGCCGTCTGCGCCCTGAGGAGCAAGATACAGGGGCAGAGGAAACGGATAAGAACCGTCGCCAGAAACCGATGTCGATTAAAGGCACAGAAGGAATGGTGTTGCAGTATGCGAAGTGCTGTTTGCCTATTCCGGGTGACAAAATTATCGGTCATATCAGTACTGGGCGTGGTCTGGTTATTCATCAGACGGACTGTCGAAATATCGGTTATCTACGGGATGATCCGGAAAAATGTATCTATCTGGAATGGTCAGATCATCTGGAAGATGAATACAGCGTCAACCTGACCACAGAGGTAGAATCGCATCGAGGCATTATCGCTGAGTTGGCTACCACTGCTTCAAGCGCGGGAGCTGATGTGGTCGCAATCGATATCAGCGAACACGAAGGGCAGCTAGCCAGTGTGCATATGGAAGTGACTGTAAAAGACAGGGTGCATCTGGCGAAGGTAATGAAGAAACTTCGTCGCCTTAAGAGTGTAAATCGTATCAGCCGCGATTAAATAGCTCTTAAGCAAATGTAGCTATTTGAGCGATTTGTTAAGTGTTTGGGGCTCTTCTCAATACCCCCCGGTCTTAATAGCCCAGTCTTAATATCCTAGGGCTTGCCCCTCACGGCGGTTATCCACACCGCTCTCCCAACTTCCATTAGGAAGACGTCTGAAACCATGTAGACCACTGTTCAGGTCTCGGATTTTTAGACTATGTCCCATGGACTGCAGCTGCTCCTGAAGTGATTCCGCATTAGTTCCAGCTTCCAGCTCTGTCAGACCATTTCGATTGCTAATATGCGCGTGATTAACTACTTCCTGCAAAGGCATATCGGTGTTAAGCATCAGCAGTAGGCTTTGTGCTACATAGTTGATGATACGGCTGCCACCGGGCGAGCCGATCGCTGCGTATAGTTCTCCCTTTTCATCAAATACCATAAACGGGGACATGGAACTGCGTGGGCGTTTTCTGGGTTGTACCCGGTTGGCAATAACGCGCCCTTTGTAGACGCCTTTAAAAGAGAAATCTGTAAGCTGGTTATTAAGCAGAAAGCCTCCGACCATCACTGTTGAGCCAAAAGCCATCTCGATGCTGGTGGTCATCGATACCGCGTTGCCCCACTGATCAACAACCGAAAAATGGCTGGTGGATGGTAATTCCGGTGACATATCGTCAGCCTGATGCAAAGAGATCGAAGTTGGGTTACCGGGCTTTGCAGTTCCTATATCCAGATTAGGATTGAGTAGCTTGCTTCGGTGCTTAATATAAGTTGGATTAAGCAGCTCAAGAGTAGGTACGTAAACAAAGTCGCTATCAGCCAAATAGCGGTTGCGATCGGCAAATGCCAACCGCGAAGCCTGGGTAAATAGGTGATTGAAGTTAGCGCAGTTAGGATCTAGCCGATCCATTTGTTTGTCTTCGAGCAGCTTAAGAATCTGCAAAACCGTTACACCGCCGGAAGTTGGAGGGGGGAAGCCGCAAACCTTGTACTTTCGATAGGGCAGGCATATCGCTTCTCGCTCAACACTTCGGTAGTTATTTAGATCTGAAAGGCTAAGAAGCCCTGGGTTATCTGCTATGTTGGTAACTTTCTCAGTGATTTTTTGCGCAAGAGCACCTTTATAGAAAGCTTTTGTTCCTTGTTTTGCTATCAGGGTCAGGCTATCTGCCAATTCAGGGTTTTTTCGTAAGAACCCAACAGGTAGTGGGCTTCCGTCAGCGGTGTAAAAATAGTTCTGAGCTTCTTTGTAGCGGTTGAGCCCCGGATTGATGCCGCTAGCAATTAATTTATGCAGTCTAGGGCCTATTTCAAAACCTGTTTCTGACTGAGTGATTGCATCGCTAAAAAGGTTCTGCCATGGCAGCTTTCCATGTTGTTGTTGAGCTGATTCCAACATTTTCAACACGCCTGGTACGCCTACAGATCTACCACCTACCATGGCATCAACCCATTTCATCGGTTGGCCTTGCTTATAAAATAGCTGATGATTTGCTTTGGCTGGGGCCGTTTCACGGCCATCGAAGGCCTTTAGCTGCTGTTTGGCCTGATCCCAATAGAGCATAAATGCTCCGCCACCAATCCCGGAAGATTGTGGTTCGACCAGAGTTAGCATTGCTTGAATCGCAACGGCGGCATCGGCTGCGCTGCCTCCATCATTCAGAACATTCATTCCGGCTTGGGTTGCAAGAGGGTGAGCTGTCACAACCATTGCATTCTGCGAGGTTGTGCTGCTGCTTTGTTGTAAGCCTGTTGCTGTTTCCGGTGCTAAATCTTCCTCAACAGCAGTGCTGTACCCCGAAATTGTTAGTAAAAGGGTGAGGAAACAAGAAAAGATTAGTGACCGAGGTAATGAAACCTTAGAAAAATTAGGTTTAATTGAGGATTTCTTTCTCAAGAGCTTTGCTTTCCCTTAGTGTTGCTAATAATCTACTCTTTAGATTGTACTAAGGCCAGTAATTGGAGAAAGGAAATTGTCTGTAGGCGTACGTGTTCCCGAAAAAAGTGGTGATTTGCCGCGTTATCGTCTGGTTCTACTGCATGATGCAGAAGGAAAGGTCTTGGCGCTATTGCCGGTTGCATCTTTATTGAACCTGGTTGCAGTGTGGAAACAGACCGGGCGTCAACTGCAGCCTGTTCGTGGTGACGATGCAAAACGTTACTTCAGCCAGGATGCCCTCAAGTTTCAGGAAGGGCGTGACCAGTTACTATCGTTACCTTTACTTCTTTCCCCGGAATGCCTTGAGCATGCAGAGGTCGAACTGCTTGAGCCTCACTCGGGCCTGACCTTCTCCGTTTTGGCAGAAAAGCTGAAAGCGGGAAGTCACTGTAATTTAGCGCTTACAGTTGATGAGATTGCAGCTATCCAGCCGGAAGGTGACGATGTTGCGGTTATTACCAAAGCAGTTGAGCGTTTTACAGCGCTACGAGTTAAACAACGCCTAGAAGATACCTTGGGCCTGCCTTCGCTTTCCCCTACCGTGAAGAAAATTATCATGCTGCGTTCTGATCCGGACGCAGGGGTGAGTGAACTGGTGCCGGTGGTACGTGTTGATCCAAGCTTGTCCGCTCAAGTAATGAGCTGGGCTGCTTCTCCTTACTATGCTGCACCGGGTGATGTAAGTTCAATTGATGATGCGGTGATTCGAGTATTGGGCTTTGATCTGGTGATCAATATGGCTCTGGGTACGGCAATGGGGCAGATGCTGCGGGTGCCTGAAGATGGTCCGCGTGGCGCTACTCCATACTGGTTGCAGGCTGTGTATAACGCGAGTCTAGCTGAAGCCCTGTGTAAGAAAATGCCGGCTAAAGATCGTCCACAACCGGGTTTGGTTTATCTGGCTGCTTTGCTGCATAACTTTGGTTATCTGGTGCTGGCGCATCTGTTCCCGCCTCACTTCACCCTGCTTTCCCGCTACATTGAGGCTAACCCGCACTTCCCTCTGGATGCAGTTGAGCAGCAGGTTCTGAGTGTGACCCGCGAACAGATCGGTGGTTGGTTGCTTTCTAGCTGGGATCTACCTGAAGCGGTTTGCACTGCGATTCGTCATCAAAATCACGCGGATTATGATGGTGAAGATAAGCACTACGTTAAACTACTTTATCTTGCCAACCGTATGCTGCGTGAGCAGGGGTTGAGTGATGGTCCTTTGGAAGCCGTATCGGATGAGCTCTATGCTGAACTGGGTCTCGACAGAGCTCAAGCGGAAGAGGTTTTACAGAACCTGATGAGCAACGATGAGGATATCAAAGAGTTGACTACTGCTTTAGAGGATCAATAGAAGACAGGTCACAAAAAGACCAAATCTTACATGGCTGGAAGATCAGTCTTGATCTTCCAGTTCTGCTTCCTGTTGTTCTAATGCTTCCTGCTGTTCCATCCACTCCTCTTCAGTAGCATCAGCTTGTTGTTTCACAGTGGTCTGCTGTTGCAGAATCTGCTTAAGCTTATCCTTGTTCTCCGCTTCATAGAGAGTGCTATCAGCGAGAGCGCTTTCGATCTCTTCTAGCTCAGCATGCTGTTGCTCTATCATCGCTTCCAGTTTTTCCAGACGTTTTTTAATTGGTCGGAGTTGGTTGCGGCGTTCTGCTGCAAGTCGCTTCTGTTCTTTACGTTCTGCTGCAGAAAGTGTTTTCTTTGTTGTGCTTTCTGGCTTGGCAAAAGCCTCCGCCTCAGCTTTCTGAGCCTGACGTTTCTGCTCTAAAAGCCAGTTTTGGTAATCATCCAGATCGCCTTTAAACTCTTCTACTTTGCCGTTGGCAACCAGCAGAAATTCATCCACAGTGTTGCGCAACAAGTGACGATCGTGGGATAC
This sequence comes from Neptuniibacter sp., assembly GCF_024231755.1. GTDB lineage: Bacteria > Pseudomonadota > Gammaproteobacteria > Pseudomonadales > Balneatricaceae > Neptuniibacter. Next base: position 27,956 of record NZ_JAAEQH010000239.1, read on the forward strand.
CAGAATCAGTACCCCTTCGAAGGACTGTAGGGCCAGCGTCAGGGCGTGGCGGACTTCCAGATCCAGATGGTTGGTTGGTTCGTCCATCAGCAGTAGATTGGGTTTCTGCCACGCGATCATGGATAAAGCCACTCGGGCTTTTTCACCACCAGAGAAGTTTTCCACTGCTTCAAGTGCACGATCACCAATAAAACCGAATGAACCCAGGAAATCACGGATCTCCTGTTCCGATGCTTTTGGGCTGATACGCTTGATATGCAGCAGGGGTGAAGCGTGCATATCAAGAGCTTCAAGCTGATGCTGAGCAAAATAACCGATCTGCAGATTTTCGCTTTCGTGACGATCTCCCGAGCAGAGTTCCAGCTCGCCCACCAGGGATTTAACCAGTGTGGATTTACCAGCCCCGTTAGGGCCAAGCAGACCAATACGAGCGCCCGGTGTCAGGGAGAGTGATGTCTTGTCGAGAATAACTGTGTTGTCATAGCCGCACTGAGCGTCATACATGGTCAACAGTGGAGATGACATCTTGTCTGCAGAGCAGAACCGGAAAGAGAATGGGCTGTCCACGTGAGCGGGTGCGATCTTCTCCATCCGCTCCAGCTCTTTGATACGACTCTGTGCCTGCTTAGCTTTGGTTGCTTTAGCCCGGAAACGGCGCACAAAGTTTTCAATTTCACCGATACGCTGTTGCTGCTTTTCAAACGCAGATTGCTGCTGTGCCAGTCGGTCAGCACGCTGCACTTCAAATGCAGAGTAACCACCCTTGTACAGGTTTAGCTTGTTGCGTTCGATATGGGTGATATGACTGACCACATTATCGAGAAAATCACGGTCATGTGAGATCAGAATCAGCATGCCCGGATACTGGCGTAACCACTGTTCAAGCCAGATGGTAGCATCAAGATCCAAGTGGTTGGTGGGCTCATCGAGCAACAGCAGATCAGATGGGCACATCAGTGCCTGAGCGAGGTTTAGTCTTATCCGCCAGCCGCCGGAGAACTCTTTTACGCTTCGAGTAATATCCTGATGGCTGAAGCCCAGTCCTGCGAGCAGTTGAGCTGCACGAGATTCAGCGCTGTAACCATCATGGTTGTCTAATTCGGCATGCAGCTCGCCAAGGCGATGCATATCGTGGTTCGTTTCAGCCTGAACAATTTGCTGCTGGATCTGACGTAATTTGTGATCACCATCCAGCACATACTCCAGAGCTGATCTCTCAGAAGTGGGAACCTCTTGGGCCATATGTGAGATACGTAATCCGCCGGGTAGATCAAGGTCGCCGCTATCACAGTGCAGTTCGCCCAGTAGAAGCTTGAACAAGGATGATTTACCGGCACCATTAGCCCCGACCAAGCCGATTTTCCACCCTGAATGCAGGGTAAGATCGGCTTGCTCTAGCAATATGTTGTGGCCGCGTTGTAAGCTGACTTGCTGAAATTGAATCATGGCGGCGGATTTTAGCATATTAACCCGGTGCCCAAATACCTGCTATTCAGGACAAACTCAAAACCACACCTCTGCGTTACGGCTTTAATAATGGATTTGAAAAATGAACTTTGGGACTTTGCCCTGGAATTTTATCAACAACCTGAAATAGAGGCTTTTTGCCTCAGTTTGCAGGAACAATATGGGCTGAGTATTAACCGGCTGATCTTCTCCTCTTGGTGCGGTTGTAAGGGGTTACGCTTGAGACAGAATAACTTTTCTGGCGAGGCAGCAGAGTGGCAGAATGAGATCACTCATCCATTGCGAGCCGTGCGCTATAAGGTTCGGGAGCAGAAAGAACAATTCCCTGGCTGCTATCAGAAGTTGAGGCAGGCAGAGTTGGCCTGTGAACAGGTTGAGCTGGCACTGTTGTATGACATTTCGAAAGGGCTGGAGAAAGCGCAGGCAAATGCACAGCTGGTGGAGGCAAATCTGCATAGCTATCTGAAGAGTGAGGGGCTTGAGGGGAAAAACACTCCGCTGGAACCCCTCATTAGAACAGCAAATTACTTTTTAAGTACTAAGTAGCTAATTCCGTGCTGGCTTGATAGGGAACTTTACTGTTTAATCGGGTACTAATAATTTTTCAGGGGTACCGAAAAGAGAAGTTTCCCCGGCGAATTTAAACAAGGATAAATAAGAATGAAACAAACTTTGCTGGCGGTTGCTCTGGGTGCCGCGTTGGTTTCTCCAAGCATCTCTGCAGTTGAGCTTAAAACTGATGAGCAGAAAATCAGTTACGGCGTTGGCCTGATGGTAGGTGAGCAACTGAAAACAATTCCAAATGTTGATTTTGATGCTTTCCTGGAAGCGGCTAAAGCGACCTATGCTGGTGATGAGCCAAAGATGACACCGGATCAGGTTCGCGAAGTCATGACTGCTTTCCAGAAAAAGCAGATGGAAGAGAACAAGAAAAAGTTTGACCAGATGAGCGCTGATAATCTGGAAAAAGGTAAAAAATATCTGGCAGAGAACGGTAAAAAGTCAGGTGTTAAAACAACCGAAAGTGGTCTGCAGTATGAAGAGCTGAGTGCTGGTAAGGGTGCAAATCCAACTGCACAGGATACAGTTAAGGTTCACTACCGTGGCACTTTGATTGATGGCACTGAGTTCGATAGCTCTTATGCTCGTAACGAGCCAGTTTCATTCCCACTGAACGGTGTGATTCCTGGCTGGACAGAAGGTCTTCAGCTGATTAAGGAAGGTGGTAAAGCGCGTTTGGTTATCCCATCTGATCTGGCATACGGCCCAGGTGGTATGGGTAATGCGATTGGCCCTAACGAAACTCTGATCTTTGAAGTTGAGCTGATCGAAATTAACCCTGGCGCAGAAGAAGCTGCTAAAGAAGCTAAGTAATATTAGCTTTTCAGGAAACTAAAAAAGGCCTCATTGAGGCCTTTTTTATTGTCTGTTTATTTGGGCTGAATACTGTTACTTCAGCTCGTTCATGATGCCGTTGGAACTCATGGCGTAATATTTACCCTGGCCAAAACCAACCGCATAGACACCGGCATGAACTGGTCCATATGGGTCACGGCGATGGATACGCCAGCGCTTGAGTTCACTGCCTGTGTTTGCATCCCAGAGCTGCACCAGACCGGCTGCAGTGCCAGTCAGTAGCTTACTGCTGTCTGAAGAGAAACGAGCGCTTAGATAGCTGGCGCGCTTGCGGAAGAAGTCGCCAAAGTCACTTAGTGTATGTAGCTCTTTACCTGTATTTACATCCCAGATAACGGCTTTATCCAGACTGCCTGAACTAAATGCGAGACGATTATTCGGCGAAAGGGCTACAGTATCGACGACATTGCCGAATTCGATTTCGTGTAGTACTTCGCTGGTTTCGACGCTCCAGATCTTCGCTTTGTAGTCATCGTCACCAGCGATAGCCAACGAGGCATCATCGCTAAGGTCTACACTGCGAACACGTGCTTCATGGCGGAAGGTGCGCTGAACACCTCCATTTTTTACATCAAAGTAAACAGCGGTGTGATCGGCTAGCCCCAACAGTGCGAAATCACCATTGGGTGAGAGATCCATTTTCATAATCTCTGCAGGTGAACTCCAGAACCCTTCCGGTTGCCCGGTTGCGGTATTCCATAGAACCAGATCCTGCTGATTGGCAGTAGCCGCGTAGCGTTCATCTGGAGAAAAAGCAGTCGCGGCAATGATGGAGAACTGTTTTGCTTTATGGTTCCAGTTAAACAGCCGTTCATGGCCATTAATACGCCATAGACTGCCACCGTGGTTGAAGGAGCCTATAGCGCTGAATGTGCCGTTATCTGAAATCGTCGCAGAGTATGTGCCGCTCAGGGCATACTCTTTCCAGAGAGTAGGGGCATCGCCGCTTTCACAGCCCGCAAGAAGCAATAAGCCGCTTGCAGCTAACAGATGCTTAAGCATTCTCTGTTTACGCCCTGTGCGCATAAGTTTGTCCTTATCCTTCCACCAGTTCCCGGTGTGAAGTGTGTAAAACCGCAATCATCTGGTCTTCAAGTTCAAAACGTTCTTCCAGTGCTTCTCCTAGTGTAGACAAACGTTCTGAGAACTCACGGATCTGCTGAACCGTAGGATCAATGATACTGGAGAAATCGTCATTAAAGTCGAGAGCGACATCCGTGCTAGCCTGGATCTTAGGTAGCAGGGTTTGCGCTTCCTCAAGACTACCATCATCGAAATCACTGCCTTCACGCAGTAGTTGCTCATAAACCTCGAAATGACCTGAGGACAGATAGTCCATCAGAACCTGACAAAAACCCTGTACGCGGTCGTTCAGCTCTTCGTTGATGTGTTGTTCAGGAAGATGAACAAACAGACTGATAAGCGTTTGACGCTCTTCCAGCCAATGATCAATGATTTCGCTCACGCCACCCCAGCGTTCTTTAGCGCTTTTACATTTTTCTAACATCTTGCGCTCCTTAGGACTGGCCTTGATCCGCTTTTGGGATCAGTAGTGAAGGGCCGTCTCTATTATCGTTTTAAGCTCATCATATTCCTAAGCTGTTTCCCGGTGCAACCTGATATAGCTATAAAATTTGGATTCGTGATTCCCAGCAAACTTTTTAGAGCAATTAACCCCTTTATACTGTTGGCGTTCATGTCAGCACGTTATACTGCGCTAATTAATGGTGAAGTAAATGATGTAGTAACCGAGGGAAAACATGCTTAAGAAACTGGTCTTATTTATCGTTATGGCGTTTTCTGTGCAGGTAGCCTGGGCTGAGGAAGGTCAGGAAAAAACGGCAGAGGACTATGTAAACTATATAGAGCTAAAGCCTTTTGTGACTAACTTTGGCGGCGTAGGAAAAAGCCGCTTCCTCAAGTGTGAGATCACCATTCAGGTATCCAGTGAGAATGCACACCATGCTGTAAACCAGCATATGGCTCACATTCGTAATGACATTGTTTTTCTGCTGAGTGCTCAGACTGATGATACGGTTGGAACGGTTGAAGCCCAGCAGGCGTTAGCGAAAAAAGCGCTGAAGAAAGTGCAGAACATTCTGGTTGAAGAGGAAGGTGAAGGCTTCGTCTCCGATCTGTTCTTTACTAGTTTTGTAGTTCAATAAAGAGTTCAATAAAGAATTCAATAGAGAACTCAGTAAAGAGTCCAACATATAGGCAATAAAAAAGCAGGCTTTAAGCCTGCTTTTTTATTGCCTAAAGAAACTCAACTGGCGAGGTATTGTGCCAGATAAGTATCGAAATCCGTTTCATCAGTTGCTTCGATCTGTCTCTGTTCTTCTAGTGAGTTAAAGGTCATCGCTGTTAATCTGTCTTTAACTACAGGAGGGAGCGCCTGTTGTAACAGATCCTGCATATGTTTTTCCGCTTGCTGTAGAACAAACTGACCATGACTCAGCTTCTGCTCCTGCATCTGCTGCAGTATCTGTGCAGATGGTGTTAGATCGGAGTTATCCAGTTTAGCCTGTTGTAGGTCTACAGAATCAGTGAATTGTGAGTTTCCACTAAGCTTATCCAGTAGTGCTGCAGTACTTCTGATTTGATCAAGAATCTGCTGCCCCCAGGTCTGTAGGGAAACTTCTTCATCATTACAGATCAGGGTTAGGCCTGGTTCACGGCCGCGAGTGACAACACGTTGGTGGTTTTCACTAATCTGATCGCACTCTTCCATACTGATTTCGCGTTCTTCCATCAGCAGACAGGTCAGCAAGAACAGATCAAGAAAATCTGCCTGAGTCTGGTCGATACCTAATGGCAGGAATGGGTTGATATCCGTGTTCCGCACTTCGATGTATTCAACACCGCGAGCCATCAGAGCATGAACGGGTTTTTCACCGGATTGTGTTACACGTTTGGGGCGGATATCGCTGTAGTACTCATTTTCAATCTGCAGAATATTGTTGTTTAGCTGACGATATTCACCATTAACTTTTACACCGATCTCTTCATAAGCAGGGTACGGCGTGCGAATTGCCCTATTTAGCGAGCTGGCATAGGTATTCAGATGGTTAAAGCAGATATTGAGGCTGGCCTGAGCTTTATTCGAGTAACCCAGATCGCTCATTCGCAGTGACGTGGCGTAAGGAAGGTAAAGTGTGCCTTCCGACAGGGTTTCTAGATTGTGCTCTCTATCCTTCAGGAAAGAGCTGCAGAGAGCAGGTGATGCGCCGAACAGATACATCAGTAACCAGGAGTATCTGCGGAAATTACGTATCAGGCTAAAATACGAAGCGGAGCGAAAGTCCTGCAATGAACCGTTATCTTTACTCAAGCGCTGATAAACCGGCCAGAAATTTTCCGGCAGCGAAAAGTTGTAGTGAATGCCAGCGATGGTTTGCATCATCTTACCGTAACGGTTTTCCAAGCCGACACGGTAGATGTACTTCATTTTGCCTACATTCGAATCACCGTAATAGGCGATAGGGATATCTTCCTCTTCCGGTAAAACACAGGGCATACTTGCCGGCCAAATCTGTTCACCATCCAGCTTCTGATAGGTGTAGCGGTGCAGTTCCGCCAGAAACTCCAGTGCATCCGAAGAACGTTCAAATACCGGCGTAATAAACTCCAGAAGCGCTTCAGAATAGTCTGTGGTGATGTGTTCATGGGTGAGAGCAGAACCCAGTGCTTCGGGGTGTGGCTTTTCTGATAGCTTGCATTGAGTATCAACGCGCAAGCCCTCTTTTTCGATACCGTGCTGAAGTTGAGTCAGCAGTTCAGCGTGGCCTTCTTGTTCAAGCCAGTTAAGCGTTTGCTCTAGTGTGGTAGACAAAGTGTCGTCCTTTCTTCACCCATTCGGAGGTGGCACATTATAAATGAGGAAAATGTAAATTACTGCC
>NZ_JAAEQH010000240.1 GCF_024231755.1 Neptuniibacter sp.
CATGTCAATTTGGGCGTTGCCTGTACTACCGGAGTTGTTGGAAGCATCAATAAAGCATATGCCACAGTTGGCGGCGGTAGATTTAACACAGCCAGCGGAACTGGTTCCACAGTTGGTGGCGGTGAATCTAACACAACCAGCGATTGGTATTCCTCTGTAGGCGGTGGTCTTGATAATGAAGCCAGCGGACTTGTTTCCACAATTGGTGGCGGTTCTGAAAACAGTAACGCTGGTGATCATTCAACAATAGCAGGTGGTTATGCTGATACGATATCAGCCACAGCAGATTACTCTTATTTGTTTGGAATTGGAAGCAAATTGACCGAAGATTCAACATTTATGGTTGATATGCCTCATATCCGTCTTGGCGATGAAGCCACTGGCTATGAAATCCCATCATCGCGTGGCACAGTTGATCAGGTATTGCAAACTGATGGATCTGGTCAAGTAAGTTGGGCTACTGTTTCAAGTGGCGGAGATGATCTTGGAGATCATACTGCAACGCAAAATGTAGAACTCAGTGACAACTGGTTATCCAATGACGGCGACAGTGAAGGTCTGTTTGTTGATACCGATGGAGATGTTGGTGTCGGCACCAATACCCCGGATGCAAGACTCCACATAGTTGGCCAAACCATTATTGATGGCAGCACTCTGGAATTTGTAAATACAGGAAGCAGCGTATTTATAGGCGAAGATGCCGGCGCCAATGATGATTACACAACTAATAGCAATACGGGTATAGGCAACATTGCGCTCAGAGACAACATCAGTGGATTTTTTAACACAGCCGTTGGGTCTGGTGCTCTGGCTAATAACCTCGAAGATCACAACACTGCTTTTGGTATGTCCTCGCTTTTGTATAATACATCTGGTGGGGAAAACACTGGTATTGGCAGAGCGGCTCTGCAGAGCAATACCACCGGAGACAACAACACGGGTCTGGGCTTTTGGACCGATGTCGGATCTAACAACCTCACCAACGCAACAGCGATAGGTGCATACGCCTACGTGACCCAATCCAACAGCCTGATACTCGGCAGCATCAATGGCGTGAATACGGCGACTGCAGATACTAAAGTGGGCATCGGCACCACCAGCCCCTATTATAAATTTGAAGTTCAAGGTGCTACAGGTTCCAATAACTGGATTGCAAAGATTAATAATATAAGCAACGATAATACCACGTATAACAATGGACTTCTTATACAAGCCGGGCATGATAGTTATAATAGTAGCAGAGGATCAAATATGTTAACATTCTCCAGGCCGGACGGTGCACCTATGGGCGCTGTTATCCAGAACGGCAGCACTTCGATTAGCTATTACTCCATATCCGACCGCCGCCAAAAATCCAACATCCGCACCACCGATTACGGCTTGAACAATCTCCTCCAAATCCAGGTGGCTGATTATGAATATAAGGATAACTCGGCAACAACTCAAACCGGTTTCATCGCCCAACAGCTTTACGAGCACTACCCGGAAGCCGTATCCGTAGGCGGCGACGACCTCGAAGCAAATCCCTGGATGGTGGCCTATGGCAAAATGACGCCGTTGCTGGTAAAAGCTGTGCAGGAGCAGCAGGAAACTATTGAGGAACTTAAAGCTGAAGTTGAGGAACTGAAAAAAATGGTGCAACAGTTGGCTGGTCAGTAATAAGTAGTAGAAGATTGATAACAGATATAGAATAATGAAAGGCAGTATAATGCGAATTAGTTTAATTCTCGCAATGATCTTTTGTCTAACAGTTGGTTCTGTTCTGGCTGAAGTGCCAAACACGATCAATTATCAGGGCAGTTTAACTGACGGAGCCGGTGATCCGCTTACAACCACAGTTTCGATGACATTCACAATTTACGATGATGAAACAGTTGGGTCGTCGCAATGGAGTGAAATTCATCCCACAGTATCAGTTACTGATGGTTTGTTTGATGTTGTTCTTGGTGAAGGCACTCCTGCTGTTCCTATTACAGATGTTGTGTTTTCGGGTGCTGTTCGCTGGCTGGAAATTGAAGTTGCCAGCGAGACAATAACTCCTCGAATTCAGTTGGTCACGGTCCCTTATGCCTTTCGTGTTGCTACTGTTGATGGTGCCAGTGGCGGGGTCATTTCAGGCAAACTGAATATTGGCACTGACAACACTAACGCCGGTAACTATGCCTTTGTTGCTGGTGAATCTAACGAGGCCAGTCAGGATTATTCCGCAGTTGGCGGTGGTCTACATAATGAAGCCAGCGGAACAGCCTCTACAGTGGGCGGCGGAATGCAGAGCACAGCCGGCGGCAATTTTTCCACAGTTGGCGGCGGTAATGGTAACACAGCCAGCGCGGGATATTCCACAGTTGGCGGCGGTGAAGGTAACACAGCCAGCTCGGGATATTCCATAGTTAGCGGAGGTGATGGTAACACAGCTAGCGGATATATTGCCACAGTTGGCGGCGGCCGGGAAAACAGCAATGCTGGTGATTTTTCAACAATACCCGGAGGTTATCGGGATACTATCACGGCCACTGCAGATTATTCTTACCTGTTTGGAATTCAAAGTACATTAACCGAAGACTCTACCTTTATGGTTGATATGCCTCATGTCCGTTTTGGCGATGAAGCCACTGGTTATGAGATTCCATCATCTGACGGCGCAGCTGATCAGGTATTGCAAACTGATGGATCTGGTGCTGTGACCTGGGCAGACCCTGGCTTGAACGACCCAGGAATTACCTCTGATCATTATCCACCTGGCGTCATAATTCTCACAACGACAATGCAGGATTTGGCAACCACTACAATAACAACTCCTGGACCTGGATATGTTTATGTTATTGGGAGGTGTTGGGTACAATCCTATGGCTCGACAGCGTCAATTTCCAGTTCATTTCAAATTGATGAAACTTCTGGTGGATCTTATATAGCTCCATATTATTCTGCTGTTGGTCCTACTATGGCACTTGATGCAACTTTTGAAAGTGTAAATTCAGCTTTTGCGGACAGAGTATACTATAAACCTAATGCTGGATCATATACATTCAGATTTGAAGGGATGAAGGACAATTTGGCATCGACTGTAAGAACTGGAAACATTTTTATTACTGCTCTATATATTCCCACCTCTTATGGTACCGTAACCACTATTAGTTCTAACCCTCCCTCAGATGCTGATGCGGAATTGATATCTGTAGAAGACCTTGATGGAAATAGCTCTCAAGCATATAAACATGACCTTCGCCAATTAGAACTCAAAGTAAAAGATGCTCAACTTGAAGCTTTGAGACTTGAAAGAGAACTCAACCAAGCCAAATCTGAACAGGGGTTTTAATTATGAATAAACATAAAGTAAGACAGTACTCTATTATCTGCGCTATATTGTTTCTTGTCTCGATCGCCGTATTTGCCGGCAATAAATCGGGTAAAGAAATAAACGTGCAGGTAATATCAACAGAAACAAACGCAGTTGTTGACAAATCTGATCAAAAAACTGACGTGCAGACAACATCATCAGACAAAGATATACCCGCCAATAGGGCAGGTGAAGAGATCAACTGGCAGGTGATATCATCGGGCGGAAATATGAACGGTAGTTCGACCAATTATGGGTTAAGTTCTACTGTCGCCCAGACTGCCGTTGGGTCGGGAACCTCGGCAAGCTATGGTCTTGGACACGGTTTTTGGCAGGGCATTGGAAGCGGAAGCTGTTGTGATCTGGCTGGCGATGTAAATAACGACACAAATATTGATATCCTTGATATTGTTTTTGTCATCAACTTCAAGTATAAAGGCGGTCCTGCTCCGGAATGTATGGATGAAGCTAATATAAATAGCGACACAGAGATTGATATCCTTGATATTGTTTACCTCATAAACTATAAGTATAAAGGCGGTCCTACTCCGATTTGCGGAACGTCCGGTGAAAAATAGAGTAATATAATTCAATAAAGTTAAAATAGGCGGAACTCTCAAATGGTTCTGCCTATTTTTTTACTTGCGATTGATGTTGATAAAAGAATAAGCATCGATTCCCACCTGTGTGGGAATGACATTGATGAAGATTAGGCGTAAAAAAAGTACGCCATCCAGGGATCGAACCTGGGTCTGATCCCCAAATATATTATTAAAAACGAGTCACGCTCTATGAGAAAATAGATGTTACTGGTATGGCAGTCTAAGACAATTATTTAATAGAGAGTTCCATCCCAAACTGGTCGATATCAAATGAAATACTTTCGGAGAAATTGTTTTTGTTGCGAACCCACTCCAGATAAGATTTCAATTCATCTTTATGATCATGATGAGTGGAATCATGCGCAATCACCCAGGCGCCACTTGGAAGCTTATCAAAGGCCTGTTGAAGAAATTGAAGATAACCGTTAACACAATTATCATCTTTGGCTTCAAGATATAGAAAATCAATTGGACCCTCGATATTTGATAGAGCCTTTGCGGCATCCTCGCCAATCAACTCAACTGATTCACTATTGCTCAATTTGGCAAAATTCTTTTTTGCCAGTTCCGTCATCTTAACATCAATATCTACACCATAGATCCGATCGGCCGTATATTCCCTGTGGCTACCAATACATGGCCCGGAAAACCATGCCAATGTATTTCCCCAAAAACTGCCAAGTTCCACCATTCGCATCGGTTTTTTGACGGCTGTTAACATATATAATAAGCGTTCCATTACAGGTGTGATGGATGTCCAGCTACCAGTGAATTTTTCCTTAATTTCAGACCTAAAAGATTCGAATGCCTTAATACTATAGTTGGCATCTTTGCTAATCAGATTTAGTGAGACCAACATTTCTCTTGCCGTATCAATAATTGATTCCTCATTTGGTGAATTGGATAATCGTATTTGAAGATCATAGTCACGATAGGTGACTTCTCGGCGCAAGTCCGATTTTGCCTCAAAATTGAAACTGGCATTGGGATGTACAACGCCATCCTTCTTCAGCTTTAATACAGCGGCTTCTATTGCATCCTTTGGTGGATGAAAAACTTTCATAATATTCCAGTTTATTTTAGTTTAAGGCGTAAAAAAAGTACGCCATCCAGGGATCGAACCTGGGACAAGCTGATTAAGAGTCAGCTGCTCTACCAACTGAGCTAATGGCGCATTAAAAAAATGAGGGTGGAAGGGATTGAACCTTCGACCACCTGCTTAAAAGGC
>NZ_JAAEQH010000241.1 GCF_024231755.1 Neptuniibacter sp.
CTGCTCAGCTGAACAAATAGAAATATTTATATAAAAAAGCCCGTAATAGAGGGCTTTTTTATTATCTGATTTGCGCCTTAAGGCCTCATTTCCAATGATTTTCTAATCTGAAGGGCATCTTCTTTGCGTTGCTCTAGGCGTGCTTTCTCGTGAGAGGAGAGTTGCGGGTCTCGCAGAGCATAATCTACCTGCTTTAAGGCTCTATCAACATTAGCGGTCAGCAGAAAGTATTCAATACGTGCTTCATGCACGCCCACAATATTGCCTTCTAAACCATAGGATTCTGCTAGCAGGTACCAGGCTCTACTATCATCAGGTTGGTTTTCCAGTAATGCTTCATAGATCTGCGATGCCTTTGCAGGCTGCCCTAAATGTAATAGAGATTCAGCATAGAGGTAGCTGACAGCATGATTATCAGGGTAGAGTCCACGCAGCTTCTCAAATTCGGCCACTGCCTCGCGGTACTTTTCTTGAGCCATCAGGAGTTCTGCTTTTAGCAATCTGGCGCTTAGCCTTTTTTTGAACTGAGAGGAAAAGTTTTTCATCTCCTGCTTAGCTAAATCGAATTTCTTATTCTGAATAGCTGTGAAGGCGATCGCGTAGAGCAGATCATCGGTGGAGGCTTTCTGTTTCAGAGCTTCATATTTTTCCAGTAATTGGGTTTTGTCTTTGGCGTAGTGAGCCTGGACCCTTGCTCTTATGATATTGAAATGAAAGGTATTAAGGCGCTGTTCTTTATTCTTGAACTGTTCTGCTCGGTTCAGAGCATCCGACACTCGGGATTGCGTTACGGGATGAGTTAGCAGGAATTCCGGTGGCACACGACTGAATCGGGCAGCCTCTTGAAGTTGGTTGAACATTTCAGCCATGGCGTAAGGGGAATATCCCGCAGAGGTTAGTGTTTGCATACCGAGGTAGTCGGCTTCACGCTCGTTCTGGCGGCTGAATGACAGTTTTGAGGATGCTGAAGATGCCATGGTAGATTGTAGTGCTACCATACCTGCTTCTGGATCAGCAGCAGCTACCAGCAGACTACCTAGCATCGAGAGAAGGAAGAAGGGTCGGTTTTGTCTTTGCTCTTCCAGTTGTGCTGCAAAGTGTCGTTGGCTGAGGTGAGCTAGTTCATGTGCCAGTACAGAAGCAAGCTGTCCCTCATTCTTTGCTGTCAGAATCAAACCTGTGTGTACACCAATAATGCCGCCGGGCGCTGCAAAAGCGTTGATACTTGGGTTGTCCAGTACCAGGATTTCTAATCTACGGTCAGTCAGTTGGCTGTGAGTGACCAGGCTCCAGGTAAGATCTTCAACATATTGGCTTACCAGTGCATCTTCATAAATCTTCGCGCTACCGCGCAGCATTCGAGCCCAAGCTCGACCAAGATTGTATTCCTGCTGTAACGAAATAATGCTATACCCACTACCTCCAATGTCAGGAAGTTGGGTTTCTGCATGGGACTGTTGTGGCGATATGAATTGCGATAAGAATAGCAGTGATGAAAAACATATCGCCAGAAAAGGGTTGTGCATTTTAGGCATGTAAAAAGTATCCGAAAAAGCCCGTGCTGAGTGTTATTGCACTAAAGAATAAGTCATTGTTGGTCATAGAGAAAATTCGGGACTTATCCTGATGTTCCTTATATAGTGCTGAACTAAATTGATAACGACAATAAAAAATACGTAAAGTTAAGTTAATGACAGATTTTTCATTCGATCAGGTCTTAGATGCCTCCGGCCTAAACTGCCCATTGCCATTGTTAAAAGCCAAGCAGGCTTTAAACGGTTTGGAGCCTGGGCAGGTTCTTAAAGTTATCGCGACAGACAGTGGCTCAATAAGAGATTTTAAAGCTTATACAGACCAGTCTGACCATGAATTGTTACAAACGTTCACTGAACAGGAGCCTTACGTCTATATCATCAGACGTGGCTGATTAGGCAAGCAGATGCGCAAGATCTTTAGTAAATGGATAGAGCGTTACTTTTCAGATGAAGAGGCGTTGCTGCTTTTCGTTCTGCTAGCCGCTGCTTTGTTGGTTATTTTGACCCTTGGGCAGGCCTTAGCGCCAGTCTTTGCAGGGATTATTCTGGCATTTCTGATGCAAGGTGGTGTGAATCGTCTCAAAGAGATGAATATGCCCCATCTTCTTTCTGTGATACTGGTTTTCTTGGGGTTTGTTGGCGGCGTTGGGGCTTTATTACTGATCGTTATGCCGTTGGCTTGGAAACAGAGTATTAATCTGTTTAATGAGCTGCCGGGGATTCTTTCCGAAATACAGGCCGTTCTTCTATTGTTGCCAGAGAAATATCCAGAATTTATCTCTGAAGATCGAGTATTGGAACTGATTGATCTGGCCGCGGCTGAGCTCTCCCAGATGGGGCAGTGGGTTGTTACATTCTCATTGAACTCTATTACCGGGATTATCGCTCTTCTTATCTATCTGGTGCTTGTGCCAATTTTGGTGTTCTTTTTCCTCAAGGATGGTGGCTCGCTAACCCGTTGGTGGGTTTCGTTTCTACCTGAAAAGCGTGACATGATGACTCAGGTCTGGACTGAGATGGATGGTCAGATCGCTAATTATATCCGCGGCAAGGTGATCGAGATTATCGTAGTGGGTGTGGTGACTTACATTACCTTCATCTTCCTGGGCATCAATTACGCAGCTTTACTCGGTATTCTGGTAGGTCTTTCAGTATTGATTCCATATATTGGTGCGGCACTGGTAACTCTACCTGTAGCTTTGATCGCCTTCTTCCAATGGGGATGGAGTGGTGATTTTATGTACCTGATGATTGCCTACGGCATTATTCAGGCCCTTGATGGCAATGTCCTTGTTCCGCTTCTGTTCTCAGAAGCCGTTAACCTACATCCGGTAGCTATTATCGTTTCAGTGCTAGTGTTTGGTGGTGTCTGGGGATTCTGGGGAGTGTTTTTCGCTATTCCTCTTGCCACCCTGATCAAGGCAATTCTGAGCGCGTGGCCGAAGGCTAAACAGGTGGTTTTGGAAGAGAGCAGCGCTTAAAGATGCTGTTTTAAAACTATTACGACTTGGCTATAGGGCGTTAAAAATCCACTCAAAATGCTCAGCGGCAGTTCACTGCCACAACGCCTAAGGGCGGCCCTTTAGGGTGAGCGCAGCGAATATTTACTCCAGTAATACCCTAAGGGGCACACTGACTGTGCTTTCTCGTGTATTTTTGCCTTCTGTAGCCTGCGCTCATTACGTTTTAATACAGCCTCTGCGCTGCTCTTTCGTACTTTTAGGGTAATAAAGGCTGAGGTTACAGCGCTTTAACTGCCTCCAAAACTTCATCCACGTGGCCTTTTACCTTCACTTTGCGCCACTCTTGTTTCAGAACACCTTCTGCGTCGATGAGGAAGGTTGAGCGCTCAATGCCCATATACTCGCGGCCGTAGTTCTTCTTCAGTTTAATTACATCAAACAGTTTGCATAGCTCTTCGTCCGGATCGCTGATCAGTTCGAAAGGAAATGATTGTTTCGCTTTGAAATTTTCATGGGCGCGCATTCCGTCACGTGATACGCCAAAAATCACTGTGTTTGCCGCTTCAAATTCGGCAATGGAATCGCGGAAATTTTGTCCTTCAGTGGTGCAGCCTGGTGTGCTGTCTTTAGGATAAAAATAGATAATTACATTCTTACCTTTAAGTTCATCCAGTGAAACGGTGACGTCACTTGTTGCCTGAGCGGTAAAAGAAGGCACTTTTTTGTCAATTGTTAGGCTGCTCATAGTAAATCCTTAGTGATGATGGCTACTAAACAAAGTAGAAAATCGTATAGAATAACGACCCTTTATACGATACCAGATATCGTTCAGATTATAAGGTTAGCCCTGAAGGGTTAATTCTGGTTGTAATAGTTCGATTGGCAGAGTAATTTTGTCTTCTGCTTAAGAACTTGATGATATATCTCATGGAGAAAAAAATGATTACTGGCAGCAGTGTTGCTCTTGTTACCCCTATGCTTTCTAACGGTGATGTCGATTGGGATAACCTCGACAAACTGGTGGATATGCATCTGGATAAGGGCACGGATTCTATCGTCGCTGTGGGGACTACTGGTGAGTCCGCAACTCTTAATTGCGATGAGCACTGTCAGGTCATTAAACGTGTAGTTGATCGTGTTGCAGGCCGTATCCCGGTTATTGCAGGTACGGGTGCAAACTCAACGTCTGAAGCGATTGAACTGACTGAAGAAGCTAAAAAAGTAGGTGCCGATGCATGTTTGTTGGTTACACCTTACTACAACAAACCTACTCAGGAAGGTTTATTCCTGCATTACAAGGCGGTAGCTGAGGCAGTAGATATTCCGCAGATCCTGTACAACGTTCCAGGTCGTACTGCTTGCGATATGTTGCCTGAGACTGCACTGCGTCTTGCTGAAATTGACAATATTGTTGGTATCAAAGAAGCAACGGGTGATATCGAGCGCGCAAAAGAACTAATTGCTAAAGCGCCAGAAGGCTTCGCTATCTATTCTGGTGATGATGCTACTGCGGTTGAACTGATGATCGCGGGTGGTCACGGTAATATCTCCGTAACAGCCAATGTTGCTCCTGCTGAGATGGCTGAGCTGTGCGCTTTAGCTATGTCTGGCAAAGCTGATGAAGCACGTGCGATCCACAATAAACTGATGCCACTGCATGAAAAATTGTTTGTAGAAGCCAATCCAATCCCAGTGAAATGGGCTCTGGCTGAAATGGGCTTGATGGGACTTGGCATCCGTCTTCCGTTGACAGTTCTTGCGGATGAGTTCCATGGCACTATTCGTGATGCATTGAAAAGCAGCGAAATTATCTAAGCGATCCTAAATAATGAAAAAAATAGTATCTCTAACTGTTTTAGCTAGTGTAATGGTCTCTGGCTGCAGTGTATTGGAAGACAATCCTATCTACGGTGAAGACGGTATTATCCGTGACCGAAGTCAGGATTATGAGTTAGCAGAGAAAGGTAAGCGCCTGGAAATTCCAGAGCATCTTACGGCTAAACAAACCGCAGATACTTTATCGGTTCCTGAGGTCGGTACCGTAGGGACTGTTCGTACCGGCGAATTTATCGTTCCTAGACCTGAGTTCTTCTACGCTGAGGCTGGCAGTGAATCAGTAAGCCTTAAGCGCGAAGGAAATGAGAAACTGATCATTGTTGATGAGGGAATCACTAGCGTTTGGGTTAAGTTGAAAGAGTTCTGGGAATTCAACGGTATCGAACTAGCCAAGTCTGATCCACGTAATGGACGGATGGAAACGCAGTGGATCCATAATGAAGCTAAAGAGTTTAGCTTTGTGGACACTTGGGTTAAACGTCTGACATTCCAGGATATTCCGGGGGATACAAAAGATAAACTTCATGTGAGCTTGCGACCTGTTGACGGTCAGCCAGATCGTACTTCAATCTCCATGCGACATGTACGTTTTGCTGAAGAAGACGAAGTGGCATCTGTGGATTGGGCTAATCAGGCGCGTGATGTCAGCTACAAATCGGACATGATGTTTGAGGTGTTGCGTTACCTAGGTAAAGCAACGGGTGAGCGTTCGGAGCAGACTCTGATTGCTTTCCAGGAGAAGCGCCGTGCTGGTACTCAATTGGGACGTGATTCGCGAGCGAATCCGGTACTGAAACTGGATACCGACATTGATACCGCATGGACTGAAATCAGTAATGCTCTGGATAAAGCGGATATGGATGTAGGTACCCGTGATCGTGGTACAGGTTATTTCTATATGACATATACCACTTCAACACCTTTTGAAGATGTTGAAGAAATGGGGTTCTTTGAATGGCTACACTCAGACCGTGAAGAGATTACACTGGATACCAGTTCAATCTCCGCAGCGTTGGGTTTTGAAGAAGATGATAGTGGTATTTCATACACTTCAGGCAAAACTGCTGCATACCTTCAAGGGCTAGAAGAAGGCGAGCAGGATACTCTCGTTAACCCTGAAGATGAAGGTAATAAGAAAGGCTATAAAATTTGGTTTGCCGGAAAGCCGATCTATGTATTCGGGACTGGTGAATCAGGAATTTATAACCAGAGTACCGGTAAGTTTGAGCATACAGGTCAGTATCAGTTGAAGCTTATTCGTACCCGCACAGGTGTTTATCTGAGTGTTCTGACCAATGAAGGGTTGGCTGCACCAGCGATAGTTGCTGAAGAGATGCTTTGGACTATCAAAGAGAACCTGCCTAAAGGGTAACCCTGTTAGTCTACTCGGTTGTCTATGATAAAAGGGCCTTATGGCCCTTTTTCAATTTCTGGCTAATATCGGGAACGTATTAAAAAGGCTATATTGTGAAGACTATGAAAGCTGTAATCCTGGATCTGAAAGGTCTCGAAACGCTCGACCTTTCACCGTTAGAAGCGGTAGTTGATGAGTTGGTCTGCTATGAACTGACACCTGTAGATAAAGTTTCAGAGCGGATTAAAGGTTTTGATATTGTCATTACCAATAAAACGCCGCTTGATCGCCTAGCCATTTCTCAGGCTAAAGGCCTTAAATACATCTGCGTACTGGCCACCGGAACCAATGTTGTTGATAAGAGGGCTGCTCAGGAGTTCTCAGTGCCCGTATCCAATTGTGTTGCTTATGGTGTTGATTCGGTGGTTCAGCATGTCTGGTCAATGATTCTGGCTTTACATAACAATTTACTGGCCTATTCAACTGACGTTGATAACGGACAGTGGCAGAAGTCACAGCAGTTCTGCTTTCTTGATCATCCTGTAATTGAGCTTAAGGGAAGAACCCTAGGTGTGATTGGCTACGGTAATCTGGGGCAGGGCGTTGCCAGAATCGCTGAAGCTTTTGGCATGAACTTACTCATATGCCAACGAATAGGCGGAGAGGTGTCTGACGGTCGGGTTTCCTTTGAGGAGTTGTTAGAGAAGTCGGATGTGATCAGCTTGCACTGTCCTTTAACCGAACAGACAGAAAACCTTTTTACCCGTGATACGTTCAAAAAAATGAAGCAGGGTTCGTTTCTTGTGAATGCAGCCCGTGGTGGCATTGTAAATGAGTCTGATCTGGCTGATGCGCTACGAGCTGGGTATTTGGCAGGGGCAGCGACTGATGTTCTGACGGTAGAGCCCCCGGTCGAAGGCAATGTTCTACTGGATAACTCCATTCCTAATCTAATCGTTACCCCGCATATGGCGTGGGGTAGTGTAGAAGCACGCAAGCGTATCATTCAGCAAACAGCTGAGAACATCTCCAGCTTTACTTCGGGTTCACCAATACGGCTAGTCTAATGCTCTTCTTGTCCTTTTTCAAAAAGGGCAGGGAGCAGTAAACTCAACTTCTTGCTGAGTATCAGGATGTGGAAACGCCAGATACTCAGCATGAAGTAGTAACCTTTCTGATGAAGCTTTCCCTTTCTCATCTGCATAGAAGCGGTCTCCGATGATTGGATGACCCATTGCTTGCATATGAACTCTTAGCTGATGTGAGCGGCCAGTCACCGGAGTTAGCTCAACACGTGTACCCAGTTCAGTTGTTCCAGTCATTTTCCAGTGAGTCAGAGCCTGTTTACCTTGCTCAAAATCAACGATCTGCAGGGGGCGGTTTTCCCAATCACAGCGTAAAGGTAGCTCTATAGAGCCCGAGGTCTGCTCGGGTGAACCGGAGATGATGGCCTGGTAACGCTTTGCCGTTTTTCTTTCTTGAAAGCTTTTGCTCAGTTCCCTTTGTGCTTCCAGTGTCAGCGCCAGCACCATGAGACCCGACGTAGCGTAATCGAGACGATGAACAATCCGAGCGGTTGGAAATTCCTGCTGCACTCTGCGCCAAAGGCAATCCTGCTTCTCAGGCCCTTTGCCTGGAACTGAGAGCATGTCCCAGGGTTTATTAGCAATAACAAGGCTGCTATCAGAATAGAGAATTTCAGGAGAGTTCATCGTTCAAATAACACCAGAGATTCAACGTGTGAAGTATGCGGGAACATATCCATGACACAGAAACGGCTTGGGCGGTATCCCTGCTTAATCAGCTCTGCTCCATCTCTGGCTAATGCTGCTGGATTACAAGACACATAGAGGATCATATCAGCTTGATGTTTTTCCAGCTGCTTGATGACTTCCAAGGCTCCGGTTCTTGGCGGATCAAGGATGATTTTATTAAAACCTTGTTTATACCAGGGCAGGGCGCGTAGATCTTTGCTTAGATTGGCCCGGTAGAAACTGCAATTGCTGAGTTGGTTTCTGGAGGCATTCTGGTTTGCTCTTTCTACCATCTCCTCAACACCCTCTACCCCGACAATTGCAGCGACATGGCCGGCGATTGGGAGCGTGAAATTACCGACACCACAGAACAGATCCAGTACCCGGTCATCTTTGCTGAGATCTAGCCAGGTGATAGCTCGGTTAATCATCTGATTATTTACCGAGGCATTGACCTGAATAAAGTCACCGGGTTCGAAATAAACCTGAGTTGAGCTGTTTTCGATCTGATAAAAAAGCTCAGCTGTTTTATCAGTGCGCTGTAGTTTCTGTCCATCATCCAGAAATAGAGAGAAGTTATGTTCAGAAGCCAACTGCTGCAATTTTTCAGATAGGTGATCAGTTAGAGGTTTCTTGATGCGTAGTGTCAGTGCTCCACTTTCATCGCCTTCACTCAGTTCTGCGTGTGTTATTCCTTTAAAGTCTTCTTCTGTTTCCAGAATAGACGGCAGGGCTTTGAGAATCTCATTAAGAGGTTCGGCTAGCACCGGACAATCACTAATATGAGTGAGTTTGCTACTGCCTCTTCGGCGGAAGCCCACAATAGCACTGCCATCTCTTTGCAATTGATTGATGCCAAGGCGGCAGCTACGGCGATAATTCCACTCGGGGCTTTGGATCGGTTGCTCTATTGTCTCAGGGGTAAAATGACCCAGACGATCCAGTTGATCAATAACAGTTGTTTGTTTTGCGCTGATCTGATCTTCGTGGTTCAGATGCTGCAGGTCGCAACCACCGCAGGTGCCGTAGTGTTGGCACTTGGCTTCAACTCGCTGGGGCGAAGCTTTGATAACCTCGGTGCAGCTGGCTTCGTCGTAACGACGGTGTTGAGTGTCTATTTTGTACTTAACGCTTTCCCCTGGCAGGGCCCCACTGATAAATATGGTTTTCCCATCAACCTTGGCTATTCCTCTGCCTTCATGGCTCAAGCTTTCTACCTCCAATACATCGGGATAGACCATCTGCTTTGAGCGTTGTGGTTTTGAGCCTGCTTTAGGTTTAGCGAAAAGGCTGGGTTTGCGTTTCATTGGAGTACCTTTAGAGATGATGGGCGATTCTACCAGAAAATCCGCATGGTTCCTGCAGTTACAGTGTGAGCAAAGTAAGGCTTGCTAACAGGCCTAGTGAGAAGGGGTAAAATATAAAGGTAGAAGAAGTAGCAGTTGAGACAACGTTTAACATTTTCATTAAACTAACGAGAATTTCATACTAAGACACCTCCAGTACTCCTGTATAGGCAAGGTATTATCCTCGATGATTGAAGAACACAAATTTGCACCTTTCGTTCGTATTTTAGGTAAAGGCAAAAATGGCACCCGCTCGCTGACTCGTGAAGAAGCAGAGCAGGCAATGGGTATGATTCTGGATAATCAGGTCAGGCCTGAACAGCTAGGTGCATTTTTAATGTTGCTACGAGTAAAAGAGGAAGCCCCGGAGGAGTTAGCGGGTTTTGCTGACGCGGTACGTAGTCGTTATACAATGGATGTAGAGCTGGAAGTTGATCTGGACTGGTCAACCTACGCGGGTAAAAAGCGTCGCCATACCTGGTACCTTTTAGTAGCGCTTTGCTTGGCCTCCCATGGTTACAAAGTGTTTATGCATGGTTCGCGAGGTCATACACCGGGCCGGATTTATGTTGAAGATATGCTCAGCCTGTTTGGCTTGCAAGCTTGTAATGAATGGCAGCAAACTGCTGATGAGATTAAGCGCTGTGGTTTTGCTTATATGTCAGTTGATCATTTCTGCCCACCATTAGGTGAGATTATTCAGCTACGTCCGATTCTGGGGCTGCGTTCTCCTGTGCACACTCTCTGTCGTATGCTTAACCCGGCTGAGGCTGCAGCTAGTATTGATGGTGTTTTCCACCCTCCATATGGACCTATGCATCAGAAGGCGGCCAAGCTACTGGGTATAGAACGCAACCTGACAATGAAAGGAGATGGCGGAGAAGCAGAAATTCGCCCGGATACAGAATGCCTTCTGCAGTGGGTAACTGACGGCGAGCTTTCCGAGTATGAGTGGCCGAGAACCGTCGAGAAGCGTTTTGTGAAAGAGGATGAGTTACCTGCAGAGATGCTACTATCCGT
This sequence comes from Neptuniibacter sp., assembly GCF_024231755.1. Lineage (GTDB taxonomy): Bacteria > Pseudomonadota > Gammaproteobacteria > Pseudomonadales > Balneatricaceae > Neptuniibacter. Next base: position 10,309 of record NZ_JAAEQH010000241.1, read on the forward strand.
GTGGAAAGGTGAATCTAATCATGAGTATGGTTATCAAGCGATTATCTCAACAATGGCTGTGACCCTGCGCCTTCTGGGTGACCAGGGAAGTAATGAAGAGCTATTAGCCAAATCAGAGCAACTGTGGGCTGAGCGTAAGATAGAGCTTTTCAGCTGAAATAAAATGCAGAGACTGTGAATTCAGTCTCTGCGTAATTTATCAGATACCGCAATGGGTGATGGGAAGTTAAAGATCACCACATAGCTGGACAGCAGGAAGGTTAGAATCGCTGTCGCCTGAATTACGTGGGATGCCTCTTCTCCAATCATCGCTGCACCTGCTGCAATATAAGCGATCAATAACGAAAACTCACTGATCTGCCCCAGACGGAAACCTACTTCCCAGCCCAGCTTAGGTGATTCACTGATACGACTTAGCAGGAAACGGAAGATAACCGGTTTCAGGCCCAGTACCAGTAAGGCCAGAATGGTTGCAGGAATTGCAATCAGCCCTACCAGAGACAGATTGAAGCTGGCTCCAATTGAGAAGAAGAACAGGATCAAGAAGAAGTCCCTAAGAGGCTTCAAGCTGGTGGCAATATATTGTGAAATAGGGCTTGTCGCTACGGTTACCCCCGCCACAAACGCCCCAATCTCAGCTGACAAGCCCACTAGGTTAGCTATTTCTGCCAGTCCTAGACACCAACCAATGGCAAGCAGGAATATATATTCATGAAAACGGTCGAACTTCTGGATTAGTTTCAACAATACATATTTTACGAATGCAAAAGCACCAAGAATGATCAGTGGAAGAGCGACTAAAGTGCTTGCGAACTGAGCCATGGTGTCGCTGCTTGTAGCGGACTCATTCGCACCGCTGTATAGAAACAGCAGTACCATGATCGCAATAACGTCCTGTAGCAGTAGAAGACCTACAACCAACTCACCGGTGTGTTTGTGATGAAGAACTGTTGTTGGCAGTAGTTTAATGCCGATGATGGTACTGGAGAACATGACTGCGATACCAATGATCATGTTCTCTGTTTGGGTATACCCAAAGGCTAATCCGACCGAGTAGCCTATCAGGAAAAACAGAATCGAGCTTATGATCGCAACCAGTGTCGCTTTTTTTAACATATGCAGCAGGTGGGAGGGCTGCATATCCAAGCCGAGCAGAAATAGAAGGAAGATAATACCTATATGGGAAATTTCAGTGAGTAGTTCAGTATCGGACACCATGCTGAAACCATAAGGTCCGAGAATAGCTCCCAGAGCGATATAGGCAACCAGCAACGGTTGGCGGGTATATAGTGCTAGTGAGGCAATCACCGCTGCCCCGGTAAAAATCAGGAAAAAAGAAAAGACCAGCGAATGTTCCACGTCCTACAGGTTCCTTACTATCGTGAACTAACAAAATACCAAGAAGCTGGAATTCATACTATAGCTAAACTTTCTTGGCAGCTATTTAAAGTCTGATTTCCAGCCATTTTCCTTGTTTCCATATGCTGATAAAAACAGCGGAAGAAAGGCTTCTGTGCACCAATTGAACATTCCATATCCCCAGCAAGCCAAAACCTAAATAAGGGCCAAATAACCAAGCCAGTGGAAGATAAAACAGCCACTGACCTACAGCACTGATGAGTAATACGTTTCTGCTCGCTCCCACGCCAAGTAGGGACTGACTTAAGACGATAGCCGCTGCATCTAATGTGATTGCTAGGGCTGTTAGCTGCAGTGGAAGAGTGGCTTGTTCTATAAGCGATTGCGATTGTAGGAATGCACTGAGCACAATTTCAGGCACCACCCACAATGGCAGGCTGAGGATAGAGATAGTAATAACAGCAACCGTTATAACATCCCACGCCCACTGCGCGGCTTCCCTGCTTTTTTTCTCGCCTAAGGCGTGACTCACTAGTGAGGTGGAGGCTACCCCGAAGCCAACCGCAGGTAAAATCAGGAACAGAGATAAGTTGATCAGTATATGGGCAATGGCCTGATCCGATGTGCCCAATAGACCGATGATCCAAAACAAAACACAGATAGCGAGAGAAAAAAGTAACTGTTGAATTGAATGGGGTATCGAAAGCTTAAGCAGGCTTAATAGAGATGAAATATCTTTAGCTTTCCAGTTTGCCAGCCCTTTTGGTTTAGCATCCTTGTAAACCAGCCATGCATTAAGCAATACACCCGCGTAGAGGGCGATCGCGGTGCCTAATCCAGCTCCAGGAGCTCCCAAACGCGGTAATCCTAAGCTACCGAATATCAGGCAGTAACTCACGGCGACATTCAGAACATGGGTAAAGATTAGAACCTTGAAGTAGGTGCCAGGACGTTTAGTACCATTCCACCATCCGCGGAATGATAAATGCAGTCCGATGGCCAACATTGCTGCTGTTCTGTAGTCAAAATATTCAGCGGCAATATCCTGTACGGCTGAATTATCGGTCATCAAGGCGACGATAGATTCAGAATGGTGGATAAAAAGTAGACTCAGGGGGAGTGCAAACAGGCAGGCGATCAGAATGCCCCATAGAACGGGTTTTGTGCTCTCTTCGACCAGCCCCTGACCCTGTTTACGCGCTACCAGTGTTTGTACCGCAGAAGACAGCCCGAGTATCAGGCTTATAGCTACAAAGTTGGCGTAGCTACCGATGCCAACCCCGGCGAGTGAAGCATCACCCAACTGGCCTACAAGTACTGCATCGATAAGGTTCAGTACACTTTGTGACAGCATGCCTCCAATGATCGGCAGGCCCAACGCGAGGATCGTTGTATAGCGTTGTAGTCGAGGCTGCTGTTGAGAGTGCATTTAAGGGTGGCTCTGAAAATGGAAGGCGAATTCTAGCAGATTGAAACGTTGGGGACAGGTTTAAACCTCTCCCTCAGTATTGGATATTAGAATTAATTGTTTAATAGCTGAGCAATTTACTCGGGATTGTAATGGGTGTATCCTATGATTCATTAAGTAAGGCATATTATGTAAGTGAGTATCGGGATAAGAATGAATATTACGGTTACAGAAACAGCAGAAGAGTATCTGGTAGAGCTTTTGTCAAAGCAGGACGTTGAAGGTATGGCGGTACGTATGTTCGTGACTCAGCCGGGTACATCCTATGCTGAGACTTGCTTGGCGTACTGCCGTCCAGATGAAGTGATCGAAGATGATGAGATCTTGGAACTAGAAACTCTGCGTTTCTACATCGAAAAGGCTAGCGTACCTTATCTGGATGAGGCCTATGTGGATTTTGCTAAAGATCGCATGGGTGGCCAGCTAACCATTAAAGCACCAAATTCAAAAGTGCCTAAGGTTTCTCCTGATAGTCCTCTGGATGAGCAGATTAACTATATCCTCTACTCTGATATCAACCCAGGTCTGGCTTCTCACGGTGGTGAAGTAAAACTTATTGAGCTGGTTGAAGAGGAAGAAGGTTTTATTGCGGTTCTTCAGTTTGGTGGCGGCTGCCAGGGTTGTAGCGCAGTTGATATGACGCTGAAAGATGGCGTAGAAGCAACATTGGTTGAGCGCTTGCCTGCACTGATCGGAGTACGAGATGCGACCGATCACTCTGTTACGGACAACGCTTACTACAAGTAAGCCAGAAACAAACGAAACCAATAAACGAATAAGCCTCCTTAAGCGAGTATTACAGTCATTCTCCAAGGTGTTATGGCATTTGAAATGGTTACCCTAATCAAATGCTATGGCATGTGACTATTGACTGGTTTGTTTATAGATCTTTCACGAGGATTGTTCGTAATTTAATAAAGGGGAATTTGATTCCCTTTTTTTATTTGTCTGTCAGATTGGATACTGCTATAAGCTAAGTAAATACAGCTTTTTCCCATTTCCTCAAAAGCGTAGTTTTATTTTGGTCTTGTGGTTGCAATTAAAATTCTGACCCCCATGTAACCTACAACGCGTTTTTTATAATATTTCCGCAGTACATCGCGGACCGGTTTGATGAGGCTTTTGCATCATGACGCAACATGACGAATCCCAAGTACAGAGCTTTGAGCTACCTGTCCTTCCTCTGAGAGATGTGGTGGTTTACCCACATATGGTTATCCCGCTGTTTGTGGGCAGAGAAAAATCTATAGAAGCTCTTGAAGCTGCAATGTCAGGTGAGAAGGAAATCCTTCTGGTCGCACAGAAAAATGCTTCTGATGATGAGCCGACCCATGAAGATTTGTTTGCAGTAGGTACCGTCGCTAGCGTACTGCAGATGCTTAAGTTACCTGATGGCACTGTTAAGGTTCTTGTTGAAGGTGACTACCGTGCCACTATCCATGACCTACAAGAAGAGGAAGGTTTCTTCACAGCTACCGCTTCTGTTCTGGCTATTGATGAGCTAACCGAAGCTGAAAATGATCTGTATAAGCGTACTGTGCTCGAGCAGTTTGAGCGTTTTGTTCAGGTTAACAAGAAAATTCCTTCTGAAGTGCTTTCCTCTCTACAAAATATCGAAGATGTAGGTCGTCTGGCAGACACTATCGCTGCGCATATGTCTTTGAAGCTTGAAGAAAAGCAGCAGATTCTTGAGATGTTGAGCAATAAAGAACGTCTCGAACATCTCATGGCTTTGATGGAATCTGAAATTGATCTGGTTGAAGTGGAGAAGCGTATCCGCGGCCGGGTTAAGAAGCAGATGGAAAAGAGCCAGCGCGAGTACTATCTGAACGAACAGATGAAAGCGATCCAGAAAGAGTTGGGCGACTTGGATGAGTCCGGCACCAACGATATGGATGAGCTGAAGAAACGTATTGCTGAAGCAAAAATGCCTCAGGAAGCGTTTGATAAGACCATGAATGAATACAACAAGCTGAAGATGATGTCACCAATGTCTGCTGAAGCAACGGTTGTGCGTGGTTATATTGATTGGATGTTGCAGATTCCATGGTCTAAGCGCTCTAAAGTTCGCCATGATATGAAGCGTGCGGAGAAAGTGCTGAATCAGGATCACTTCGGTCTGGAAGAAGTAAAAGAGCGTATTCTGGAATACTTAGCGGTTCAGAAGCGTGTTAGAAAACTGAAAGGCCCAATTCTATGTCTGGTTGGACCTCCAGGTGTAGGTAAAACGTCTCTTGGTCGCTCGATTGCTCGTGCAACCAACCGTGAGTATGTTCGTATGGCTCTGGGTGGGGTTCGTGATGAAGCGGAAATCCGCGGCCACCGTCGTACTTACATCGGTTCTATGCCGGGTAAGCTATTGCAGAAGATGTCTAAAGTTGGGGTGAAAAACCCGCTGTTCCTGCTCGATGAGATCGATAAGATGGGCATGGATCAACGTGGCGATCCATCCTCTGCTTTGCTGGAAGTTTTGGATCCGGAACAGAATAACAGCTTTAACGATCACTACCTGGAAGTAGATTATGACCTTTCAGATGTGATGTTTGTCTGTACCTCCAACTCTATGAATATTCCAGGTCCTCTGTTGGATCGAATGGAAATTATTCGAATCCCAGGTTACACAGAGGATGAAAAGCTAAACATCGCTCGTAACTATCTGGTTGAGAAACAGTTTAAGAACAACGGTCTTAAGAAGGGTGAGGTAGAGATTGCGGATGATGCAATTCAAGGCCTTATTCGTTACTACACGCGAGAAGCGGGTGTACGTGGTCTGGAGCGTGAGATCGCTAAACTGTGCCGTAAAGTCGTTAAAGAACTAGCACTGTCCAGTGATACCAAGAAACCGGTTGTTATCGGTGAAGATCAGCTGGAGCATTACAGTGGTGTTCGCAAGCATAACTTCGGAATTGCTGAAGAGCAGGATCAGGTAGGTTTGGTAACCGGCTTGGCCTGGACTCAGGTAGGCGGCGATATTCTGAGTATCGAAACCGCCGTGGTACCGGGTAAAGGCCGTCAGGTGACTACCGGTAGTCTGGGTGATGTTATGAAAGAATCGATTCAGGCTGCGCTGACAGTGGTTAGAAATCGATCTGAGGCTCTGGGTGTTCCAAGTGATTTCCACGAGAAACAGGATATCCATATTCACGTGCCGGAAGGGGCAACACCAAAAGATGGCCCAAGTGCGGGTATTGGTATGTGTACTGCTTTAGTATCAGTTCTAACCAATATTCCGGTTAAAGCGGATGTAGCAATGACCGGTGAAATTACCCTTCGCGGGCAGGTTTTACCGATCGGTGGTTTGAAAGAGAAACTGTTGGCGGCGCATCGTGGCGGAATTAAAACTGTCATCATTCCTCAAGAGAATGAGCGTGATTTGAAGGAAATTCCTGACAATATCAAAGCAGATCTCGATATTAAGGCGGTTAAGTGGATTGATGAGGTGTTGGACATTGCCCTCAAGTATCAACCAAAACCTGTCGAGCAAGACAACAAAGAAGTGGTTTCCGGTAAGAAAAAAAGTTCAAAAGCTGAGCCGGAGCAAATAAAGCCACATTAGTATTCATCAGGGGTAGAAAGGTTCCGAAGTTGTCTTGACACCGCTTTCTACCGCTTGGTATAAATGCCTGACCATCTTGCTGGGCATGGATAACGGAACAACTAAAAATAATGATCTATTAAAGGGGAACAACGTGAATAAGTCTGAACTGATCGACGCTATCGCAGCTTCAGCCGACATTCCTAAAGCAGCTGCAGGTCGTGCACTTGATGCTACTCTGGAAGCGGTTACAGGTGCACTTCAGAACGGAGACTCTGTTGCGCTGGTAGGTTTCGGTACATTTTCTGTAAAAGAGCGTGCTGCTCGTACAGGCCGTAACCCGCAGACAGGCAAGCCAATTGAGATTGCTGCTGCTACACTGCCAACTTTCAAGCCTGGTAAGGCTCTGAAAGACGCAGTAAACAAGTAAGATCTGATCGCGTCACGATCTTACTTTCGGGAGTGGTAGTTCGTTAAGAACTACCCGACCACCATAAAGTCAGACTATTTTTTGAAAAGTTAAACTGAGTGGTAGTCACGGGTTCAAGTCCCGTACATCAGGAGCGGTAGTTCAGTTGGTTAGAATACCTGCCTGTCACGCAGGGGGTCGCGGGTTCGAGTCCCGTCCGTTCCGCCAAAATTCAGAAATGGTTTGCATCATGTAAATGCAAACATTTCGAAATAGTTGAAAGGCGCATTCCTCTGAGAATGCGCCTTTTTTATGTGTAAAAGTAATTGCCAGGGGTTGAAAGGCATAATGCTACAGTCCATTCGTGATAACTCACAGGGTATCGTCGCCAAGATTATTGTTGGCCTGATTGCGGTGACCTTTGCATTGTTTGGTGTTGAGTCACTTGTAAGTTTAACAGCCGGTAGTAATGCACCTGCCACTGTTAATGGGGTAGAGATCAGTCAACAGGATTTGTATCAGGGCGTGCAGTTGCAACGTCGTCAGATGCTGAACCAGATGGGTGATGATGCTGACCCGGCATTACTGGATGAAAATCTAATCAGTAACATGGTGTTAGAAGGTTTGATTGAACAATCAGTTTTGGTTCAGTCTGCCGAGAATCAGGGTTTAGTTTTCTCTGATGCCATGATTGATCAGTTGATCGTCTCTACTAAAGATTTTCAGGTTGATGGCAAGTTTGAGCGTAGCCAGTTTGAAATGGTGCTGCGTAACGCTGGCCTGACGCCTCTGTCATATCGTGCGTTGGTTAAGAAAGAGAAAGTAACAGAGCAGGAGCGTATTGCTTACATGCTTTCTGCGTTCTCATTAAAGTCTGAGCTACAGACTCTTGCGAATCTGGATAGTCAGACGCGTGATATCCGTTACTTCACGCTTGATGCTGAACCTGTTCGTAACTCTGTAACTGTATCTGATGAAGAAATTGCAGATTATTATGCTGAGAACAGCGGTCAGTTTATGTCTGATGAGCAGGTAGCAATCGAATACCTGCTTCTGGACCGCGATGAAATTGCGAAGGGCCTGAGTGTTACGGATGATGACGTTGAGTCTGCTTATCAGACACTGGTCGATAACTTCCAGGCTCAGGAGCAACGTCACTCAGCTCACATCTTGGTTGAAGTTTCTGATGAGCAGGATGATGCGGCTGCTAAGGCTAAGGTGGATGCAATCGCTGCACGCCTTGCGTCTGGTGAGTCGTTCGAAACTCTGGCTCAATCTGAGTCGGATGATCCGGTTTCTGCTGAAATGGGTGGTGATCTAGGCGTTAACGAAAAAGGTGTTTTCTCTGCTGAATTCGAAGATGCACTGTATGCTCTTGAGAAGGGCGCAGTATCAGAACCTGTTCGCACTGAGTTTGGTTATCACCTGATTAAGTTGGTTGATATCGTTGAAAGCGAAGCTCCTGCATTTGAGCAGGCGCAATTTGAACTACGCGAAGATCTGCTGAATCAAAAAGCGGAAGAAGAGTATGTAGGACAGCTTGAGCGTTTAGCAGATATTTCATTCTCATCCGGTGACCTGGTTGAGCCTGCAGAAGTACTGGGTCTGGAAATTCAGAAAACTGAACTTTTCTCGCGCTCTGGAAATGAAGATCCGGTTACCTCTAACCCTAAGATCCTTACCGTTGCATTTGATGCTGAGTTGATCAAAGAGGGGCTGAACAGTACTCCTGTTGAGTTGGATTCTGGTCGCTCTGTGGTTCTGCGTATTGTTGAGCATCAGCTTCCACGTGAAAAATCACAGGATGAGGTGGCAGAGCAGATTAAAGCAATCCTTGTTGAGCAGAAAACGGCTGAACAGCTGACATCTACAGCTTCTGAACTGGTCGCGAGCCTGCGTAAGGGTGATGCACTGGATAGTCTGGCTGCTGGAGCAAAAGTTGAGTCATTCCAGGCAGTGGCACGCCGTGACAACACCGTTCCTCAAGAGATTCGTACATCTGTATTCCAGATGCCAAAACCTGCTGAGGGAGCCTCCAGCTTCGCTTCAGTTAGCTTGATCGATGGCAGTTATGCTGTTGTTGCTCTGGATAAGGTTGCAGCTGTAGATGCTGAATTGAATGAAGAAGAGCTGAGAATGATGAGTATGGTGCTGAATAACCGTCAGGGACAGCAGGACTATCAGGATCATACAGCTCAGTTGAAGAGCAAAGCTGAAATAGAAAAGCTTTAATTTTTATCGATATTTAAAAGCCACCTTAGGGTGGCTTTTTAGTTTCAGCCCTATACTTGCTCTTAAACAAGGAGTTTTAAGATAACGACTTGGCTGAACTTTACTTGCTATTAGGAGTCTCTCTTTCATGGCTGCCGACAGTTGAGATAAAAATGCGGTGAGTCATTAAGGGAGCAAGGGTAGCAGATGCCGCTCCAACTCAGATTCGTCTCATAACAAGGTTGTTTGATAATGCGTAAATTATTTCTTCTCGGCTCACATGCCGCTGTAGGTTTTATTGGGTTTGCTCTGGGAATCTATCTGTTGCCAATTCTTATCGAAGAAGAGCCTGCAACAGTACAGGCTGTTACCTCAGCTAAACAGGCCTCCAGCTTCCAGGCTCAGTTTAAGAAAGAGTTGAAAGGTAGTGATTCCCTGCATTGGGGTGAGGGTACGGTTTCTCTGGGTAGTCAACTGATTGCCTTCGAAGGTGAATTAGCACCAGGGCCGGATTACAAGCTATATCTGTCACCAAGTTTTGTCGAAGATGAAGAAACCTTTTTGCAAGCTAAATCCCAGATGGTCAGAGTTGCAGATATTAAAAGCTTCGGTAACTTTGTAGTCCCAGTTCCTGCAGGAGTGGAAATTAATAACTACAACTCTGTGATTATCTGGTGTGAGACTTTTTCAGAATTTATTACGGCAGGGCGTTACCAGTAACTTCAGTGATGACTGAGGTGGTTTCAGCAACAGTTGAAAACACCTCTAACAATTGTGGATCATTCAACTGGCTAGCGGGTGTTACTGTTCTGCGTTGCCATGGGATAAATCCAAAATACCAGCAGCGCCAAAAATTAACGCTGGCCTGTGGGTTTTCATCAAGTAGCTCCCTTAATGTCTGAACTTTCCCCAGTTCGATACCCAGCGCTTCTTTGTAGGTGAGGTAAACGAACTTAGAACAGAACTGACGCGTGGAATCAAAGTTAAAGCCCAGATGATAGAATTTTCCCATGCGTTTTCCTGCAGCCTGTTTCAGCGCTTTGATCTCTGTTTGAAATAGTTCTTGCGGCAGGCGTTTGATAGCCACTTCGCTGTTACGGGTTCGGGATAGAAACTTGCGCAGTGGGCATTTGGTGACTGTTGGCACAGCACTTTCCAGTACAAACCATTCGTTGTTTTCTTGGATGACAAAACCGACATGGGAGGTCCAGCTTCCTGTGCCTTTGGCCACCTGACGATAGAGAAAGCTATCAATGGATATAAAGATAATATCGCCTTCAGTGATCTGTGCGGTAACTTGCTGTTCCAATTGATCCAGTGTTTTCTTGTTCATGCCGTTTCCTCTTCATCTGTAAGTTGTGTTGATGCGAGTATTATTGATCCGAGGGTCTGCAGGTATGTTTAGGGGAAAAGTTGCAAATAGTAATACCATCAGGCTCAATATCGCGGGGTATCGATAGGTATGTCACTTAAGCGATCAGAACGAGCAGCATGAAAATATTACTGTTATCTGCGTATGATGCAGAAAGCCATATCTATTGGCGGCAAGGTTTGGTTAGTAATCTACCAGAACACGATTGGACAGTATTAAGCCTGCCAGGAAGGTACTTCAGCTGGCGTATGCGGGGTAATAGCTTAAGTTGGGCCTTTGGTGAAAGGGCAACACTGGAGCAGCCTTATGATCTTGTTATCGCAACCTCAATGACGGATCTGTCTGCACTCAGGGGTTTTGTGCCCCAGCTTGCATCTATTCCTACACTGGTTTATTTCCACGAGAATCAGTTTGCCTATCCAGAGTCTAAAAACCAGTTTAAATCGGTAGAACCTAAAGTCTTGAATCTTTATACCGCTTTGGCTGCTGACCGAATCGTTTTTAATAGCGAATATAATCGTCAAACTATGCTCAACGGCGCTGACTTACTGCTCAGAAAAATGCCCGATTGTGTTCCACCAGGAGTCATTGAGCACCTGACTGAGAAATCCCTTGTGCTAGGGGTTCCCCTGAATAACGAATGTTTTGAATCCACTAACTTTGATGTGATCAAGCAAGTTCGTGCTGTTCAGAAACGAGGCCTAAGCTCTACAGCGAATAAAACGGGTTTACCTATTCATATCACTTGGGCTGCACGGTGGGAGTATGACAAGGGGCCCGATAGATTGCTTTCTGTATTGAGGTTGCTTGAAAAGCGAGGCGTAGATTTCCGGTTGTGCATCATGGGTCAGAGTTTCAAAAACTCGCCTCAGGATTTTGAGCAGATCAGAGAAGAGTTTGGTCACCGGATTGATCATATGGGGTATGCGGCTACCAAAGAAGAGTATTTGGCGTGGCTGTCATGTTCGGATATTTTTATTTCGACTGCTATTCATGAATTCCAGGGGTTATCGGTACTGGAAGCAGTTGCTCAGGGTTGTATACCTGTCTTGCCTGACCGTATGTCTTATTCAGAGATGTTTAGTGAGGAATACTTATACGCTTGTGATAAGGATATCGAGGTTGAGGCAGCCTCAGCTGTTGATGTAATCATTAAGCAGATAGATTTAATCAGTAATCGCAAAAGTATCACCCCTGATGTTGCAGAGTTTAGTTGGGAAATGATGGCTGAAAAATACCGTCATCTTATTAGATCTGTAGCAGGTGAGGGGCCATGCACAGAAAAGAAAACCTAAAGAGCACGCCGGAGAGTGGCAAAGGCTTAAAAGAGATTACCGCCTACTTTTGATAAAACTGAATCAGGATAGTCCAGTTTAATCTTTGTAGACTTTTCCTGATTGATACCATAAACCGCTGCAGGGGAAACAGGAGTTATATTCTGGATCTTTTCCCCATTAAATAGACGTGTGATCATTTCACCCGCAATTTTTCCTGATCGTTTCTGGTCAGGATAAACACCAAAATGAGCTCCCCAGCCTTCAGAGATCTCTTTTTCAGACAGACCCATAAGTGGTTTATTGGAATACTGGGTTATTACCTGAGCATACTCACGTTTTGTACCAAGCTGGTCACTTGGAGTAATAAACGCGTCTACTTGAGAGCTTAGTTCATCTATTTGCTGTTCCATCAGCCGCGCCATCCTGATGTGACCATTGTCACCATGTACAAAGGGTATTTTCCTGAAGATGATATTGAGATGACTGAATTCTGGCTTCTTAAGGGCAGCTTTCAGCCAACCGATATAACTGATTGATTGCGGCATGTCTGCGTAGATCAAACCAATGGTTTTGGCTTCAGGTAGGACTTCATTGAGGAATTTAAGACGAACATCTACTGGAAGGCCGTATGAAATTCCAGTGAAGTTTGAGGTGCTGGGTTGGTTTAAAGCTGCCACCAAGCCAGAACCTACAGGATCGGTAACACTGCAAAAAACGAACTTGTATCTGCTGTCATTAAAGCCGAATTGGTGTGCCGCTTTGTTTGCCATGGTCCCATTGACAAAAACCACGTCGTGTTTTGCAGCTTCAGTACGAAGAAGTCTCAGCCCCAGACCAATCTTATTGCCGATAGTAAAACGTTTGACTTCAAGGTTCTTTTTAATCTGAAAGCCTTGCGCCTCTAACTCCTCAAGCATCGCTTCTCTTGCAGCATCATAAGGATCCCCAGATTGTGAATCGAGGATAAGTAATTTCTTGCTCTCAGCTTGCACAGAAAATGAAAAAAGCAGAATGACCAATGTAGCTAAAAGGCTAAAGGGATTGATTGCCAAATGTGGGAAGCGCATTTTAAGTGGAGCTCGTGTCTGGTGACGATCAGTTTTCTGGGGCTAGTTGTACAGTATTTACAAGCAATTAACACCTAAGCAGTAAAACAAAGTATCAGCTGAGTTGCTACCACATCTGTTGAGACCTTGATCCTGAACATATTTTTCAGATATCAGTACTGCAGCAGGTTGGTTTGTCCGAATTTAGCTTCTATTCTTAGACATTGTGTCTACTAGGAAGAATAACAATGGCTCTAAAAAAAGTTTCTGCAATCGTTGATGAGATGCGTCTTAATTTTATTGAAGATGCTCTGATTCAATCAGGTGTTCGCGGTTATACCATACATGAAGTACGTGGACGTGGTTTATACAACGATGCTTATCAACAGCGTGAACTTGTGAATCATACTCAGGTTGATGTTTATACAAGCGAAGAGCAAGCAGAGAAAATTGCAGAACTGATTATGGACACAGCCTCTCAGAGTGGTGATAGTGAAGGTCTGGTTGCTATTCTCCCTGTTGATGGCTTGTATTGGATGTATGACCGGAAGAAAGCAACGGAAGACGATTTTACTTTTAATGAATGGGGGGATGATGCTTAATGCATCGCCTATCACCCAAGTAAATAGATAGGGGGCAGCCATCAAATATCTCTGGATCCTAATCTATTCAACAGTGTTGATCTGGTCAGGAATTGAACCTAAAGATCAACTGACCTGGTTCCTGGAAGTCTTTCCCGCTATCGCAGGGGGAATCTTGTTACTCCTGACCATGCGTTCTTTTCCACTAACTCCGCTTCTCTATTTTCTGATATTGGCGCACTGTGTAATCCTGATGGTAGGTGGGCACTATACTTATGCGGAAGTTCCTCTGTTTGATGATCTTTGGGGTATGGAAAGAAATAACTACGACAAAGTAGGGCATTTCGCTCAGGGATTTATACCAGCCATTCTTGCGAGAGAGATCTTGATTCGAAAGCAGGTGGTTAAGAATACAGCTTGGCTTAATCTGTTTATCGTTTCTGTCTGCCTTGCCTTCAGTGCTTTCTATGAGCTGATAGAGTGGTGGGTTGCTCTCCTGAGCGGTGAGGATGCTGAAGCCTTTCTGGGGACGCAAGGTTATGTTTGGGATACTCAATCCGACATGGCATTGGCTTTGACCGGTGCAATATGCGCAATTTTGCTCTTGAGTCGTATCCATAATCGACAGTTACTGAAAATATAATTTAGTGCCTGTTTTAACGTTAGCCCCGTTTTACTGAACCAACCTGCGAACAAGTTCTACTTGGCTTTTTCCTTAAGACCGGTTCTTTGGGGTTAATTTGGCTGATCAATGGTCTTTCGCCAGTAGGTACGGCTTGTTTCCCTTATCTATTTTATGTCATAAATAAATCATGACCCTGTGTGAGAAAATGGATGAAGACCCCACGCGATGAAATTCAGGAACGGATCCTGACTCTAAAAGAAAATGCAGTATCGCGTCTTATTAAAGGTGTCTTTTTGCTGGGGCTGATCGCTGTCCCATTATCTGTTAGTAGAGCTCTTTATACAGGCTGGTTACCTGCCTATACGGTGCATATCTCTGCTTTATGCTTTTTTGCAGTAATGTACTTTCTACCGAATAAACTACCGATACAGTTCAGGGTCTGGAGTATTCTGATTTTCAGTGCCTTAATCGGTGGTATTGGTATCCTCAATTATGGGGCTGTTGGCAACGGTATGATGTGGGCTATGTTCAGTCTGATAATTGGCTTATTTTTTATCAGTAACAGGGCAGCTTTAATAACCGGGTGCATACTGCTTACGGTGTTTGCTTTCAGCCTATATCGCTTTGTTTTTTTGGGTTATGGGTTTCCTGGTTCTGCAGATCTATATGTTGCCTCTTTTGCCTCCTGGGCAACGACATTGTTTGGCTCCATTATGTTTGTTGTTCTTATAGCGGTCACTATCACTGAACATCGTCAGGAGATGGACGAGCTGCTTTTGAAACTTTCAGAGCAAAATCAGACCATCGAAGAGCAGAAACAACATATAGAGTACCAAGCTAACCATGACGCTCTGACAGGCCTTCCGACGCTGCGTTTGGCTAATGACCGTCTGGAGATGGCATTAAAGCTTGCCAAAAGGCAGGACACAAAGGCTGCTTTATTATTTCTTGATCTGGATGGTTTTAAAGCGATTAATGATAACTACGGGCATGACTGTGGCGACCATATTTTAAAAAATTGTGCGGAGCGAATTTCCGCAGAAATTCGTGAGTCAGATACGGCTTGCCGCATAGGCGGGGATGAATTTCTTGTAGTACTTAGTCAGATTGAATCAGACAAAGATATTACACAGCTTTGTGAAAGGTTAGTAAGTTCGATCAAACAACCTATAAACTATGGTAGTCACAATTTATTTGTCACCGTTAGTATAGGTGCTTCTGTTTATCCATCCCATGGGGATGGATCTGAGAATCTACGCCGCAGCGCTGATCAGGCGATGTATCAGGCTAAAAAGTCCGGAAAGAATAATTACCATATTTCAATAGCTTAAACATATGGGGAAACCCTTTAAGGTTCCCCTTACTGCTGACCTACAGAACAAGTTGTAACAGCATTCGCACACCCGTTATAAGCAACACAACAGCAAAGATTTTTTTAAGGACCCCTGCGTCAAGTTTAGCGGCCAGCGATGCGCCAACAGGCGCGAAGAGAACGGTTAGCGGAACAATACAAAGGAAACCAACTAGATTCACTAGTCCGTATGTACCTGCAGGAGCATCACTTGGGGTATCACCCATGATCAACATAGTGATTGCTCCTGGTAATGAGATGATCAAGCCGATTGCTGCAGCTGTGCCTACTGCCTTATGAGCGGGGTAGTTATATAGGGTGAGTAGCGGCACAGAGATAGTACCGCCACCGATTCCCACCATCGAACTGAAAAAACCGATGGATGTTCCCATTATCGTTTGTCCGGCGTTGCCCGGCAGTTGCTGAAACATCGCTGATTTTCCTGTTCTGAAAAGCATATTCAAAGCAGATAAAGTCGCGATGACACCGAACAGCATTGTTAGCCATGTCCCGTCAACTCTGGTAACCAGCCAGCTACCAACTAGAACGCCAGCGAAGATAAAAATTGCCCAGTGTTTTAACAGTTCGAAATCCACATTACCTTTCTTGTTGTGAGAGCGAATTGAGCTGATAGAGGTGGGTACTATGGTGGCTAATGAGGTTGCCGTCGCTACCAGCATGGCCGATTCCGCTGAGACGCCAAAGCCCTGAAACAGGAAAAACAGTACCGGCACAATGACGATACCACCACCCACGCCAAGTAAACCGGCTAACACACCAGCAAAGGCGCCTGTCGCAAGCAGTGCTAGAAAGGTTGGGAGGTTCTGGGTTATAAATTCAATGATACTCATTAATTTCTAATTCTATGCGTTTGCCGATGAAGGCTTTACCAAAATGTAAGAGGCCACAGGCCTCTGTTCTCATTTGACCATTGTAACAGCCTTAGGCCGCGAGCTCCTTTCTTACAATGTCAGCTCCAGCACGTAAAGCATTGAGCTTACCTCTTGCGACTTCTCGGGGTAGGGGAGCCATACCGCAGTTGGTGCAAGGGTAAAGTTTGTCTGCATCGATATACTTGAGAGCATTACGCAGTGTTTCCGCTACTTCTTCAGGTGTCTCGATAGTATTGGTAGCCACATCAATCGCACCGACCATCACTTTTTTACCGCGAATAAGCTCTAGTACTTCAAGCGGTACTCGGCCGTTATGGCACTCCAGAGAAATAAGATCGATATTTGACTGCTGTAATGATGGGAACGTCTCTTCGTACTGACGCCACTCTGAACCCAGGGTCTTTTTCCAGTCTGTATTGGCTTTGATGCCATAGCCATAACAGATATGTACAGCCGTTTCGCATTTGAGTCCTTCAATCGCTCGTTCTAAACACGCGATGCCCCACTCATTCACCTCTTCGAAAAAAACATTAAAAGCAGGCTCATCGAACTGAATAATATCAACACCAGCCGCTTCTAACTCTTTGGCTTCTTCGTTCAATGCTTTGGAAAATTCCCAGGCTAGTTTTTTACGACTTTTATAATGTGCATCGTAAAGCGTATCAACCATGGTCATCGGCCCTGGGAGAGCCCATTTGATGGGCTGATCTGTTTGCTGACGTAAGAACTTTGCGTCATCTACGAATACTGGTTTTTGGCGGCTAACCGGGCCTACAACAGTGGGGACGCTGGCATCATAGCGGTCGCGAATTCTGACGGTCTCTCGCTTTTCAAAATCAACGCCATTCAAATTCTCTATAAATGTGGTTACAAAGTGCTGACGGGTTTGCTCCCCATCGCTAACGATATCGATGCCTGCGTTGCTTTGTTCTTGCAAGGTCACACGTAGCGCATCTAGTTTTCCGTTGGTTAAATCTGCACCATCTAATTTCCAGGGTGACCAGAGTTTCTCGGGTTCTGCTAACCAGGAAGGTTTAGGTAAGCTGCCTGCAGTTGAAGTAGGTAATAGCTTTTTCATAATTTCTCTAATTTGTATCTTAAGGTTCTTAACTAAGGATTAGGCGTAATTTGCAGACCACTTTTTAAGAATGTCTCCGTAGGGCTTAATAAAGTGTTCTTCAGCCCATTTGCCTTGTTCAACTGCCAGGCGGCTGCGCTCTTCCCGGTCGTAATTAACCTGTGTTAGAGAAAAGTCATCATGCTGCAAACTTGGTTTGTAGATTTCGCCAGCGAACGCATTAGCGTTGTAGATCTCAGGCCGGTAGATCTTCTGGAAAGTTTCCATCGTGCTGAGAGTGCTGATCAACTCAAGGTTGGTGTAATCATTGAGCAGATCCCCATAGAAATAGAAAGCATAAGGAGCAACACTGTTCGGCGGCATAAAGTAGCGCACCTCCATCCCCATTTTTTTGAAGTACTGTTCAGTTAATGAAGGTTCATTTGGCTGATATTCAGTACCCAGTACCGGGTGTTTATTGGCGGTTCGATAATAGGTTTTATTATCTGAAACGCTGAGGCAAATCACAGGGAGCTTATTGAAATTCTGTTGGTAAGCTTCTGAAGAGACAAAATCCTTGAACATATTGCCATGCAGCTCACCGTAGTTATCGGGGATGCTGAATTGAGCTTTATCCTTGTTATGGTTCAGTAGAAGAACGCTGAAATCATAATCGCGAACATATGAAGAGAAGTTGTTGCCCACAATGCCTTCGATACGTTGATCGGTTTTATGATCAACAATATAGGTTTTAAGGATTTCAATGGTTGGGAAGTGTTCGCCATTTCCCTCTACATCAATATCGACATGGATGATTTCTAGTTCAACAGAATAGCGATTATTGTTTGGGTTATCCCAGGTCGCTAGCGTATTAAAGTTGTTATCAATCATCTTGATCGCTTTGCTCAAATTCTCCTGACGCTTTTCACCGCGTGCCAGATTCGCAAAGTTAGTTGTCAGCCGTGTGTTGTTTGATGGCTCATAGTTTTCATCGAAGCTGATACGCTTCACCGTGTATTTAAAACCTTTACTCATGTGACTTAGATCCTGTTTCTTGGCACAGCCTGGGCTGTTTAATTGCTGTTACGACGATTACTAGCCATTAATAAACTTTGATAATTAGGCTAGAGGTGGTGTCGTGTAATGCTGAACGTTAAGTAGTGAGAGTATTTATACTTGGAGGGGATCATGAATAAAAATGATGCATTCTCATAAATTTATTAGTTCTATTCATGGATTGCGATGATTATGACACTACACGGGGCCATTTCTTCATGGTCATTGTGAGCTCTTTGGAAGTTTATGAAATCCAATGGCTCAGCTAATTATCAGGTTTGGGCTTAGTACAGATGTATCTCAGTCATGCGCAAAGCCCTAATCATTCAGTAATCCGTGCATGAGCTTAATCAGAGAGAGGCTTTGCAACAAGTTAGTCAGTTGGACATTTAAGTGGGTAAGGGAGAATCAGATTAAGGGCTTATCCGGACAGATAAACCCCGATCAAAGATCTCTTTTCTTCCATAATTTCCGACTGCATCTCTTCTAGAGCCTCTGGCGTTAGAGGTTCTTCAACATATTGGTTGCAGATCTCAATGGCTGAAGTAATTCTATTTTCTTCTCCACACGCAATGGCGTTAGCCATATAGACGCATAGGACAGTCGCTTCCGGTGTCTCCGCGAGATCAAGCTGGTGGTGTTGTCGGGTAGCGCAGGACAGAAGTTCGGGTAACCCCCAAGATTTGATAAGTTCTGCACCGGCTTCTGCATGATCAAAGCCGATTAGTTCTCTTTCCTGTTCCGGTTGTTGGTTTGGCCAGATCTGTTGGATCTCATCTAACCTGTCTTGGCAGGCTTGGGCAATGACCAGTTTACCCACATCGTGTAGAAGACCGGCTATAAAAAGTGCTTCCTGCTCCTGCCGACCGGCCCAGAGTTTGCCTAGTGTTTTAGCTGCTATGGCGCAGTGTAAGCTATAGTCCCAGAATTCGTTGATTGGGAAACCCGTTGCCCGTACGTCTTCGAATTGTTTAACCACGCTGGAGCCGAGTACCAGATTTTTAAAGTCTCTCAGGCCTACCAACGAGATAGCGTGTGAAATAGTGGAAATCTGACTTGGGAAACCGTAGAAAGAGCTGTTCACGATTGCCAGAAGTTTGGTGGATATCCCTGCATCCAGCTTAACGATTTCGGCTAATTCATTGTTCGTAGTAAGTGGGTGATCAATCTTTACCGTAACCTTCTGATAGATCGCAGGTAAGGAGATCACTGATTTGCAACGTAGTATCGCTTTATTTAGATCTTTGTTCATAGGTACTGTAAACCTGCTTCAGGCTGCACTTAGCTGTTTCTGAATCAGTGCCATAAATTCATCTTCAGGAATTGGTGTGGAGTAGTAAAAGCCCTGACCGAAATTACAGTTGAAAGCTTGTAGCATTGTCTGATCCTTCTCCTCTTCAACTCCTTCTGCAATAGTGCTCATTTCCAGAGACTCAGCCAGAGTACAAAGAGTACGGACAATCGCTTTGCTGGTGGGGTTTTCTGCCATAGTCGAAACAAAAGAGCGGTCGATCTTAATGCTGTCAATCGGGAAACGGTGCAGATAACTGAAACTGGAATAGCCGGTACCAAAATCATCCAATGCGATTTTACAACCGAAACGCTTAAACTCAGTCAGTACCTGCGAAATACGCAGTGGGTCTGACATCAATAGTGTTTCAGTAATCTCCAATTTAAAATTAGTGAGTTCGATATCGTTATCAAGAAGATAATCAGTGAGTACTTCAACCTGACGGTCGGTCTCTATCTGGCGACTGGATAGATTGACGCTGATAAAGAACGCATCATCCTTACCGGCCAATGCATTGAATTTATTTACTGCCTGACTAGCCTCAGAAAAGATCCAATGACCTATGGGTTCGATTAGGCCGGTTTCTTCAGCCAAGGCAATAAACTGGATAGGAGGAACCAAACCCCGTTCCGGGTCTTGCCAGCGGATCAGTGCTTCACAACCAAGAATCGCGCCATTATTAAGGTCGATAATGGGCTGGTAGAACAAGCGTAGTTCATCATTATGTAACGCTTTACGTAAGCGTTGCTCTTCGGTAACCCTGCGCATAGCCATCTCGGTTTGTGCTTTAAGCTGGCTATTTTCTAACTTGGGTTTGACCTCAATACTATCCAGGGAGCCTCCCGCAGAAATCGTATCAAAGTGGGATTTCATCTCGCGGTAGCGCTGCATCACTATCTGCATTAACAGGTTTACAGTCGGATCTGCAGTTGTAACTAGGCGGTGAATGTAGTCTTTGGGGATAACAATTAATTCCGCATCATTGAGTACTGTTGCAGTTGCAGTACGTACACCATGATCAATCAGGGCCATCTCTCCCAGAATGTCTCCATGCTGGGCTATTGCAAACTGTAGCTCACGGTCATTAACTCTAGTGGAGACACCAATCTCCCCACTATCAACAATGTAAGCGCGATCACCGGCTTCACCTTCCTGAAATATCACAGCTCCGGCGGGTAGCTGAATTCGATAACCTTCAGTGTCCAAAATTGTGGTCCTCATTTTGATGCTTACACTATGCTCCATTAGCAGTGTAGCTACTTCACAACTAAACATGAGTGATAGAGCACACATTTTTTAGGCTTTTAGCACTTTTTTGTTGTCAAACATCAATCCTCAAGGGCTTGAAGAGCCTCATATTAGTTTGGTTGCAAGTACACCATAGCGCTCCGCCAGAGTTGATTGTCTTGTTTGTGCATCTGGGGCTGGAATCAGTCGTAAGTTATCAACTGCTTGATAGAGATAAATTGATGACTCAGCAATAAACAGAGACATCTGATAAATAGCTGAAAAGTTAACTTGTTATACTAAAGTTTACCTCTGCTGAGCTGAGTCAATGAAACCGCACAACTGGTCTGATAAAAGACTATGCTTATAAAACAATGCCATCACTCAGGACGAATGGGGTCTCTTTAATCGAGTCAGGAATGAGCTCAGTTAAGTAAGAATTAGGTAGTATGAGTTTAAAACTTGATCAATCTGTCGATGAAGCCTTAAAGCTGGTTAATGAATACAGTGGCCATCAATATTTCGATGCCCTGGTGACCAGTCTTGCCCAGTTGATAGAAGCTGATTATGTGCTGATTGGTGATTTGGATCTTGTTGAACACAAAGCAGATACGGTCTCTTTATGGTGTGAAGGGCAGTTGGGTGAAAAACTGTCATATGATCTTGAAGGCACTCCCTGTGATCAGGTGTATAGCGGTGGTATCTGTGTCTACCCTAGTGATATAGCAACACTGTTTCCCCGTGACAAAATGCTGGCTGATCTGGGCTTAGAAGGATATGTGGGTAAGAGCCTGAAAGATGCTAATGGTAAGCCGATTGGCTTGTTGGTTGCTCTGTTTAAGCAGAAGGATCAGGCTTGTGACAACATTCTGGGTATTTTTGACCTCTTTGCAATACGTGCTTCTGCCGAATTGGAGCGTGCGCTATGGGAAAGGGAACAGCAAAAACAGATCTCTCTTTTACAGGAAAAAAATAAGCAACTGGACCTTTCTCATCGTGTGTTTGAACACACTAATGAAGGCTTGCTTGTCTCCGATGCAAACAATGCGATTCTTGAGGTGAATGCTGCGTTTGTCAGGACGTGTGGCTATAGCAGAGATGAACTTATAGGCAACAACCCCAGCATTCTTAGTTCAGGTCTACAGCCTAAATCTTTCTATCGTGAAATGTGGCGGGACCTGATGGATAAAGGCATATGGCAGGGAGAGCTGTGGAACCGCCGGAAAAATGGTGAAACTTATCCTGTCTGGAGTTCTATTTCTCTGGTTAAAAATGAGCTGGGTGAAATAGCTAACTTTATCTCTAGTTTCAGAGATATCAGTTCAGAGAAAGAGTTGCAGAAGCAGCTTTATCATCAGGCGACCCATGACTATCTGACTGGTTTGAGCAACAGCTTTGAATTTCAGGATCATGCCCAAAAGGCGATATCGGTAGCGCAAAGGGCTAGCCAGCATATTGCTTTAATCCGTATGAATATCGATAACCTGAGTATGGTGAACTCATCATATGGCCATGTTGCTGGCGATATGGTTGTGAAAACTGTTGGTGAAAAGCTAAAGAGCCAGACTAGGGATAGTGATGTACTAGCTCGGCTTGGTGGGGATGATTTTGCCTTGCTGGTTGGATATGACAGTTTCACTCGCCTTGAAAAACAGCTTAAGCGCACTCTGGATTTATTTCAGGAGAAAATTGAAACAGAGTCTGGCGAGATCCTGCCTTCCTGTTCGGTAGGTATCAGTATTTTGGGAGAGGATGCGGATGACCTTGATTCTTTGATGCGTAATGCTTACCGGGCATTACGCTATGCAAAAGAACATTATCGTGGTGGCTACAGCTTCTACAGTCAGGAGTTTGAAGGGCAGGCACGTCGACATGACAAGGTAGAAAACCGGCTTTATAAGGCGGTATCTGAAGGTCTTATAGAGCCCTACTTCCAACCGATTATTAATTTTCAGGATATGACGGTTCATCATTGTGAAGCGTTGGCACGTTGGAATGATGAGCAGTTAGGTCAGGTTTCTCCTGTCGAGTTTGTTCCAATTGCTGAGTCCACAGGCTTGATACAAAAACTGGGTGAACTGATCCTAGACAGATCAGTACAGGTTTTTGCCCAGTTAAATAGAGAATTAGCGCCAGATCTTAATAGCCCAATTGGTGTGACTGTTAACCGCTCACCGGGAGAGTTTAATTTCAGTGATGGTGGTAGGGAGAAAACGCAGGAAGTTGCGCAAAGTCATGGGCTGGATCCAGAGTTGGTGTGTATTGAAATAACTGAAAACCTAATGATTGAGTCACCTGATGATGCCCTTGAACAGCTGAATCATATAAAAGGCCAGGGGTTCACATTAGCGTTGGATGACTTTGGTACCGGTTTTTCGTCCTTAAGTTACCTGAAGCATTACCCGTTTGATTATCTAAAGATTGATCAGTCCTTTGTTCGTGATATGAAAGAGCAGGGGGATGATTATATTCTGGTCAAAACGATCATCCAGATGGCTAAAACTCTGGGTTTAAAAACCATTGCCGAAGGTGTGGAAACAGAAGAGCAATGTCAGTTACTGAAAGAGTTAGGCTGTGACTATGGGCAAGGTTATCTCTTCAGTAAGCCCTTATCTAAAGAAGATCTGTTTGAGTATGTCAGGAAGAGTGGGAAGGGCGCTTAACTAATCTGCTAAGCGCCCTTGAAAAAAGTACCCTTTTAAAAAATGCCCTTTAATTCAGACCGGATCTGAATAATGTAATTTGATCTGCCAGAACTGATCCTTAACTTGTTCAAACGCAGCAAGAATTCTAGGGTCAAATTGGCCATGGCTCTGATTAAGAATGATATCTTCAGCTTTTTCTCTGCTATATGCTTCTTTATAGACACGTTCGCTAACCAAAGCATCATAAACATCTGCGATGGCCATCAAGCGCGCTGCCAGAGGAATGCTGTCTCCAATCAATCCCTTAGGATAGCCCTTTCCATCCCAGCGTTCATGATGGTAATGCGCAATATCTCGGGCGTAATGCAGGAAAGTACCAGAACCATCCTCAATGGAAAGCGAGGTGCTTAGGGAATTAATTGCTTCTTCAATAGCATCGCTCCCCAGGGTTGTATGACGCTTCATTCGTTCATATTCGTCATCTGCAAGTCGGTCCGGCTTCAACAGAATATTGTCTGGAATGCCAACTTTTCCTACATCATGAAGTGGAGCCGATTTATAAATCTGCTCGATAGATGCATCTGATAACTGCGTGTTGAAATCCGGATGTTTTTTCAGCTCATCAGCGAGCGTTTTGATGTAATGCTGGGTTCGATATATGTGTTGTCCGGTTTCGCTATCTCGTGTTTCAGCCAGTGTTGCAAGGCTAAGGATAGTCGCGTCCTTGGTTGCTTCTAGTTCCGCAGTCCGGCGATGTACCTTTTTCTCCAGAGAACGGTTTAGAGCGATTAGCTCCTGCTCGGCTACCTCTCGTCCCGAATCTGCGCGTGCCCAGAACCAGAGAAGAATTGAGCCCAATGGATACGCTAACAGAAGTGGGTACAGATAAGTCATGTGTTCAGTGAAGAAGGGTAGCCCCATGCGATGGTCCTGGTTAATCACGACCATTTTCCAATCACTTATTTTGTGGTTCTGTCCGGTGATGTCACTGTAAGCATCATTCAAAGGGGATAGAGTTACAAAGTCGATTCTCTCATCTTCTCCATCAAGAGTGCCCTGTCTTTGCTGTTTTACAGTATCCCAGGCTGCGGAGTAATCCTTGGCAAAGGAGTTTGGGTTGTTAAACATGAACCCCCACTCTTTACTCCGGACATCGTTCGATAACCAGAACCCATCTTTGTTCAGCAGCATTCGATCACCAGAGATAGAGGTTAGTTCTGTCCGGAAATTATTTAGCAGAATATCACCCAGATAGTTCAGTATCAGAACCGCTTGAAGTTTGCCATTTTGGTCGTAAAGAGGGCGAGCAAAACGGATAACCGGCTTATAGGGTTTTTCTATCTGCCCATCTTCAATGTTCAGGTCAATTGGCGATACGTACACCTTGCCAGCCGGAAGCTTTGCCGCCTCAATAAAGTAATAGCGCTCAGATTTATTCTGTAGTTTGTCAGGGCTAATTATTTCCGGTGAGCCTGCGTTGTAGTTTACCCGTGCTAGTTCTTGTCCTGTTGGGGATAGTAACCTGATCTGATCGTAGATCTTATGGGTTTCGGACATAGTCCGGAAGAAGGCATTGATTTTCTGAAGTTTTTCTTTGGAATAGGGCTGCTCCAGAAGAGACTGGGTAATCTGGCTTTTGCCTATGAAATCCAGATCCACATAAACTCTTTCCAGATGGTCATTGATACGGTTTTGAATTGTTGTCGCAGCAATCTGTACCTTTCGATCCAGGCGTTCTGCAACTACATTTTCCAGCAGGTTAAATGCAAAATAGATAGCAAAGAAGCCTATGATGGAAAGCGGTGCCCAGACCTTCCAGAAGCGTTTGTTGGTACCTGCTCTGACGAGCCTGGATTGGAAAAAATAATTCATTAAAACTGGTTCGATTCTTACAACGTTAGCAGACAAGGTTTGATGACGATTACTATTCCCTGTGATTGCTATCAAGAATTCTAAGTGTGCGACTGAGCGGTCAGTCTATTTTAAAAGGCGCAAGTCTACTATAGAAATTAAGTCGTAATAGTACTGGTTATGACCTTTCCCCCGAATTTAACACCATGACGACGATGAGATTTCCAGATAATCTACGATCTAAATGGGGATCTCGACATGAAGAAACGTTACACGGAAGAGCAAATCATCAAAGCCATCAAGCAGCATGAAGCGGGTGTC
>NZ_JAAEQH010000242.1 GCF_024231755.1 Neptuniibacter sp.
ACCTTTGTTGGTAATGACGCCCACGCGGTCGCCATCGCCATCGAATGCAAGACCAAGATCCGCACCGGTTTCTTTTACTTTGGCAATTGCGTCGATTAGGTTTTTAGGTTTACCAGGATCGGGGTGATGGTTAGGGAAGGTCCCATCAACTTCGCAGTACATAGGAATGATTTCGCATCCTAATCTTTTGATCAGTTTTGGCGCTAGTTCACCTGGAATACCGTTACCGCAATCGACGACCACTTTGAGTTTTTTATTAAGGGTGATATCACCCAGAATGCGCTCTAGGTATTGTTCACGTAGATCAAGAGATTCCTGAGAACCCGTCCCTTCAGAATAATCCTGAGCGATAATACGCTGTTTCAGTTTTTGGATATCATCACCAGACAACGTGTGTCCGTTGATCATCATTTTGAAACCATTGTAGTCAGATGGGTTATGACTACCGGTAATCATTACCCCAGTACACTGCTCATCCTGGTGAGCAGCAAAATAGAGTGTAGGTGTTGGCACAAAACCAACATCTGTTACCTTACAGCCACCATCGATCAGGCCTTCTGAGAAAATCTGCTTAAGACCAGGGCTGGATAGTCTGCCATCAGCAGCAACATTGATATGGTTGCAGTTCTGGGAAAGCGCTTCTGCTGCAAATGCT
Organism: Neptuniibacter sp.; assembly: GCF_024231755.1. Taxonomy (GTDB): domain Bacteria; phylum Pseudomonadota; class Gammaproteobacteria; order Pseudomonadales; family Balneatricaceae; genus Neptuniibacter. The sequence goes on from NZ_JAAEQH010000242.1 coordinate 656, forward strand.
CGACCGAGATGATAAACAGTGTCATCGGTCAGGGCTGTACCAACAATGCCTCGGACATCGTAGGCACGGAAAATAGCGTGGTCTAGCGTGTTAAGTTGATAACGCATGTTAATCCTTTAATGTACAGAAGTGATTAATTCGGCCTGATATTATTGTTGGAATTAGTTACTGGTAGCTGCTTTGTATTGAAAAGCAATTTTTTCAATTAAACGGTTTGCCAGTTGACGCTTTGATGCCTGCGGAAGTTCTTCTGCTTCTGTTGCAGAGATAACTGTTACAGCGTTTTCATCACTGTTGAATCCGATATCACTGCGCGATACGTCATTTGCGATGATCAAATCCAGATTTTTCTTTTCCAGTTTTCCGCGAGCGTACTCAAGTACGTCTTTAGTTTCGGCTGCAAAGCCAACCGTAAATGGCTTGGGGGAATTGCTTGCTACAGTAGCAACTATGTCTGGATTTTTTACCAGATGTAGCTCCATTATCTCTTCTGAACCTTTCTTTATTTTGTGTTCAGAGATAGCGGTAGGGCGGTAGTCCGCAACGGCTGCTGCCGCGATAAATATGTCGCACAGGGATAGATCTTGCAGTGAGGCTTCTAACATCTCCTGAGCACTTTCTACGGATACCCTTTCCATGCGGGCTGGGGCTGGCAGATTCACAGGTCCGCTAACCAACTTAACTTTTGCTCCTGCTTCAACCGCGGCCTCAGCCAGTGCATAACCCATTTTCCCTGAACTATGATTGGAAATGTAACGCACCGGGTCCAGAGGTTCACGGGTGGGGCCGGCCGTAATAAAGACGGTTTTTCCAGTGAGGCTGCCGGTCTCAAACTGATCAGCAGTGTTATTAGCTATCTCTTCTGGTTCTAACATGCGGCCTGGGCCCGTATCTCCACAAGCCTGTTCACCAATACCGGGGCCGAACAGTTTAATACCACGTTTTTTTAGAATTTCGGTATTTTGCTGAGTCCCCGCATCTTTCCACATAGCCTGATTCATGGCTGGAGCAAGGCAGATGGGCGCTTCGGTAGCTAAACAAAGTGTTGTTAATAGATCATCGCCTTGGCCTGATGCTAAACGGGCCATAAAGTTCGCGCTGGCTGGTGCTATCAAAACCAGGTCTGCCCATTTCGCTAACTCAATATGGCCCATACCTGCTTCTGCTTCAGCATCCAGTAGATGTAGATGTACAGGATTGCCAGATAGAGCTTGGAGAGTCAGTGGAGTGATGAACTCAGTTGCAGATGGTGTCATAACAACTCGGACATCAGCGCCAGCGCCTTTTAGTAGTCGAGTTAGTTCTGCGCTTTTATAAGCAGCAATGCCACCGGTGATTCCCAGAATGATCTGTTTGTTAGTAAGTCTCTGCATACTTGCCAGCTACTGATATCTATAGTGTGGAGATCTGCAGGAGGTGAATCCTGAACGATCTGAATTGGATCGCTACCATATCATTTCTTGGTGAAATTGCGTAGATTGTATTTAAGAAAGCAGTGAATAAGTTGCGCATAATAATGGGGCTTCTTCGTAGGCTTTCTAGCTTAATTCATCAAGGATTGATGATTTCTCAGAGGGAATTGATATGTCTATCTTAAATTGGCCAGTCTCAGAGCGTCCACGGGAAAAGCTTCTTAAGCAGGGAGCGGATTCTTTATCAGATGCTGAACTATTGGCGATCTTCTTGCGGACGGGGGTTCAGGGCAAAAGTGCTGTGGATCTATCTCGCGATCTTTTACTCAAATTCGGCAATCTCAGAGTCTTACTGGAGAGTTCACAGGATGAGTTTTGTGCTGCTCATGGGTTGGGTATAGCAAAGTATGCTCAGTTGCAGGCTGTACTTGAGATGAGCAGGCGCCATTTGCAATCCAGGTTGGAAAAAGAGAGTGCGTTAGAAAATCCACAACAGGTCAAAGAGTATCTTTCGAGTTGTTTAAGGCATCACTGCAGGGAGGTGTTTGCTTGCCTGTTTCTTGATAATAAGCATCGGGTTATCTGTTTTGAAGAACTGTTTTGGGGGACAATTAATGCTGCCGCTGTTTATCCGCGCGAAGTGGCGGCCAAGGCGTTAACCCATAATGCTGCGGCGGTCATACTTGCTCATAATCATCCTTCTGGAGTTGCAGAGCCCAGCGCTGCTGATGAGCAGATAACCAAGCAACTACAACAGGTACTGGAAGCTATCGAAGTGCGTGTTTTAGACCATATGGTGGTGGGTGACCAAGAGATAGTTTCCTTTGCTGAACGAGGGCTGCTTTAAGTGATCGTAAATCGTGAGAAATAAACTGGTTAAAGCGAAAGCACTTGTGTATAATGCGCGACCTTCTATCCACACTCCGGTACGGTTTCTTGTTCAGTTACGGGACGCTCCGCCTGAGGAATGGTTGGGAATCTGGAGAGTGCAGAGCTAAATCCTGGTAACCCATTCCAATAAATAACGAAAGGATAGAATCGTAACCATAAATTTTGGAAGGCTTTAATAATGTCTAAAGTTTGCATGGTAACTGGCAAGCGTCCAGTTACAGGGAACAACGTTTCCCACTCACAGCGTAAAACTCGCCGTCGTTTTCTACCAAACCTGCACTGGCACCGTTTCTGGGTAGAGAGCGAAAACAAATTCGTACGCCTGCGTGTTTCTTCTAAAGGCATGCGTATTATCGATAAAAAAGGTATCGACGCAGTTCTTGCTGATGTTCGTGCCAACGGCATCAAAGTTTAAGGAGCTGAATCATGGCTAAAGGCGCACGCGAAAAGATCAAGCTGGTTTCCTCTGCAGGTACTGGCCACTTCTACACTACTGACAAGAACAAGCGTAACACTCCTGAAAAGATGGTGTTCAAAAAGTACGATCCAGTAGTTCGTAAGCACGTTGAATACAAAGAATCTAAAATCAAGTAAGTTTTTAGATTCGATAAAAAAACCCGGCTGATGCCGGGTTTTTTGTGTCCGTAAGATTGTGCGATTTTACGCTCTTTCTGGATCACGTTTGTAATCGATCAGCTGTAGACTCTCTTCGGCAAAACCGAAGCCAGCTTCAGTGTAGAAGTTAAATACTCTGTCTATACCGCCGGCAACTAACGCTTCGTGTTCATCTGGGAAGCGTGCAATAGCGGCAATCTCACCCTGATAGTTTGCGCTGTGTAACTGCTCGCTTATATTTAGCATATCTTCGATGGATGGTAGGGCAAGCAGGACCAGCTTAATATCATTGGTGTGCATCTTCTCCCACAGATCGGCATCTTCACCGTCACCGTAGAAAACATGCAACCCTTTACCTTGCAGCTTAGTAATATGCTTTCTATCTGCATCCATTCCCCAGACTTTATCGCCGACCATAGAGTGTAGTGCTTTGAAGGCACCTTTACCAACACGGCCTAAACCGATAACGAGAATGTCAGACTCTTCTGGCTGTATAAACAAATCTTCCGCCAGCATCTTGTCGCTTTCATATTTTTTGATGCTGTCTTTGTACTTTTTATACATGCTGTGCGCTGACCGGTAAACCAAACTGGTCAGGATAAAGGAGAGTGATACGGAAAGGGCAAGAATGACTAACCACTCTTTGTCCAGCCAGCCACTATCCACACAGAGAGCGGCAACAATCAGGCCGAATTCACTGAAATTAGTTAAAGCCAGCGCACATAGATATGAGGTGCGACCACGTAGATCAAGGGTAGTGAATATGTAGAAGAACATGATGTACTTCAATGGAATCAGTACTGCCAGGATTGTTGCCATTCCAAGCATTGACCATGTAGGTAGTGCGGTAAAACCGATCGAGAGGAAGAAGCCGATCAGGAATATATCCTTAAAACTCAGAAGAGATTTGGTTAGCTCGCTAGCCTTTGGATGTTGGCTCAGGAGCATGCCGAAAATCAGTGCGCCAAGATCACCTTTTACTCCTACCAGTGTGAATAGTTCATAACCACCTAAAGCAAGGAAGAAACCCACCAGAGGAAGAAGCTCACCGTGCCCTGCACGCATGAGGAGATGGTTGAATAGCGGGCGTATCAATAATAACCCGAACAGAAGAAGTGCCCATGGAGATGGAATCTTGCCGGTTGCCGCAACCAGAAAGAGTACTGCGGCGATATCTTGCATGACCAGTACCCCAATGGCCAATTGGCCGTGCCTGGTCTTCATTTCGCCGCTCTCTTCGAGCAATTTAACAATACATACGGTACTGCTGAAGCTGAGAGCAAAACCGATCAGTGCCGCTGATTTAAGGTCAAGGTCTGAGAAATATGGAATTGATAGTGCCCCTAGTAATAGAAATAGGGAGCCAACCACCAGAGTCCAGACTGTCATATGAGATAGCGTCCCAGCCCAGACTTCGGTTTTTAACAGGTCTTTGACATTAAGCTTAAGGCCGATGGTAAACAGCATCAAAGTGATACCTAAATCAGCAAGTGTTTCCAAGCTTTCGACAGGTTCAATGCCTATAAAATGCAGAAAAAAGCCGGCAAATAGATAACCAATTAGTGGCGGCATACCAACCAGTCGCATGGTATAACCACAAACAAAGGCAAATAAAATCCAGATGAAATCCATAACAAACCTGTCTAGTACATGAGCTTGATGTTGATAAGTGAATAAGCCCAATTGGGTGCAGAATGTACCACGACTGGAGCTTCCTGTGGATTATGAAGCGATAAAAAGGCCGTTTTTGTGTTAGTCTGAGTATAAATTAATAGCCTACCTGAATAAAAAAGCCCATTTCCTGAAAAATGCCAGAACTTCCCGAAGTAGAAACCACATGTTGTGGTATTGAACCTCATATCAAAGGTCAGCAGATCCAAAAGTTAGTTATAAGGAATCCTAATCTAAGGTGGCCTGTTCCGGATTTTCTGGCCGACACGATTGAAGGAAAGGTTGTTGAGAATATCAGCAGGAGAGGGAAATATATCCTTCTGCAGATTGCATCGGGTTCTGTCATGATTCATCTTGGCATGTCAGGAAGTATCCGCATTGTTAAACCAGATCAGCCAGTGGAAAAGCATGATCATCTGGATTTCTGTTTTTCTGATGGGGCGGTGATGCGTTTTACTGATCCTCGGCGCTTTGGTTCTATTTTATGGCAGCCCCAGGGAGAAATTCACGAACTTCTACATAAGTTGGGCCCTGAGCCACTGAGTGATGAGTTTGATGTGGATTATCTGAAGCAGAGATGTGAAGGGCGTAAAACTGCCATAAAACAGCTGATTATGGATAGTCATGTTGTGGTTGGTGTGGGTAATATCTATGCAACAGAAGCCCTGTTTCTGTGTGGCATAGACCCGCGGCGTGCTGCGGGTAATATATCTAAACCAAGGTTAGCTGAGCTGGTGGTACAGATTAAACAGGTACTGGCAGCAGCGATCGAACAGGGTGGAACAACATTAAAGGATTTTGTTGGGGGAGATGGAAAACCCGGTTACTTTAAACAAAAACTAAATGTGTATGGACGTAAAGGTGAGCCTTGTGTGAAATGTATGGCTCCTCTATCTGAAGTACGTTTAGGGCAGCGATCTACAGTATTCTGTAAACACTGCCAGCGCTAGTTGAGAAACTTATGTCTGTACAAATTAGACCACCAGTCTTATCCCAGGAAAATTGCAGTTTTCGTATAAACCTCAGGGATAAGATGGAGCTAGAGCAGTATCTACAGCATCGCACAGCTTTCTGTATTGGTGAAAATGCAGTGCACTGTGAGTTGTATGAGTATTCTGCTGATGCACCTACTATTATTTTTCTTCCTGGAATCGGAACTTACTGCGAACTCTATGGAGAGATGCTCTATAAACTCTCACAGAAGGGGTTCAATGTAATAGGTATTGACCCATTGGGGCATGGCTATTCTGGAGGGGCGCGTGGGCATTACACCGTTGAACAGATGTGTGAGGCTGTGTCGGATGTTCTGGATGTATTGCAGCAGCGCTATAAAGGCCCATTTGGGGTCTACGGATACTCCATTGGGGCATTGTTGGCTGTAGCGGCTGCGGCGGCTGATGAGCGTTTGTCTGCCGTGTTGTGTGGTACTCTACTTGTGCCTGATTTGGCTCCTGATTTTACTTATCGTATGGGGTGGAACTGGACCTGGGCATCATCTTTGTTTTTACCGGGCTTTAAACTTCCTCTGAAATCCTTTGTTGATTTTGAACAGTTGTTGAAGGGCCATCCTGCAGCAGAAGAGATCAATAGAGACCCTCTCATCGTATTTGATTACCCTTTGAAAACCCTTTCTAGTCTGTTTAATCACCATTGTCAGATCGTCAATAATGAGTATGAATTTGATGCGGCAATACTGCACGGTGACCGGGATGAGGTTCTGCCTGTAAGCTATTCAAAAAGGGTGATGGAGTATTGTAACCAGCCTATGGAACTCATGGTTATGGAAAGACAGGGGCATATGGTTCCTTTCCTTAAACCTGACCTTGTCGTTTGTCTTGCTGCACAGTGGTTCGAGTCCAAGTTTATTAAAGAGATGGCTTCAGCTGTACTATAAGTCGTCCAAGAATCTGTCATAAAAGTGTAAATCTGCATTCACAGGAATGTCACCTGATTCTTTCATTATGCGCAATATGAAAGAGTACCTGGAGATCTCCTGTTATGAGTGCTATCAAGTTATTAACGACTTTTGATCTGTTCGCATTTAACTGGTGCCTTGGTCTGCCTCGTGCCCCGGAGCTGGCTAAAGTAAGTCGTCAGGTTTCCCGTTTGGGCGATGGCGGGTTATATCTGGTATTAGGTATGTCACTGGCAGTTTTTGAGCTGCAGAATGGCATGCTATTTTTTATGGCAGGTTTGTTAGCCTATTCGATCGAACTGCCGCTGTATCTTCTGCTGAAAAATACCATTAAGCGTGATCGCCCCTGCGATGCGCTACCCTTTGAAGCTTATATCGTTCCTTCCGATAAGTTCAGCTTTCCGTCCGGGCACTCTGCGGCTGCATTTGTTTTTGCAACTCTGATCGCTCACTTCTATCCCGGCTTTACTGAATTTGCATATTCATTAGCTGTGCTGGTGGGTGTATCGCGTGTTCTGCTAGGAGTTCATTATCCAACGGATATTGTAGCGGGAGCTGCTTTGGGAATGAGTAGTGCGTTGATCGCCTTAAATTTCCTGCCAGCATTAATGACTCTTTAAGCCATGAAAATTTTATACGGTGTACAGGCAACGGGAAATGGTCATATCACTCGTGCCAGGGTAATGGCACCGGCTCTAGAAAGAGAAGGAATCGAAGTCGATTATCTGTTTAGTGGTAGAGAGCCGGAAAAACTCTTCAACATGGAACCGTTTGGCGACTATCGGTGCCGCCGAGGTTTAACTTTTTATATGGATGGGAGTAGGGTCGACCATCTCAAAACGTTGACCAAAAATAACCCTCTTGAATTGATCCGAGATGTTCGTGCTCTGGATCTGTCTGGATATGATCTGGTTGTGACAGATTTTGAGCCTGTAACGGCTTGGGCTGCAAAACTTCAGAGAGTGCCTAGTGTTGGAATAGCACATCAGTATGCATTCCTGCATAAGCTGCCTGATAGTAAAACTGGTTTTTTTCTTAAACAGCAGATGCAGATTTTTGCTCCTGTTCAAAAGGCCGTTGGTTTACATTGGCATCATTTTGATCAGAATATTTTCCCTCCGCTTATTCAGCCTCCTCTTTATTCACCAAGCAATGACGACAGAAAGGTTGTGGTTTACCTTCCGTATGATGATCCTCAAGTAATTCAGTCGGCTTTGTCTATCTACGTGGATTATGAGTTCTTCATCTATACGGCTGTAAATGAGCCTGTGGATAAAGAAAACATACACCTTCGCCCGTTTTCCCGGGATGGTTTTCAGCATGATCTGGCTAGTTGCTCAGGCGTGATCTGTAATTCGGGATTTGGGCTGTTAAGCGAGGCAATCCAATACGGGAAAAAAATCCTGACCTTACCGCAGAAAGGGCAGGTTGAGCAGGAATCAAATGCAGAGGTGTTACAGCACTTGGGGTTAGGTATTGTTATTGAAAGCTTAAATGATGAAACAGTCGAGAGTTGGTTAGAGTTGCCTGCGCCTGCTCCACAGATGATGCCTGATCTTGCATCTGTGCTTGCTCGTTGGATAGCTGCTGGTTGTGAGGAGTCTTTGCAGAGTTTGGTGGACATAGTCTGGCAAGATTCTGGTCTGACAGGGGTTGTAGCAACCTAATTGGTAGTAACTGGTTTTTTGAAAGTGGACAAAACATCCAAAGCTTCATAGAAATATGGAGCTTTTTTGTTATTAGAGAGAAAAAGATGGGGGGCGAGGGGGACGTTCCTATCCATGAAACATCCCCATCATTGGCTTCCGTAATCCTTGCGGCAAATTGTCCTAGGGCATCAGTGCCATCCTTTCCGCTTATCGAGGCCGTCCTTGTTATTCATTCCATGAACAGGAGATCCACAACTTCAATTATGAGTATCTGAATATTTTTTTATATAAGAAAAATTCTTAATTTTACTTACTATAGACAAAAGTATAGGTGTGAAGAGTGTGGGTTTGATCGGTGTGGGATAAAACAATATTGAGGGCTATAAATAACAAGAGGGCGCTTCTTCCTGAAGCGCCCTCTTGATTGGCATCCATATTCCTTGCGGTGATAGTCCTTACCGAAATCCTTATCGCTGCTTCCTGCCTTCCATTTCCGCTTATCTAGGCCGTCCTTGATATTCGTTCCGTGAACAGGAGATCCATGGCTATTAATGTAGAACAGGTTCTAAGAGAAAAATATAAGAAAAATTCCTAATTTTTGCCTTTTTTGGTATTTTTTTATCAATTGAACGGTTTTCATCTGAAGAAATGCTTATTTTCTGGACAGAGTATCCTAGATGTAATTAAATTAACTACCTGTCTTGGTCGGGGTGCCCTTATTGTGGGGCTGAGACTATACCCGTTGAACCTGATCCGGTTTGTTCCGGCGTAGGAAATCGAGATTAATAATCTATGACATCATTTTTTCACTACATTCTGGTTGCTTCAAATGAGGGCCGGAATGTCAGATAAGCCAAACCCAATCTTTAATGCATTGACCATCGCGGGGTCTGATTCCGGAGGTGGTGCAGGAATTCAAGCGGATCTGAAAGCCTTTTCTGCATTGGGTGTGTATGGCAGCTCCGTTATAACGGCTCTTACAGCGCAAAATACCAAAGAAGTGCGCGGTGTTTTTTCTGTCACCCCAGAGTTTATACAGCTTCAGTTAGCAACTGTTTTTGATGATATCCATATCTCAGCAGTTAAAACAGGAATGTTAGGGGACAGTGCTGTTGTCGCGGCTGTGGCGGATTTCCTAAAAAAACAGGATGTCCAGCTGGTGGTTGACCCGGTTATGATCTCAAAGAGTGGTAATGCTCTGCTTCGACCGGAAGCCGTACAGACGCTTATTACCGAACTCCTTCCTCTTGCGACACTGATTACGCCAAACCTTCCAGAAGCGTCGGCTATGTTGAGCCAGTCAGAACCGCAGAATATTGACGAGATGAAAAAGGTTGCAGAGGGGATTCATGCGCTGGGAGTAGAGAATGTTCTACTTAAAGGTGGTCATCTTGTGGGAGAAGACTGCCCGGATATCCTTTTTGATGGAAATGAATTTACTGAGTATCAAAGTTCCAGGATTGATACCCAGAATACCCATGGAACGGGGTGTACATTGGCTTCGGCAATTACTGCATATTTAGCTCAGGGTGAAACAGTCAAAGATGCAGTAGCCAAAGCCAAAGATTATATCACTGCAGCGATTATGCATGCGGATGAACTTAATGTGGGGACCGGTCATGGTCCGGTGAATCACTTTCATGCGCTTTGGTGACGTTTTCGAGTCAATGGCCGCGTGTGAAAATTATAAATAAGAACAGGTTGAAAGATGGTAGATAAAACACAGCAGAATCAGGCATTAAGTAAGACGGCAACGGTAGATAGCGATTCGGTTCAGCCGTTCCCTAAATCACGTAAAGTCTATGTTGAAGGTACTCGTCCTGATATCCGTGTGCCGATGCGAGAGATCTCTTTGGATGATACGCCTACCGGCTTCGGCGGTGAGAAGAATGATCCTCTCTATGTTTACGATACTTCTGGCCCTTACACCGACCCTGAAGTTTCTATCGATGTACGTAAGGGCTTAGCACCTTTGCGCGAAAACTGGATTCTGGAGCGTGACGATACCGAGCAGCTGGACGGACTGACGTCTGAGTATGGGCGTGTGCGTGAAGCAGATCTGCGCCTGGATGATCTACGTTTTGAACTGCAGCGTAAGCCGCGTCGTGCCAAGGCCGGTCAAAATGTTACACAGCTGCACTATGCGCGTCAGGGCATTGTTACCCCTGAAATGGAATACATCGCTATCCGCGAGAATATGAAATTAGCCAAAGCAAAAGCGGAAGGCAATATGGTTGCTCAGCAGCATCCTGGGCATAGCTTTGGTGCTCAATTGCCTGAAGAGATTACGCCGGAGTTTGTACGTACTGAGATTGCGGAAGGTCGTGCGATTATTCCAGCAAATATTAACCACCCTGAGTTAGAGCCGATGATCATCGGCCGTAATTTCCTGGTTAAGATCAACGGTAATATCGGTAACTCGGCCGTGACCTCGTCCATCGAAGAGGAAGTGGAAAAGATGACATGGGGGACGCGCTGGGGTGCGGATACCATCATGGACCTTTCTACCGGTAAGAACATCCATGAGACCCGTGAGTGGATTCTGCGCAACTCGCCAGTACCAATCGGAACAGTGCCAATTTATCAGGCGTTGGAAAAGGTAAATGGTGTAGCAGAAGATCTGAATTGGGAAGTATTTAAAGATACCCTGATTGAGCAGGCGGAGCAAGGTGTGGATTACTTTACAATCCATGCAGGAGTATTACTGCGTTATGTGCCAATGACGGCTAAACGTATGACCGGTATTGTATCCCGTGGTGGTTCCATCATGGCGAAATGGTGTCTGGCACATCATGAAGAAAACTTCCTGTACACCCATTTCCGTGAGATCTGTGAAATCTGTCAGGCTTATGACGTTTCGTTCTCTTTAGGTGATGGTCTACGTCCAGGCTCTGTTTACGATGCCAATGATGAAGCGCAGTTCTCTGAACTTGAGACGTTGGGTGAACTAACCAAGATCGCCTGGGAGTACGATGTACAGGTGATGATTGAAGGTCCAGGCCATGTGCCGATGCATATGATCAAAGAGAACATGGATAAGCAGCTTAAAGAGTGCCACGAAGCGCCGTTCTATACGCTGGGTCCATTGACCACTGACATAGCGCCAGGCTATGACCATATTACTTCAGGTATCGGTGCCGCAATGATCGGTTGGTATGGCTGTGCCATGCTGTGTTATGTGACACCAAAAGAGCATTTAGGCTTGCCGAATAAGGATGATGTGAAAGAAGGCATTATCACCTACAAGATTGCGGCCCATGCAGCTGATTTGGCGAAAGGCCACCCTGGGGCTCAAATTCGCGATAATGCGATGTCTAAGGCGCGCTTTGAGTTCCGTTGGGAGGATCAGTTTAATATCGGTCTGGATCCGGATACAGCACGGGCTTATCACGATGAGACCCTACCGAAGGAATCCTCTAAAGTGGCGCATTTCTGTTCTATGTGTGGACCTAAATTCTGTTCTATGAAAATCTCTCAGGAGGTTCGCGAGCTGGATGATTCTGAAGTGGCTGCGATCAATGCCAAAGCAGAACAGGGGATGCAGGAAAAGTCAGCTGAATTTAAAGAAAGTGGTGCTGAGATCTATCATAAAGTGTAAGCACAGTTAGGTTTAAGCTCTAGGATTCCAAAAGCCGCCTCTCTAGTGCGGCTTTTTTATGAGATCAAGATTATGAATGATGAACTGATGAAATATCTGCTGGTGGCGGCGCTGATTCTATTTGCGTTTATTCCCGTCACTTTGAATGCGCTTAAGCGGCGTAAAGAGAATCCCCCACCTATGGCTGCTAATGACCGAAAATTATACCGCTTGTGGCGTTCTGATCCAGAAGCATACCAGCGCCAGTACGGTGATATGGATAAGCAGTATCTGGCAGCTCAAAAAGCAAAAGGGGATAAGCACTGAAGTTGTTTTTTTTGATCTAGGTCAAATTAATCACACAACTTTACACATCGTATTATGGAGAATATCTAGTGCAGTGGTTACCATTTGTACAACCACTTAAAACCATGTCCTGAGGGAACTTAGCAATCAACTCTTTATTTTCCCGCTACTATCTGAATTTTTCAGACCGTTCGTCCGGTTCTGGGGTTTTCCTATGGATAGGTATTAGCGGATGAATGAGAGTCCCTTCCTTATTCTGGTCAATAATGTAGCTCTGTTGTTAGCTGTAGGCGTTCTCTATGATGCCTTTTCTTTGTCGACTACGCGGCTCTCTCTTAGTAAGAAAGTTATTACTGGTTTGTGTGTTGGTTTGTTAGGCATCGGTTTGATGTCGATGCCTTTAGCCTCCGTAACAGGCGTCATCATTGATGCGCGTTCAATACTGCTATCTGTATCAGGTCTGTTTCTGGGGATTGTTCCCACGCTAATAGCTGTTTTCATGACAGTTGTGTTTCGTTTAGTGGAAGGTGGGCAGGGAGCTTTTGCCGGGATTCTGATTATCATAACCAGTGCCGGTGCAGGGTTGCTTTATCGCTCATGGCGCGGGAAAAATTCTGATGTAATTCCATGGTTAGATCTTTACCTGTTTGGTGTTGCTGTCCATTTGGTTATGTTGACCTGTTTACTGGCCCTGCCTGGGGCTGCTGTAGGTCAGGTATTACGTGATGTGGCATTGCCAGTGTTGCTAGTGTATCCAGCAGCGACTGTTGCGTTAGGGGTTTTGCTTTCACATCAGAAGATGCGACGAGTTGCCGAGTTGGCGTTACAGAAGAGTCAGCGGGAAAGCGATCTTTCCCGTCAGCATTTAGAAGCAACGTTGGCTGCGATTCCTGATCTGCTGTTTGAAATGGATACTAATGGAAAGTATTACACTTGCCATGCTACAGATGCTGCAGACCTCGTAGCCCCTGCGGAAGAATTGATAGGCAAAACTGTTTATGAAGTGATGCCTTTTGAAGCTGCTCAAACTGTAGTCGATGCTATTCATGAGGCTAACCACAAAGGGGCTTCTCACGGCTATCAGTTGTTGCTTCCACTGCAAAAAGGTGATCGTCAGTTTGAACTTTCGGTTGCTAAAAAAACATCAGATCAGTTATCGGATTCAAATGTTCGATTTATCGTATTATCACGTGATATTACCGATCGAAAAAAGGCTGAGCAGGAGTTACATATTGCTGCGACGGCATTCGATTCGCAGGAAGGTATGCTGATAACTGATGGTGAATTTAAAATCCTCAGGGTTAATCACGCTTTCACCCGTGTTACGGGATATGAGCCTGATGAAGTGATTGGCAAAACACCTGCTGTTTTGAGATCTGGTAAGCATAGCCATGAGTTTTATCAACAGATAAAACGAGCGCTTGAAACCGACCGCTACTGGCAGGGAGAGGTCTGGAATAAACGTAAGAATGGAGAGGTTTATCCTCAGTCGCTAACTATAACTGCAGTGCAGGCTGAAACAGGTGAGATTACAAACTTTGTCGGCGCTTTTACGGATATAACACAGCGTAAGAAAAATGAAGAGGATATCCATAAGCTTGCTTTCTATGACCCTTTGACGGGTTTGCCAAATCGGCGATCTCTGCAGGAACGTTTAGATAGCGCTCTACATTCTGCTAGTCGAACAGAGCAGCTCGGGGCTGTGCTCTTTATCGACCTGGATAACTTTAAAAACCTCAATGACACGCAAGGGCACGACATGGGGGATCAGCTGCTGATTAAAGTAGCTTCCCGGTTGGACAAGTGTGTTCGCAATGCTGATATGGTCGCACGTCTCGGGGGCGATGAATTTGTAGTGATTCTGGAAAACCTTGGTGGAGATGAGTGCTCAGCACAGAATGCAACCCGGGAAATTGTTGAGAAGATTAATGTATCTCTGTTTCATCCTTTTCATATTGAAGAGGAGTATTACCACACCTCATGCAGTATCGGTGTGACGCTGTTTAGCTCTGGTGATAGAACTGATGAAGTGATGAAACGTTCTGATATGGCAATGTATCAAGCTAAATCGGCCGGTAAAAATACTTATAAGCTGTTCGACCCCGATGCGCATCAGACACTGTTTAGCCAAGCCGCTCTTGAAGTTGAGCTACGTAAAGCGCTACCCCTTAAACAACTGGAATTGTTTTATCAGGTCCAGTGTGAGAAGGATGACATCATCGGTGCTGAGGGTATTGTTGAGGTGGCTACACCCTGAGAGGGGAATGGTATCTCCTGCCGAATTTATTCCTTTGGCTGAAGAAACTGGCCTGATTCTACCGATCGGGGATTGGGTATTAAGAAAGGCATGTGAGCAGTTAAGCTATTGGCAGAAAAATTCAGAAACTGCCGAGATGGTTTTAGCGGTGAATGTAAGTGCGCGTCAATTTGCTCAAGAGCACTTTGTTGAAGATGTAACTCAGTGTATTGAGCAATATGGCATTAAGGCGAACAAATTGAAGCTTGAGCTTACAGAAAGCCTGGTCTTGATGGATATAGAAGACACGATCGCAAAAATGCGCCGCCTGAAGTTACTTGGCGTTCGTTTTGCGCTGGATGACTTTGGTACTGGCTATTCCTCCTTGCTGCATCTTAAAAGGTTGCCTTTGAATCAGTTGAAAATTGATCGTTCCTTTATTCGGGATATTATGACTGATCCAGATGATGCTGAAATTGTTCAAACTATTATCTCTATGGGCCATAACCTGCGGCTTAATGTGATAGCGGAAGGGGTGGAAACCGAAGAGCATAAGAGCTTCTTATCGCAATGTGGCTGCAATTTTTATCAAGGGTTCTTACTTGGCAAGCCTATGCCAATAGAGGAGTTTCAGCAGGAGTATTTCTCAACTGAAACTGAAGAAGTGTTACTCGATATCTCTTAAGACCTGTAAATCAGTTTAATAGCTGATCTGCTGATCCCAGAATGTTTCTAACTGCCTTAGCTTGCCACGCAGATTGTTGAAATCGTCACCTTGTAACAGCTGTTCGGCATTAATTAGTTCAAGGTGCTGATCGAATAGCTCGGCGATGAGCGCATGTATAGCTAGGCCTTTCTGACTGAGCTTGATGCGTACAGAGCGAAGGTCGTGCTCTGAACGTTCCTGTTTTATATAACCGTTACCCACCATTTTCTTTAAATTATAAGAGACATTGGATCCCAGATAGTAACCGCGGGTTCTTAGCTCACCAGCAGTCATTTCACGGTCGGCTATGTTGTGAAGTAGTAAGGCTTGTACGCTGTTGATATCTGTGTAGCCGAGTGCTTCCAGGCGGAACTTGAGTAGATCAAGAATGCGGCGGTGAAGACGTTCGATGAGTCGGAGACATTCGAGGAAGTCAGTTCTGTTTTCATGAGGAGTATTATCTGATGCTTCCATCTGCTTTGATGTCTCCAAAGTAAGGTTCCGTTTCTCTATATTTATCAAGAAAATAAAAAGATAGTAAAGACTCTAAGATCATTATTGTGCGTTTAGTTTGTCCTAATTCCAAATGCGTATTTAGTAATATTTGCTATAGCTGCTAGTATTAATCCTAGACTTAATGGAACCTGAATCTATGAGGTTCTGTTTCTTTAGGTCGTTCCAGCGAATAGATCCTCTCTCGAAAATGGCAAACCCTGAGCAATCAGGGGGCGCAAAGCAACAGGTCCCACGTGGATGGCTGTGCTGCCGAAAGAGAGCCCCTGTTCTTATCAGCTTTTCAGTGGATGCCCATCAGGCAGCTGGCGCTGTATCCAAAGTGCCAGTTTGTGTTTCATATGTAGCTCGTTCTCCTGATCTTTAGCAAGTGCCTGGATCAAGCCATCATTTACTAGTAGGCGATAAAGCGCTTCTATTTTGGAGGAAGCGCTATCAGTTCCTTCAAACTTGCCCGCGCCGCGTTTCTCAAAGTAGATCGTGCCGACACGCAATGCTTCCTTCACTAGTTCTGCTTCATGCTTTAGCTTTTTCATAATCTTCTCTTCTCAGGGGCTATGCTATATGCAGTCCATTTGATTAACTGTGGCCTTAAAATGAAAGGAAAACAAGCAAATAGTTCGATTTTAAAATCACCTACGTACCTCGAATTGCGCGGGTTACATAAGCAGCTGCTAGCGACCGATTCGGAACTTGATAATGAGCAGGTGCATAACATTAGAGTGTTATGTAAACGGGTCCGCGCAGAAGCTCTACTGTTAAAGTCAAAGAAACAGAGAACTGGGCTAAAAAAGCTAAGTAAAATGTTAGCCAGGTACCTCGCTCCGGCGCGTGATGCTCAAGTTAGAATTGAAACGTTTGATCTCCTTGTTGCAGGGAAAGATGTTTCTCTTGGTGAGCTCAGGTCTGCACTGGTAGGTGATTTGGATGGAATCCATATTGATTCAGGCAAAGTCATTGGGTTACTCGATTCATTGTTAGTTAGATGCAAAGTCTTGCGGGCAGAGGTAGAAGGTGTAAAAAGAAAATCTTTAGCCAAGGCTCAACAGAAAAGTCTTAAGCTGTATCAAAAGCTGAGTCATACTCATAAAAGCACTTATCACGATTGGCGTAAGTCGGTGAAGTCCTTTCTATATCTGCTTAAATTGCTTCCTGAAGGCAAACGTTCAAAGGAATATAAATTGGTAAAGCAACTGGCTGATAAGTTGGGGTTGCTTCATGATCTCCATGTATTCGAAGAATTTGTTGTATCTAACTATCGGGATTACCTGGCTGGTCTGCGATGCTTGCTCGATCAAAGGGAGCAGAGGTTATTGCAAGAGATTGATGCTCTCTCAGTTGAACTCTATGGGTAATCTTCACGATGCTGATATAATCCCTCTTTCCTGAACTTTAAATCACTGTGAGTCAGAATTTGCTATGAAATATCGTGTTATTCCTGTTACTGCATTTCAGCAAAATTGCACCCTTTTGTGGTGTGAGAACAGTAAAAAAGCGGCAGTAGTCGATCCGGGTGGGGATCTTGAAAAAGTTATCGCGGCTGCTGAGCAGGAAGGTGTAGAAATCGAGAAAATTTTACTGACCCATGCACATATTGATCATGCAGGTGGCACAGCAGAGTTATCAAAATCGAAGAGTTTACCGATCGAGGGGCCGCACCTTGGTGATAAATTCTGGATTGATGGAATTGCTCAGCAGTGCTCTATGTTTAATTTCCCACTTTGTGAAGGATTTACGCCAGATCGATGGTTGGATGATGGGGATTCTGTCCAGGTAGGCGAAGAGATTCTGGATGTAATTCATTGTCCTGGGCACACACCAGGCCATGTCGTGTTTTATAACAAAAATGATCAGGTGGCGCTGGTGGGTGATGTATTATTTAACGGCTCTATCGGTCGTACAGATTTCCCTCAGGGTAACCATCAGGAGTTGATCGACTCCATTAAAAATAAGCTTTTCCCGCTGGGTGAAGATGTTGAATTCATTCCTGGTCATGGTCCGGGTTCTACTTTTGGTCAGGAAATGCAAAGTAACCCGTTTGTTCGTTGAGCTTTGGCTGTTTCTTTAGCAGTATGACTACAGTGAGCGGCTCAATATTCTTAAGCAATATTGAGCCGTTTGCCATTTTCTATAAGGCTATTTGTGCAGAAGCAGAGCACGTTGAAACAGCATTTCATCCAGCTGTTTATTTTTCTCGATTACTTGTTGTAGTGGTGTTTCACATATAGTGCCGCTTCTTACCCCGATCATCACATCGTTGTATCCCGCACATAAATAATCAACAGCGGACGCTCCAAGGCAGGATGCAAGCATGCGATCGTGCCCAGTAGGGCTTCCTCCGCGCTGAATGTGGCCTAAAATGCACACTTTTGCATTCTGGTTATGCGTCTTGAGCTGATTGGCCAGGTTATAAGTCAGGCCCGGTGTTTGTCCTTCTGCGACAACAATAATGCCGCTGGAACCTTTGCCCTGAATTCGATTGTTGGCTAGCTGGAAACAGATAGATTCGACCTGTACTTCATATTCCGGGACAACAATCATCTCTGCACCACAGGCGATGCCTACATGAGTCGCGATAAAGCCTGAATTTCGCCCCATTACTTCTACCAGAAATAAACTTTCATGGGAGAGGGCGGTATCCCTGATTTTATCGATAGCATCAAGCGCTGTATTTACTGCGGTATCAAATCCGATTGTGTCATCGGTTCCGTAAATATCGTTATCAATAGTACCGGGTAACCCGATAACACGGATATCGTTTTCAACAGATAAAAGGTGTGCGCCTGTGAGTGAGCCGTCACCTCCTATAACAATCAGGCTATCTATGCCTTTCTCTTTAAGTACTTCCGCTGCCTGATGGCGTACTGCACTGTCTTTAAAGGCTTCACAGCGATCACTTTTAAGAATGGTGCCGCCGCGTTGCACAATGTTGGTCACTGAGCCTGATGTCATCTCTTCCAAATCACCAATGATTAAGCCGCTGTAACCTTTATTGATGCCAAAGACTTTAATTCCCTGATGTAAAGCAGCGCGGACAACACCACGGATAGCTGGGTTCATGCCTGGTGAATCACCGCCGCTTGTAAGAACTGCAATGGCTTCGGGCTTATGGTCAGCAGTTAATGAAGGTATCTCGTACATAGTATTTCCATTATCTGAACAGTCGCTTTTAGCTTAGACCGGAAAGATGTTAGTTCTGTTTCATTATTGTTCATTTGTTATGGAAGTTCATGTGTGATGTGTCCGATACATGACACTCGATAAGTGCTGAACCATAATGGATTGATCAGCCTTTATGTTGGAGTGAGCTATGAGAAGGAAGGGGCATCAGCGCATTGCCGCTCAGGTGATGGTGTTTTTTGCTGAATACAGGCTGTGCTTTCAAGAGATTACCTTATGCGCTCAAGAGTATTTTGAAGCTGCTGATTGGCAGGCGATTCAGTCTCTTTCTGCAGAACGTATAGATCTTTATGAGGAGATGGTGCAAGAGGCTGCCACTTCACTCGCCGCTGAATTTGGCGATGCTCTTATCAATCCTGACCTATGGCATCAAGCCAAGCAGTATTACACACGGTTGATTCTGCAGAGAACCGACCCTGAACTAGCTGAGACCTTTTATAACTCAGTATATTGCAGCGTCTTTAAGCATCACCATATTGACGGCGAACATATGTTTATCCGTTCATCGCTGGTGGGTAATGAAATCAATTCCGGTGATCAGATCTTTAAAAGCTATTCCATCCACGATGGTGGTTTAGTGAACATGCTCAAGCGGATGATGGATGATTACACTTTCAACATTCCCTGGGAAAACAAGCGAAGGGATATACGTAATCTGGTGCAATATGTTCGTCAAAAACTTCCAGATAGTGTGTTAGCAGATCAAGAAACTACAGTAGAGATTGTTAAAAGTGTCTTTTACCGCAACAAGGCTGCCTACATTGTAGGTAGGGTACACTTTGATCACAGTAGTGAGCCATTTGTGATTGCGGTGCTCAATAATGAGAATGGGGCTCTATATATAGATACAGCTTTAAGTGATGAAAATGATGTGTCCGTTGTATTTAGCTTCACACGCTCCTACTTTCTTGTAGATATAAACGTACCCTCAGAATTTATAAGATTCTTAAATACCTTAATTCCGGCAAAATCCAAACCTGAGTTATATAGCTCGATAGGTTTTTATAAACAGGGTAAAGCAGAATTTTACCGAAACTTAGTGGACCATTTAGAAATCTCTGATGATGAATTTGTTATAGCGCCTGGCATTAAAGGCATGGTGATGACTGTGTTCACACTGCCGTCCTTTCCTGTGGTGTTTAAAATCATAAAAGATCGTTTCTCATCTTCTAAGCAGATCACTCGTGATGTTGTGAAGCAGAAATATCAACTGGTAAAGCGCCATGATCGGGTGGGGCGTATGGCTGATACTCAGGAATTTACAAACTTTAGTTTCCCGCGCGAGCGTTTTTCTGAAGAACTGATTATTGAACTTAAAAAGGTGGCCGCTTCGTCTCTGGAAATTACAGAAGATGAAGTGGTGATTAAACATCTATGGACAGAGCGTTATATGACTCCGCTTAATATCTATATCGATAATGCGCTAGAGAGAGGAGATGAGACTGCACTGATTAATGCGATCAATGAATTCGGTAAAGCGATTAAGCAGCTAGCCGCAGCGAATATATTTGCTGGAGATATGCTCTTTAAGAATTTCGGGGTGACTCGGCATGGAAGGGTAGTGTTCTACGACTACGATGAGATTATGTATCTCACAGAGTGTAATTTCAGAGTGATTCCTGAGCCAATGTACCCTGAGCAAGAGCTGGCTGATGAGCCATGGTATTCGGTGGGGCTTAATGATGTGTTCCCTGAAGAATTCAGTATGCTGACGGCATGCAACCGTAAAGTAAGAAAAATATTCAGCGAACTGCATGGCGATCTGATGGGTGTGGCTTTCTGGAAAGAAATGCAAAGCCAAGTTAAAGAAGGTGATGTGGTTGATGTGTTTCCTTATCGAAAAATAAACAGATTCCAGCGCTAGATTTTGGAAATTCTACCTCTAAATCTGCAATTGGTACTTCTTCTGTATGCCTAGTGAACAAATATGATGTTTCCTGAAGTTTTTTCTATATTTTTTAAACTTTTTTTAGATTCCCTGTTGACCTGATTTCATATGTCTGTAGAATTCGCCGTCCTTGCTTAGGGAGGCCGCAAATTAAGGCGGTTTTGAACGAGGTGAGGTGTTGAGTAAGTGATTGAAAACATTGGTTTTTAAGATTGCTTACGCAGCAGGATTCAAAGTGCCGACGCTG
>NZ_JAAEQH010000243.1 GCF_024231755.1 Neptuniibacter sp.
GATCATCTGAAAATGGCAAACGATTGTGGTGTAAGCACGATTCGTGTTGCCACTCACTGTACCGAAGCGGACGTATCTGAACAGCATATCGGTATGGCTGCGAAGATGGAGATGGATACGGTTGGCTTCCTGATGATGGCGCATATGGTTTCTGCAGAGAAAATTCTGGAGCAGGCCAAGCTGATGGAAAGCTACGGCGCTAACTGCATCTACTGCACCGACTCTGCTGGTTACATGCTTCCAGACGAAGTGACAGAAAAGATCGGCCTGCTGCGTGCAGAACTGAATCCGAATACTGAGATCGGTTTCCACGGTCACCACAACATGGGCATGGCGATCGCTAACTCACTAGCAGCCGTTGACGCTGGTGCTGTGCGCATCGATGGCTCCGTTGCAGGTCTGGGTGCAGGCGCTGGTAATACTCCTCTGGAAGTATTTGTCGCGGTTCTTGAGCGAATGGAAGCCAATCACGGCATCGATCTTTACAAGATCATGGATGTGGCAGAAGACGTGGTTGTACCACTGATGGATCAGCCGATCCGTGTAGACCGCGATGCCCTGACTTTGGGTTACGCAGGTGTTTACAGCTCCTTCCTATTGTTTGCGCAGCGTGCTGAAGCGAAATACGGCATTCAGGCGCGTGACATTCTGGTAGAGCTAGGCCGCCGTGGCACTGTTGGTGGACAAGAAGACATGATTGAAGACCTGGCATTGACCATGGCGAAAGACCGAGGATTAATCTAATGGCTGAAGCATACGAAAATAAACTGACTCAAGCTGAGATTGAAAAGTTGGCTGAGCACTGTGAAAACGCAGAGCTTCAGGCGTACGAAATTACCAAGATCACTGATGATTACCCACAGATGACCTACAAGGATGCCTTCGACATTCAGTGGGAGATCCGCCGTCGTAAAGAAGCGCGTGGAAACAAAATTGTGGGCATGAAGATGGGCCTGACCTCCTGGGCAAAAATGGCTCAGATGGGTGTAGAGCATCCATGTTACGGCTTTCTGGCTGATTACTTCTCTGTACCTGACGGTGGTGAGATCAAACATGATGAGCTGATCCATCCTAAGATCGAAGCAGAGCTGGCATTTGTTACTAAAGCACCGCTGAAAGGTCCTGGCGTACATATCGGCGATGTGCTGCGTGCCACTGACTTTGTTATGCCCGCTGTTGAAGTTATTGATTCACGTTACAAAGACTTCAAATTCGATCTTAAGAGCGTAATCGCAGATAACTCCTCATCTACTCGTTTCATCGCAGGCGGCACCATGGCTGATCCTGCAGATCTGGACCTGAAAAATCTGGGTGTGGTGATGGAAGTGAACGGTGAAGTGGTTCAACTGGGTGCTGGTGCTGCAGTACTAGGACATCCTGCTTCTTCTGTAGCGATGCTGGCAAACATGCTGGGCGAGCGTGGTGAAGAGATCCCTGCGGGCACTTTCATCATGATTGGTGCGATCACTGCAGCAGTTCAGGTAAACAAAGGCGACAGCTTCTGTGTCCGTTATCAGGATCTGGGAACCGTTAGCGGTAAGTTCGTATAAACCACTAGAGTGTGGGAAGAGGGTAAGCCAATGCCAATTGTTCAGGTGAATATGATGTCAGGTCGAACTGCGGATCAGAAAGAAAAGATGATTCGTAAAGTAACGGATGCTGTGATGGAGGCGATTGATGCTCCTGAGCAAAACGTCACCGTGATCATTAATGAGATCCCAAAATCTGAGTTTGGTATTGGTGGCCTATCCGCGGATAAACAGGGGCGTTGAGCTTCTGATAAAGAATAGAAGGTAGAAAAAATGCCAATCGCAAATATTCAGATGATGGAAGGTCGTACTCCGGAGCAGAAAGCAAAGCTGATCCGCAAAGTAACCGACGCCATCATGGAGTCGCTGGATGCACCGGAAGGTAACGTTCGCGTATTAATTAATGAGATCCCTAAGCCGCATTTCGGTATTGGTGGCCAGTCTGCAGACAAACTGGGACGTTAAGAAATAATAATAAAGATAAGGGTGCTTAAGATGGGTAATAGTGCGTTTGATGTAAAAGATTTTCGCCGGGCTTTAGGTCAGTTTCCAACCGGTGTAACAGTTATTACGACCAGAGATGAAAAGGGTGAACCTATTGGTGTAACTGCCAGTAGCTTTAACTCTGTTTCTATCGATCCGCCATTGATTCTGTGGAGTATCGATAAAGGGGCTTATAGCCTGGATACATTCAGAAATACCGAGCATTTTGCGGTGAATGTTCTGAGTCGTGATCAGGTGGATATATCAAACCGCTTTGCTAGTCGTGGTGAAGATAAATTCAGTGGTATTGAATACCACGATGGAATCGGTGGCAGTCCGGTATTAGACGATTATGCTGCTCAGTTTGAGTGTAAATCCTGGGCTGTATATGAGGGTGGTGATCACCTGATTCTGGTAGGTGAAGTGGTTGATTATCGCTACAAGGATATCCATCAACCATTGGTTTTCTCCCGTGGTAGTTATGCTGTTTCCGCTTCTCACCCGGCTATGGTTAAACCAACGGCTACCAACGGTGCCAGTGAGTTTATCAGTGATTATCTACTCTATCTTTTGCGAGAAACTTATAACCGTCACAGCCAGGAATTGTATCCTAAGATGCAGCAGGAGTGCGGTGTCACACCTGAAGAGTGGCGTGTTGTTGCTATTCTGTCTGATAACGCCCAGATGAATCTTTCTGATCTGGCTCCACTGGTAATGCAGCCGGAAGGTGCGTTACGGGAAACCGCTGAGTGGATGGCTGATAAAGGCACACTGGAGTTTGTAAATGACAACGCGGTAGCACTTTCTGCAAAGGGAACTGTGCTGGCTTCACAGCTTCTTAATATTGCTAAAGTGCACGAAGCCAATGCCTTGGCTGCTCTGCCTGAAGATCAGGCTAGCCTTCTTAAAGATAGCTTACGGTCTATTTTAGCTCTGGATTAACGCTAGTTAATCCGCTCCTGGACAGCCCCTTTCCTGCACATTAAGGGGCTTCCTCCCTATAAATTTTGAGAATTTCAGTTCGATGCTGAGCATTGGGCCGGGCTTTCTATTGTCTTTTTTTATGTTACGGGTGATTAAGTTGAATATTTATAAAAATATCGAAAAGACTTTTTTTAACACTTTAACTAAAAAAATAGTCGGTAATGTTCTGTTTCTAGTGGTGCCAAATTTTATTTTGGTTGCTGCTGCCTTTTGGTTATATCTGGGTCTTTCAGAAACCCAGCTAATGCATGCTTCTGGTAATCAGGTTGATAGCCATATCAACGATCTTTCTAATCAGCTTTATTACGGCTCTGTAGCTGCTCTGAGCTTTTGTCTGGGCTCAGCCCTGTTCAGTATCTTCTTTATGCGCCACCTTTTCCTGGCGCCGATTAAGCATATGACCGAGGTGCTCAATGACGTAGAGCATAAAGAGGGAGATATATCCGCCAATCTGCCGACCTACACCTGCGATGAAATTTCTACGATGGCTGAAAGCTACAACAGCTTCTCCAATAACCTGAAGCAGATGATAGCGGATACCCGGCAGCGTAGTGTCAAAGTGGCATTAAGTGCCAGCCAGCTGCAGAAAGTGATCCATGATGCCAAAAGCTCAGCTCAATCACAGGAAGAACAAGCGCAGAAGGTGTTCCAGGCCAGTCAGGAGGCGACTCAGGCGATAGAGGGTATAGCAGGTAATACAACTGACATTGCTAACAGGAATGACCGTAATCTCGTGGAGATCCGAACTGCAGGGGAGGAGATGTCTCATGTGCAGGAGCAGATGCGTTCAATTGAAAGTCAGGTTAATGACTTCCTAAGCGTGGTACAGAAACTATCGGAAAACTCGGAAAACATCATCAAGGTTCTCACACTGGTTCAGGACTTCTCCGATCAAACCAATCTTCTCGCTCTCAATGCTTCGATTGAAGCTGCGCGTGCGGGTGAGGCAGGAAGGGGCTTCTCGGTTGTAGCTGATGAGGTACGTACTCTGTCACAGAAAGTTAGTGAGGCAACTCAGGAGATTGATAGCAATATCAAACAGATGGTTTCGCTGGTGGGTAATACTAAGTCTGGGGCGTCCAATATCATGCAGTACGTCTCGGAAACCGATCAATTTATCACTCAGGTTAGTGACAAGTTCAAAACAATGATCGTTGATTTCGAAGAGGTCAGTGGTCAGATGAATAATATCAGCGCAGCTATTGAAGAGCTGTCATACACAAATAACAACACCCATCAGCATGTTACCGAAATCACCGATATCTCTGTGGATATTAAATCGGAGATGGAGGTGTCCACTAAGCATTCTCTGGAACTGGAAAACTGTACCGAGGAGATGCAGGAGTTGTTATCACGCTTCAGTATTGGCTTTGGTGGTTTTGAAACGATTTTGGGGCGGGCAAAAGATGGGGCAAATAAAATTCAGGATGCTCTGGAAGAGATGAATAACGCAGGGGTTAATCTGTTCGATACCCAGTACTCCCGAGAGAACCCTGATCAGCAGCCAGAAAAATATAACGTTGCTTATACCCAGCAGTTCGAACATAAAATCCAGCCATTGTATGACCAGTTTATAAATCAGTTTCCTGAGTTTGCCATCGCCTGTGCATTTGACCGCAACGGCTATTGTCCGGCGCATAACAGCAAAATATCTAAACCGATTACAGGTAACTTTGAAGTGGATAATGCCCTGAGTCGTCATCGTCGAATCTACAACGCCAACCGTGTTGAACAACGCCGGGCCAACCAGACTTCGCCTTTCCTTTTGCTGACAGTGATCCGTGATACCGGTGAGATCCTCAATTCACTGTCTATCCCGCTGTATGTGAACGGAAAGTTCTGGGGCAACTTCTGCGCGGGTTTCTCGCCGGAACTGTTATTAGACCAGCCCACTCAGTAACTGAATTTTAAGCAGGAGTTTTTGTGAATAGATCAACTGCCCCCGGATTTATCGAGTTTGTGTCTCTGATGGCGCTGATTATGTGTTTTGTCGCGTTATCGATAGATGCGGTACTACCTGCATTGGCCTTGATAGGAAGTGATCTGGGTGTCAGTAACCCCAATGATATTCAATTGGTAATTACCGGGGTTTTCTTTGGGGTTGCTGCAGGTCAACTGGTGTACGGACCATTGTCTGATGCCTGGGGGCGGAAGCCTTCGGTCTACCTGGGGTTTTCCATCTTTATTGTCGGCTCTTTTGTCTGCTTGTTCGCTGAAGATATGCAAGGCATGTTACTTGGTCGATTCCTACAGGGATTGGGAGCAGCAGGGCCACGTATTGTTACTTTGGCGATTGTGCGGGATCAGTATAAAGGGGCCCAGATGGCGCGGGTGATGTCGTTTATTATGACCCTGTTTATTCTCTCCCCTGTAGTAGCACCACTGATCGGACAAGTGGTTTTGATGTTTGCCGGTTGGCAGGAGATTTTTATTCTTTTGCTTGTTGTTGGCCTTATCGCTTTGATCTGGTTTGCCTTTCGTTTACCAGAAACACTTCCGCTTGATAGGCGAACGCCAATGCGTCCTGTGGTTATCTGGAACAGTATGAAAGAGCTATTGGCACACCAGGCTTCGCGGGGGTTCGTGTTGGGGTTAGGCCTTACCTTTGGTGCATTTCTTGGCTTCTTGAACTCGGTACAACAGATCATGCAGGACCTTTATCAGCAGGGGGCGATGTTCCCGGTTTATTTTGCGCTACTAGCCGCGGGAATCGGTGCGGCTTCACTGCTTAATGCAAAGCTGGTGCTGTGGTTGGGTATGCGTTCATTGCTGCTTGGAGCACAACTCCTAACCGTTGTCTCTTCAGTTATTGCCTGGTGGTTCGCCCTGTATCTGGATCTGAATCCGCCGTTCTGGAGCATGATGATCTACTTCAGTCTGGTGCTGTTTGCGATGGGGATTCAGTTTGGCAACCTTAATGCGTTGGCAATGGAGCCTTTTGGTCATGTTGCTGGTCTCGCTTCCAGTGTGGTCGGAGCGGTGTCTACCTTTGTTGCGGTAGGGCTAGGCCTGATAGTGGGGCAGGCGTTTGATAACACGGTAATACCCGTGATTATGGGATTTGCTGTGTTAGGCGCCAGTTCAGGAGCGATTACTTTCTGGGCTTTCCGCCATCGATGTCGTGCCATTGAGCAGAATTAGTTGGTCTGTATAACGACCCCTCATTAAAAACGTACAAAAACAAGCACCTGATTCAGGGCTTGATAGCCAATTTAGGCAGCTCAATTGGAGATGAATTAGTATGAAAGCACTGGTGTTGGCAGCTGATAGCAGCGAAAACATGAAGCCGTTAACCTTGGATTTGCCTAAATCTGAATTAGAGGTCAGCGAAAGTATTTTGCTTGAGCGAACGCTTCGCAGAATTGAACAGGCAGGTTGTTCTGAAGCGATTATCGCGGTTAATAACTCTTCCAATCAGGTTATCAACGCTGTTTCGGCAATGTCATTCGAAAGCTTGGTTTGCTCCTTCTCTATCGAATCGGAGCCGCTTGAGAATGGTGGTCGCTTACTTCAGGCGCGCGATCTATTGGGTGAAGAGCCTTTCCTCCTGGTAGATATTGCTATATCTACCGATTTGGAGTTTTCCGAGCTAGTTTGCAAAGGTGTTCCTGATAACAAGCTAGCTCGTTTAGTTTTTGTACCTAAGGCGGCTCATCACGCCAAAGAGTACTTTAGTTTGTCGAAAGGTGGGGGATTGTCTTTTACCTTTGATGAAACCTTTACTGGTGATGAAGTTACATTCTCAGGGATAGGTATGATTGACCCATATTTAATTGACCGCTACGCGCCTGATTTTGCCCAGTTCCCTTTAATTTCTCTCTTAGCCCCTGCGATTCATCAAGGGTTGGCTTGTGGAGAGTTATACGATAGGGCTTGACCTAAGAGAGTAGTTAGCCTGTGTATTCCTGAAGCATTGCCGTGCTATTGAGCAGTAATATTACTGCTCTCCTTAGATTCTTCTTCCTTTAGCTCTTTTTCCTTTAGTTCTTTTTCTTTTAGCCCCTTTTCCTTTTTAGCGGGTTTATTTACCAGAAAGATTCCTCCAGCAACCAAGGCTAGAGCGATAATAAAGGAGGCTGAAATAGGCTCGTTCAACAGTAGGAAACCGAACAACACACCGAACAGAGGTGTGATAAACCCGAAAGGGGTGATCTTTGATGCTGGGTAGTGATGGATCAGCCAGTACCATGCTACATAGGAGATAAACGCAATGATTACCGCCTGGAACAGCAGTGATAAAACAGCGAGTTGGTTTAGCTCGATGATGCCTGGTTCACCGTTGAGTATGGAGCAGAAGGGTAGCAGAAGAGCGGAAACACCCAATTGATAGAACAAGACCTTCTCTGCGCGTAATAAACGTTGAGGTGAAGCTTTAACCACAACGGTCATCGAGCCCCATAAGATAGCTGCACCAATTGCCATCAGATCACCGATCCAGCCAAATTCACTGCTACTGCCTTCATCCATAAAAGCGATAACTATGCCTGTAAAAGCACAGCATAAGCCGATCACTTGTAGCAGTTTTAAGCGCTCACTGGGCACTAGCAGGTGCATCCCTAATGCAACCACAAAGGGAGATAGGTAGAGAAATACGATAGCTCGGGATGCCGTAGTAAATTCAAGCGACCAGTAAAGAAGGGCAAACTCAGCGGTGAATAACAGACCCGCAACAATCCCCCACCATTCAGCTCCATCCCTCTGGAAAATGGGGATGTTTTTCCAACGCATCCAGACACAAAGCAACAGTACGGCCCCGATAGAACGAAGTGCTGCTTGCATGATAGGGGACACAGAATCCAGAGTGACTTTGATCGCTACTTGCTGCAGACCCCAAAGAACGCAGAGAACCAGCAGTAAGATAATTGCAGAACGATCAACCACATCTTTTGTAGACACTCAGAACTCCTAAGTTAATGCTATTACTGGTAGTGAACAGCGTGTGTAAACAGCACGCCCAGCGTGCAATTCTAATGAGATATACAGAATAGCCTTGTCCCCATAAAATGGGGACAAAAACAAGCAAACTAAACGCTATACTGCTCAATAAAATACTGATGTGAGAAGAGCATGCCTCTAGAAAAACACTTCTGGCAGGAGCTGACAGAACAGATAGCTGGCTGTATAGATAAGTTGGGCGGTGGCGAGTTCTATCCACGCTTTTTTCAGATGATGAAGAAACTCGCACCTATCGATCAATATATGGTGTTTGAGTTCTCTCCGAATGGTGATTATGCCAGCTGTCGTTTAGCACATAATGTTAATCAACCCGACTTGGGCTTGGAGCTAGCATCACTATATCTGGAAGGGGCTTATCTGGATGATCCCATGCTCCAGGAGCTGAAGGATTCAGTATTAGCTGCACCGGATAGCGCACCAAGCCGGCTGCTTGAGAAACGAACGCTTCCTCCGGTCTATCGACGCCGCTTTTTTAATGTTCCCAAATTCGATGCGAAGTTTGCTTTTGTAGTCATTGACCGTGAAAGTCAGCACCTTTTCTACGTTAATTTCTACAGCAAGCAGGAAGATGGTTTTGCAGAGAATCAGTACGAGGATCTGAAGCAGGCAAGTACGCTGATCGGCTCTTTGCTGTTAAAGCACTTTCGGGATGAACGCCAGAAACGCGGAGTTATTAAATCACTGTTGATATCGGGGCTTTCTGAACGGGAAGCCCAGATCTGCAATATGATCCTGCAGGGGCATACTGCAAAATCGATTGGAATTGAGCTGGAACTGTCCGAATCAACGGTGATTACTTACAAAAAAAGAGCGTTCGGTAAGCTAAAGATTAACCGAAAATCTGAGCTGGTAAGATTTGTTTAAGTTTTCCAGTCAGCTTTGGATGAAGAAGTCTGGATTAAAGCTGACAGCTGTTGTCATATTAGATCTGGATCAAAACGTCTCAAAAGTACCAGAAGCGGACGATAGAGCCACTTGCATCTGAGGCTGTTGTAGGAGATATTTGCGATCCGAATCTAATGGATCTATTTGAACTATGGCATAGGAAGCCCAATTGAATTTCATGATAAAGCACTTTGCTTCTCTTCTTATACTGCTATTAACTGGTTGTGGTTCTGCACCTCTTAAACATCCTATAAATAACAATTACAACCCAGAAATTGTTACTTTGACTGATAACAGAAATGATCAGTTAAAGACAACGCGGCTGGATCTATTGCATGGCGAAACTGTCATGACATTAGGTGATTCTCAGCTTCCAGAGAACTTCCTTTCTCATATAGAACTCTATCTAGGCCAAAGGTTATTTTTACAAGATAACAGAGGGGTGATTGTTCTAGACAGTCTTGACGTTAAATGGATTAAGATAACTCCCGGAGTAAATAAGGAGTTCTATCAAGATATTTATCCGGCCTCGGGATCAGCAGAAATGATAGCTAATGAAATTATATTAAGGCTATTCGATAAGTATCACACTGAAACTAACATTGAGGTGCTACTCACCGGTAGCTACAACGGTGCTTTCTTCTCTGGTGGAGGAATGGATCAAGTTTGGGGTACTCCATCAGACAATGATGTATTAGATGTTATTGAGTCAGCCTTAGATGAAGCAATAATTGAAGTTAAGAAAAGGCAATAACTATAGATTTCCGCAAAGTGTCGGTAGGCGGCAAGATACTCAAAGCTAATGCAACATGGATTTGTTCATTATGAGTTTTAACGACAACTATCATGAATATATCAATACTATTCCACTTGCTGGCTTGCTTGTGCTAGGTTCCACCATCTTGTTGGGTTCATTGTTTGCGCTCAATATTGGGGGTGTGTTGTTTGGTTTTATAGCGCTATTCTTTCCTATTTCTACTGGGGGTGTAGTTAAGCTAGTTATCAACAAGCCAATGGCAAAAATAAATATAATCTGTATTGCAGTAGGCTCGCTATTTATTTTCTCATCACTGGTCTTTAGTGACAGTTTCTTAGTGCCTTATGTAATTACTTTAATTACCTGGGCCTTATTATTCTTCAAACACTTTGATGAGATCACCAAAACAGGTTAGGGGGCTTTAGGCGCATAGAACGACTGGTTTGTGTCGGAAAGTGACTACAGTGGTTACTTTGGCTCTGAGATAATCAATATCAAGGAATGGTTAAAACGGTTTAATGAAAAATCTGGTGATGGTGTTTCTTCTTATATTGAGTAACCCTTCCATGGCCGAAGGAATTAGCCTGTTTGGTAAATTCATTACCTTTAAAGGTGGAGAGTTTTATAATCCCTACGAGGTTTATGACAGGGATGCTATAAGTATTTCTTTTGATCGTTCGTGTCAGCAGTCGTCATGTTATGGAAAAGTTATGATTTTTCCTTCGACCAATCCTGAAAAAATAGCGGATGCATACACTTCTTTTCAAGTGCCTAAGTCCATTCAAAGCAGCTGTGACTCTAACTTTATGCTCAAAGAGCATGCTGGCACGCTAGTTTCCGTTTACAAGATGGATGACTATGATTACTTAGTGGCTTTTGTGGGTAGCAAAGAGAAATATTATCAGTTTGAACAAGCGCTTTGTGCAGATTGATTTTCAGAGAAGATTAAGTCCGCAAAGTGTCAGCAGTAGACTTAGAGCGTGCTTCTAAACAAGGAATGATATTGAAATGGAGACAGTATTGTTTGTACAGGCTTCCTTGATTGTGGGCCTGTTGGCTTCGATGTTTTTCTGCTTTAAGGGGTTAGCGTTCTGGTTAAAGTTTCTTATCAATTTGTGGTCTTTTAAGTTTGATTATCCTTCTTTAGGGAAAGCTATACAGTACATATCAGTTCCGATCCTTTTCTTTCTGTATTGTGTAAATAGTGGATTATTAGAGCCTGCGTGAAGCCCATGGCTACTTTGTGTCGGAAAATGACTTCATGCTCTTTAACTGCTCTACATAGTTGGCACAAGGATTAAGTGTTCCTGTAATGGTATATGTATTAGGTTACTTATTAGATTTAATGGCTTTTGGAGCATTATTGTTCCGTTTTGCGACAGCAGATGATGCAAGCTATGACTGGTATCTGGATGTTTATCCATCTTTAATCCTTATCTTTATTGGTATGCGTTTGGTGCTTGTAGGTCGATGTAAGGATGAAGTGTTTATTTATTCTCAGCAGGTTCTAGATCGAGATAAAGACTGGTACTTAATTTTTGGCTATGGAAGCATCGCCCTAGGAGCTATTCTGCTGTTTGTGGGATAGTAATGTCACAAATGTGTCGGTAGAAGACTTTAACCCTTCGAATAAGTAATGTTGGGCCTATATGGAAATCATCGGAAACAGCCTAGTTGCAATCAGCTTATCTATAAGCATTGTGTTCGGGAGCTTCGTGTTTATAAGGGCTATCTACTTTTTGGCTAAGGCGCTTTCCCATACAAATAAGGAAGTTGCAAGCCGTAACCGATATATATCTTTTAATTTCACAAATGCTATTTGGATTCACAATGGGCTTACTGAAGTAGGGTGTAGATACCGAACTAAAGCCCTAGTTAATCTTGGTGTATTCATGGTGCTGATTGGGATTACAATTTTTCTGGCATGAAGTGACGTGCAATACTAATGGGAGGGCTTAACAACATAGAGCGTCTGTAATGAATGCTTCGTGTCACTAGCAGTAACATCAATGGAAATGAATAATGCGGATTAAGAGTTTTGTATTCTCTTTTCTTTTAATGGCATCTTCTCACGGCTTTACTAGCGAAAGTTTGAGTTATGAGAATGAGTCTGTGATGGCTGTAATTGGCCTTGGTAATCACACATGCAAAAAGTATTTAGCAAGTTTGAACAGTGATAATAAATACTTATATCGCTCTTGGGCTGCTGGCTATGTGACTTCTTTTGGACACATCGTAACCAAAAGTAATGATTTCCACATATATTATAAAAACAGTACTTTTTATTCAGATTTGAAAACGTATTGTACGGACAATAAAACAGTTAGATTCTTTGATGCTGTAAATCATCTTCTTACACCCATCGTCATTCAATGGACCAATAGAAATAAACAGGCGAACAAAAATCTAAATCGTTAATGTCTGCAAAGTGTCCACAGCGGACATGTACTGTCAGATCAGATCTAGAGTTTTACACTATAGAGAAAAGGTCTGTTCCAGCTTTTCATTACTAATCTGATGTACTTTGTTTAGCTCTTCTATCTGTCCTGCAATATCTTTCCCATTAGGCTGTTGAGCATCATTTTCCAGTTGCTTGCTAAGTTGCTGCAGTGATTTGAAGCCAAAGTTGGCCGATGCACCAGCCAGCGTATGGGCTTTGTGAGTCAGACTGTTGAAATCCTGTTCCTGCATATGTTTTTCCAAGTCAGATAACAGACTGTCGGCCTGTAGTTTAAACTGCTTCAAAAGTTCTTGAAGGCTCTCTTCGCCAAGCATTGATTGGTGCTGTTTAAGAAGCGTTATATCCAGCATGTCGTCTGAGCTATCTGTGGTCATATCTGTCTGGGAACCTTGCTGTTGAAGGATTTTCTGTAATTCGTCATATTGAATGGGTTTGGCCAGAACTCCATCCATTCCCGCTTTCAGGTAGTTATCCACCTCATGTTGTGCCACAGAGGCGGTCAGGGCTATTACTTTGATCTGAGCTTTCTCGGCTTTAGGGTGTTGCCTGATTCTACGGGTGGTCTCGACCCCATCCATATCCGGCAGGTGGATATCCATTAGAATCAGATCGTAGTCATGATCATTATGCATGGAGAGGGCGGTGAAGCCGTCGTCTGCAATCGATACAACGTGCCCATCACTCTCCAGCAAGCCTTTGGTGACGGCCTGGTTGATCGGAGTGTCTTCGACCAGAAGAATATCCAGAGACTGATTCTTGGCGGCAAACTGTTTTGTTTCAGCCTGGTCGGGTAGCTCAGTAGCTACAGGGTAAGTGAGTTCAAACCAGAATGTGGTGCCTTTGCCTTCTTCACTCTGGCAGACGACCTGTCCTCCAAGATGTTCGATAATCTGTTTAGTGATAGCTAAGCCAAGACCCGTTCCACCATAGCGACGCGTGATAGAACTGTCCGCCTGAGTAAAGTGTTGGAAGATTTTATCTTGTGCCGATTCTGCTATCCCGATGCCGGTATCTTCGATACTGAAGCGCAGCGTTATTCCCTGAGAGTCATTTTTGATTTTCTCTGCACAGAGTCGAATATACCCTTCGTGGGTAAATTTGAGTGCGTTAGAGAATAGGTTGATCAGGATCTGGTTGAGGACCTGTTTATCACCCATCACGTTTGGTAGGGATCGGTCGATAGCGGGAACAATCTGCAGTGACTTTTCCTGCGCTACCGGCAGGAACAGGTTGTAGATCTCATCCAAAACCTCCTGTATCAGGAACGGTTTCTGCTCCTGTGCTAACTGACCAGACTCGATTTTTGAGTAGTCGAGAATGTTGTTCAGTATCGATA
>NZ_JAAEQH010000244.1 GCF_024231755.1 Neptuniibacter sp.
CAAGTAGTGTAGTGAAAAACAATAAAGATTGGGGAACCCCATGACAGACATGATTGATATTAAAAATGTAGCTGCTGATTACGAGCAGCTAATTAAAGAAGACAAGGTCCACACTTCGATCTATTCCGATCCGGAAATCTTCGAAGAGGAACTGGACAAAGTGTTTAACAACACTTGGGTTTGGGTAGGTCATGAAAGTGAAGTGCCAGAAGTAGGTTCCTACAAAACAGCGATGATCGGTCGTCACTCTGTAATCATCAGCCGTGACCGTAAGAAAAACATCCACGTACTGCTGAACCGCTGCCGTCACCGCGCTGCAACAGTATGTGAAGGTAAGAAGGGTAAAACCAAGAGCTTCATGTGCCCATACCACGGTTGGGGTTACTCATTGGATGGCGCACTGCGTGCGATCCCTAAGCCAGAAGAGTATGACGGTGTATTCGACAAGTCTGAATACCCACTGATCAGCCTGCGCTTTGAAACTTACCAGGGCATGATCTTCGCGACATTCAAAGAAGATATTGAGCCGCTGGAAGACTTCCTGGGTGGTGCTAAGAAGTGGATCGATCTGTTTATGAAACAGAGTGGCGGTTACCCACTGAAGGTTCTGGGTGATCACCGTTTCCGTTTCCCGGGCAACTGGAAGATCCAGCTGGAAAACACTACGGATGCTTACCACTTCCCAATCGTACATAAGTCATTCGTATCCTCTGTAGACGACCAGACTGCTGAAGTATTCGACTTCTTGGATGGCGAAGGTCGAGTAGAAGATCTGGGTAACGGTCACAGTGTGATGGTGATGATCCCTGAGCTGGTTGATCTGGAACAGGATCTGGATGCACCAATCCCAGACCGTTTCAAAGAACTGGCAGAAGAGCTGGCGGCAGAAGGTCACTCCGATGAAGAAGTGCGTCGCATGGTACGTGCAGTAGGTGGTTCCGGCTTCAACCTGAACCTGTTCCCGAACGTTGCATGTTCAATGGCGTTCTTCCGTGTACTGGCACCTATCAGCGTTAATGAAACTGAGATCCACCACGTTGCACTGGGTGGTGAGGGTGCACCTGCGCCATTCAACCAGATGCGTCTGCGTTTGCATGAACATTTCCAGGGTCCAATGGGCTTTGGTACGCCGGACGATGCTGAAGCATGGGAACGTGTACAGAAAGGTTCCCACGCCGGTAAAGATGAGTGGATTCTGGTTAACCGCGGTATGGAAAACCTGGATACCAGCGAAGATGGCAATGTTTACGGTGCAGTCTGCTCCGAGACAGGTATGCGTGCAGCGTACCGCCAGTACAAGAAAGTAATGACAGCCTGATTGAGAGGAGATTAGGAATGACAGATCTAAGTTTGCTGAATCAGGTAAAAGCTTTTGTTGATGCAGAAGCGGACATGCTGGATTTCGAAGAGTACCAAAACTGGTTGGATCTTTGGACAGAGGGCGGTGTTTACATCGTGCCAATCGATCCTAAGGAAACTGACTTTGCTAACACTCTGAACTTTGCTTACGACAAAGCGGAGATGCGCCAGCTGCGCGTAGCTCGTCTGGTCGGTGGTGAAGCGGTATCAACTCAGACTACAGAGAAAACTGTTCGTCAGATGGGGCGCTTCCGCATTCTGGAGCAGGATGATGAGTTCGTAACTGTACGTTGCTCTATGTACCTGAGTGAATGCCGCCACGGTAACACTAAAACTTACCCGGCGGATGTGACTTACAAGCTGCAGAAAGATGCGGATCAGTTCCGTATTGATGAGAAGGTGATCCGTTTGCAAAACGGTGACTCTTACCTGAGCAGCATTGGCTACATCCTGTAAGGAGAAAACCATGTCTCAAGTTGCTTTGGTAACAGGTGCGGCTCAGGGGCTGGGTAAGGCTATCGCGCAGAGCCTGTTTAACGCAGGTTTTGCCGTAGCTCTGACCGATGCCGATGAGCAGAGCGTTATTGCTGCTGCAAACGAGATCGACAGCAGTGGTGAACGGGTTCTGGCTCTGCAGCTGAATGTTTTGGAGAAAGAAAACTTCAATACAGCACTGCAGCAGACCATTGAACGTTTTGGTCGTGTTGATGCGTTGGTAAATAACGCAGCGCTAACGCTGACTACACCGGTAATGGAGATCTCTCCTGAAGAGTTCGACAAGGTGATTGCAGTTAACCAGCGCGGCACCTTCTTTGGTTGTCAGGTCTTTGGACAGTACTTTGCGGATCAGGGTTATGGCCGCATCGTAAATCTGGCCTCACTGGCAGGCCAGAATGGTGGTGCAGCGGCGGGTGCCCATTACGGTTCCACTAAAGGTGCGATTCTGGCGATGACCAAGATCTTTGCCCGTAATCTGGCGGCATCCGGTGTCACGGTGAATGCGGTTGCACCGGGTCCGATGGATCTACCATCAGTTCGTGATCTGGTTCCGGCGGACAAACTGGAGCAGATCATCAACGACATGATTCCTGTACAAGAGCTGGGAGATGCCGGGTTCGTAGCGGACATGGTAGCCAAACTGGCCAGCAGAGAATCGTCGTTTGTGACTGGGGCAACCTGGGATATCAACGGTGGTATCTACATGCGTTAAGACCTGAGTAAAGGTCAGTTAGCCGGACTGCTTGCAGTCCGGCATTAAGAATTTTTAAGGGTGAGCAGATGAATAGCGAATTGATTGATGTAGTCGTAACTGGACGCGAAGAGCAGGCAGACGGAGTTGCGGTTTTTGAACTGAGCCGTAAAGACGGTGACCTGTTACCGGCCTTTGAAGCCGGTGCACACGTTGATGTGCATGTGTCACCAGAGATCATCCGTCAGTATTCATTGAGCAATGCACCTGGCCACGGCACGAGTTATCGCCTTGGTATTTTGAAAGATCCTGCGTCCCGTGGTGGCTCCATTGCGATCCATGAGAATTTCAATGTTGGCCACGAGCTGCAGATCAGCGAACCACGTAACCACTTTCCATTGAATATGAGCGGTGAGAGCAGCATTCTGGTAGGCGGTGGTATCGGTGTAACACCGATGCTGACAATGGCCTACGCTCTGAAAGCTGAAGGTAAAAGTTTTGAATTCCATTACTGCTGCCGAAGCCGCAGCAGCGCCGGTTTCCTTGCAGAACTACAGAGTGAATTTGCTGAGCAACTGCACCTGCATTTTGATGATGAGGGTGATGAGCAGCGTTTTAACCCTGAGCAGGTATTTGGTGCTTATGCTGAGGGTAAACATGTTTATGTCTGCGGTCCGACCGGCTTTATGGATTGGGTGATCAGCACGGCGGAAGAGACGTGCAGCTATCCAAAAGACAATGTTCACTTCGAATACTTCAATGCAGAGGTGGATAACCATGGTTCCGCATTTGAAGTGGTTGCAGAGCAGAGTGGTGTCACTGTGATGGTAGAGGACGGACAGAGCATCACTGAAGCGTTGGCAACGGTAGGAATCAAAGTAGATGTGTCCTGTGAGCAGGGTGTATGCGGCACATGTCTGTGTGATGTTCTGGAAGGTACGCCAGATCACAAAGACCACTTCCTGACGGATGAGGAAAAAGAGGATAACGACCAGATCGTAGTTTGCTGTTCACGTTCTAAAACAGATCGTTTGGTATTGGATATTTAAAAGAATTCCAGACCATAGCGTTGTCTGTGGTCTGCAATAAAAATGCTTAACCGAAGGCGAGCCTCCGGAGGTTAAGTGAAGTTAGGGAACTTGCGAATAAATCGTGTAGGCCCCGTAGGGCTTGCAGAGCACTAACAGGACTTGTTCGCAGGTCCCTTAGAAAACCTTTAAGCACACACGGCAGTTAGTCTCGTTCGGGGGTGATGCCGTACCTGAACCATAAAAATAAAAG
>NZ_JAAEQH010000245.1 GCF_024231755.1 Neptuniibacter sp.
CATACATCGCAGTTGATGCATTCGTCAGTAATGATTAATGCCATGGGTGGCTACCTCACTCATTAGTTTAAACAGTTACTGGCCCAGGTGCTCAGTCAGGGCCTTAGACACAGACGGATGTACAAACTTGCTTACATCTCCCCCTAGGCTAGAGATCTCACGGATCAGCGTAGAGGAGACAAAAGACAGATGTTCTGCCGGTGTCAGAAATATACTTTCTACGTTTGGTGCCAGGTGTCGGTTCATAGCAGCGAGCTGAAACTCGTACTCAAAATCCGAAACCGCACGCAAACCGCGCAAAATAATGTTTGCGTTCTGTTGCTGTAGTAACTCTGCTAATAGACAATCAAAGCCAACAATCTTAACGTTGCCTAGGTGTGCAGTGACTTCCTGAACCAGCGCAACACGTGTCTCCAAAGGCAGCATTGGCCGCTTTTTAGGGCTTTCTGCAATCGCTACAACTACTTCATCAAATAGCTTGGCAGCGCGTTCAATCAGATCCGAATGGCCATTGGTAATCGGATCAAATGTTCCTGGATATACAGCCGTATTCATATTAGGTTCACAGCACTTGTTGTCTGCTTAGAGTCTATATAGCAAAACTCTAATAAATTAGCATATTCGCAAGTGCGGCATGTTATAGGAATTGTACGGGTGGTACAAATACTATAATGGAATGTGTTGATGTTGATCAGTTATAAAAAATAGATTTAATATTACAAAAGACTATATGTCTTTTATGGTTATTCGTAGAGGTATCGATTGTATGGCATGGGCTCGAATCACAGTAGTTGCGCTGATGATGACAGTATTGGCGGGCTGTCAGACGTTAAAAAAAGTAGATCAGGGTCTGTATCAGGTTGCCGAGTCTGTAAGTGAGCGAGACCGTGTAACTGGCCAGCGTACACTGAGTATGGCGAATCGTTCGGCACAGATTAAGCAGGGCAATGCCTATATCGATAAGTTACTGCAGCAGGAGCAACAGAAAAAACGTCCGATTAATGCCGCTGTGAATCGATCCCAGTATTTGCGACTTGTTAAAGTATTTGACCGGATTCATAAGATCTCTCATCTCAAGCATGAACGCTGGAAGCCGGTTCTAATTAAGCGCGACTCATTTAACGCTTTTACCACAGGTGGTACTTATATAGTTGTGCATTCCAATCTGATGGAAACACTCAAGGATGATGCAGAGCTGGCTGCAGTGATTGGCCATGAAATAGCTCACACGGTGGCAAACCATGTGTATGAACGTCAGACTCATGCTCAGATCAGTGCTCTAGCTGGTTCTAATTCAGCGCGACGTAGTGGTTACCAAGCAGCCTTCACCCATGAAAGTGAAAGAGAGGCTGACCGTGTAGGTATCCTCTACTCGGCGTTGGCTGGCTATGATCCGCTGGCGGCTAGCCGTATCTGGCAACGAAAGTATGCAGAACAGGGAAATGCACGAGCACTGTTCCACCATTCCCATCCGGTAAATGCTGAGCGTTATAAGGAAAACCTGAGGGTGGGTAAAGCGGTGCTGCCTTATTACCAGAAAGGGCGTATTAACCCGAACCACGCTAAATTGCTTGATAACAACGTACTTTGGCGTAAAAACTCGAAGGAAACTGCTGCGGGTGAAGGTGGTGGTGTGGCGGCATTACTGAGTACGGCTCTGGGGGCTTATGTACAGCACCAAGAAGCTAAGCATGAGGAGCGTCGGCAGGGACAACAGGCTCAGTTTGTTAGGTCAGTTCAATCCGCTCTAAAATTGGAATCATCACGTAAAGCGGGGACGCATAAACTGGAAACCCGTTGGCGTTATGCTAAAAATGGTCCCGTGCTTAATAACCTAGTGATGGGGTTATATGTCAAACGTAACGGTAAAGTTGAACGTTATGTGGATCATGTTAAGGGTTATATCAAGCCGGGTCAGGTGTTCGCGGCACGGTTTGAATTACCTAAGAATTTGAAAATAGATGATCTGAAAAAGTATGAAGGTGGCTACTATCTGGATGATGTGCAATCGGTTAGATAGCTGTTTTGTTTGCTTGTCGCTGCAATACTTAACCTTTCTGTAACTCTTTAATTGCCCTGAACTAATATAATGCAGGGCAACTTAAGGAGTTTTCAGGACGTTATGCCACGCAGGACAAAAGAAGAAGCTGAACAGACTCGCCAACATCTTATGGAAACAGCGCTACGGTTGTTTGCTGAAAGGGGGATTTCCCGTACCAGTCTAAAGGATGTTGCAGCAGAGGCTGAATTGACCCATGGGGCTCTCTATTGGCACTTTAAAAACCGTGCTGATCTGGTGGCAGCGCTCTACCATGAGTATCGTCTGCCGCTTGATGATCTGTATATCGATCAACTTCAGTCTGCGCGACAGGATGCACTGCTTTCGCTGGGTGACTTTGTTGCCGATTGGTGTGATCTGGTACTGCACGATGAAAAGTCAGCGCGCATCTGGCGTGTTTTCCATCAGGGTAGTGACTATGAACCAGAGCTAAAAGCGATTGAGGCGGAGATTCACGCTGAGCAACGTGACTGGATTGAACTACTGACAAAAATCATAAAAAAGGCCCGCAAGCAAAATCAGATTGGAGCAAAGCCTTCTGCGAAGAAGGACCCGCTACCCGCCTCGGTTCTTGCTGTGGTTATGGGGAGCGTTGCCAGTGTGCAGCAGCTTGACCCTAAATTGATCGATACAAAGAAACATATCAAACAGATTGTTTCCGGTTATCTCTACGGGTTAAACAAGTCTGAGGTTTAAAGTGGGTTTAACCTACTCTGTTACCTGCTCAGTTTCTGCATCCGATTCCCTGAAGTAAAGGCGATAACTTACCTGCCCTGCCTTCTTCTGACGATGCTCACTCCAGTTTTCAGGAACACCAGGATCCACTAACTCGGACTCTGTTTCTACATAGATGATCGCTCGGTCTGAGAGCAGATTATGCTTTTCTAGTAACTGGCAGCAGGGTTCAACTAATCCCTTATGGAAAGGCGGATCGAGAAAAACCAGATCATAGCGTGGTTCCAGATCGGTTAAGCGGGTTTCCAACCACTGCAGAACATCTGCTTGAATAACTTCTGCATTCTGAGCTTTAAGTTGTTGCAGGTTGTTTTGTAATTGGCGTGCAGTTACTGAATTGATATCAACAAAGGTGATGCTTTCGGCATCCCGTGATAGGGCTTCCAGGCCAAGCGCACCACTCCCACTGAATAGATCCAGGCACTGTGCGCCGGGTACATAGGGTTGAATCCAGTTGAACAGGGTTTCACGCACACGATCCGGCGTAGGGCGTAGTCCATCCACTGCTAAGAATTCCAGTTTTCTTCCGCGCCACTGACCACCGATAATCCGCAGTTGTGAACTGGGAAGCGAGGTTTTCTGACTTGGTCTGCGGGGTGGATTACGACGACCCATAATGTTTCCTTAATGCGTGGGGGTGAGCAGTATATTGATATGCTGATCGGTTTGCAGCGCCTGTTTGGCAAGTTGGATCACTTTTTCTATATCCTGATCCTGAATCTGCTCGATGTATTCTTCCAGTGTGTCGGGGCTCAGATCATAGTAGGCGATCAGGTTCATCGCCTGTACCTGATTTTGATTATCGCGCATGCGCTCTTCCCATTGATAGGCCAGCCGGTTCTGGCTTAACTCCACCAAGTCATCTGTAATGAGTTGCTGCAGTTGAGGTAACAGAGGTTGCAGGTGTTGTTTTGAACTGAGAAGTACGGCTTGATAACCGGTTACGTTCAGAGCGCCCCAGAGCAGACGGTAATCCAGCCCATGTTGGTCTTTGTATTCGGTAAATAGGTCTTGCAGAACCTGTGCCGCCAAACGGTAGGCTACAAACTCTTCGTGATTCCGAGGAGGAATCAGTCCGCCAGTCAGAATACGGTACTGGGAATCACTCGGATTGGTGAGATTAATATCCTGAGCTGCGACTGTTGGAGTCGAAAGAGGTGCAACTTGTGACGTGCTCTCGGTCAGTAGCTCTTCCAGTTGTTCCGCA
The DNA here is from genome assembly GCF_024231755.1 of Neptuniibacter sp. Lineage (GTDB taxonomy): Bacteria > Pseudomonadota > Gammaproteobacteria > Pseudomonadales > Balneatricaceae > Neptuniibacter. The sequence continues at coordinate 4,002 of NZ_JAAEQH010000245.1, forward strand.
TAATTATCGGCTTCATCACCGCTGATCACATATCGGATCTGTTGAAACTGAGCGTTAAACGAACCTGCCAGTTGCGAAAGTACCGGTGTGCTTTCGTGCTGAATTGAGGAGAAGAACTTATTAATAATTTGTTGTTCTGTTGCTTGGTTCTGCAGATAGTCCCTTGCCTCTATGGTTTTAAGTGCTTCCTGCCAACGGCTGGTTTCTACGGGCTGCTGTAATGCTGTAAGAATATTGTTGATATCTGGCAGGGATTGCTCAGCTGCCCACTTAAGGTTTAGCTCAATACGGTCCTGTCTAGGGGTTACCGAAAAACTGTACGCAGGGCTTGCGTTATCGCGTAGACGTTTCTGCAGAATCTGAGCTTTTAGTTGTTGTAGCTGGCGCTGATTTTCGTTCAGTGCTGGCCGTGCAGGAAGTAGCATGGTCAAGGTCAGAGGCTGCCCATCCAGCTCCATCCAATAGATGTTTTTGGCATCGTTATGCTCAATATTCTGGTATTCCACCGCTTTAGGTCCTAACGAGGAAAGTATCAAGATCGCTAACAGGCTGAACCACATCAGCGCATTGATCTGTTTACGACTAAAAAAGGGGCGGTACTGATTTTCCATAAGGGGTAGTCTCTGAGCCAAAGCACTGTGATAAGATACCAGACTTTGTTGGCGAGCTGCTGTTTTTAGTAATCGCTTTTAGTAAAAAAAGATGAGTCTGAGCGATGATTTCACTGCAGGAAATGTTTATTGAAAACGGCTGGGATACAAGTCTTATCTCCTATGCTGGTGCAGCTATATCGCTTGGCGTGATGATTGCCATCTATTTATACGTTAATCGTGACGATTTTCTGGACTGAGTCCGGAACAGATAAAGATTTAGACCTGTGGCTATAGAGCGGCAGTATTGAGGAAGTTAAATGTTTAAAAAACTGAAATCCATGTTTGGTGGCTCTGCTGAAGAAGCGGAGAAGCAGTTACCCGAACAGGAGAGCCCTCAGCGGGAACAAAGCCCTCAACTAGAGGAGAGCCCGCAGCCGAAAGACAGTGTTGAGGCTGAGGTAGTTGAGAAGGTTGCAGATGAAACACCTGAACAGGCTACCGCTGAAATATCAGCAGATGAAGCCGCTGTAGAGGAACGTGCCGCAGAGCCAGAACCTGCAGTTGTGCCGGAAGAAGCTCCTGTTGAGGCAGCTTCTGAACAGGTTGTTGAGGTTGCACATGAACCAGAACCGCAGCCAGAATCGCACCTAGAAGTACAGCCAGAGCCTGAAGTTAAGCAGGAAGAGGCGCCGGTAGAGAAAAAGGGCTTCTTTGCTCGTATTAAGTCGGGTCTAAGTAAGACAAAAGAGAACCTGACTGAGCAGCTGGGTAATCTGTTCCTGGGCGCTAAAGAGATCGATGATGATCTTCTGGAAGAGATCGAAACTCTGCTGCTGATGGCAGATGTAGGTGTTGAGGCAACAACCGAGATTATTGAACGCCTGACCGATAAGGTTGCTCGCAAACAGCTGGGTGATGCGCAGGCGTTGCAGGAAGCATTAAAAGCTGAGTTGGCGGACCTTCTGCATCAGTCAGAGCAACCTCTGGAGATTGATACCAGTAAACAGCCATACGTCATTCTGATGGTGGGTGTAAACGGTGTGGGTAAAACCACGACCATCGGTAAGCTGGCGAAAAAATTCCAGAAAGAAGGCAAGTCAGTCATGCTGGCTGCAGGTGATACTTTCCGTGCTGCGGCAGTGGAGCAACTGCAGGTGTGGGGAGATCGTAACGATGTGCCTGTTGTCGCTCAACATACAGGGGCGGATTCAGCATCTGTAATCTACGATGCGGTGCAATCTGCACAGGCGAAGGGGATTGATGTTCTGATCGCTGATACTGCAGGTCGCTTGCAGAATAAAGACAACCTGATGCAGGAACTGGAAAAGGTCGTGCGTGTTACGCAGAAACTGTCCCCAGAAGCGCCTCATGAAGTGATGCTGGTGCTGGATGCGGGCACCGGTCAAAATGCACTAAGTCAGGCGAAAATCTTCAAAGACAGTGTTGGCGTAACAGGTATCTCTCTGACCAAGCTGGATGGTACAGCGAAAGGTGGTGTTATCTTTGCTATCGCTAAACAGCTGGACCTGCCGATCCGCTTTATCGGTGTGGGTGAACAGATCGATGATCTACGCCCGTTTAAATCCCAGGAATTCGTTGACGCGCTGTTTGATTAAGCGCGCAAGGCAGGTGTGAAAAGCTACCTATGATTCGCTTCTCTAACGTCAGTAAACGTTACCCCGAGGGACACGATGCTCTGCGTGATGTGAACTTTACGCTGCAGAGAGGCGAAATGGCTTTCCTGACCGGTCATTCCGGTGCCGGAAAAAGTACTCTACTTAAGCTGATCATGCTGATGGAACGTCCTACGCGAGGCCAGGTGATGGTCGCCAATCAGGATATTGCACAGTTTAGTCGTGATGATATCCCTTATCACCGTCGTCGCATTGGCGTAGTGTTTCAGAACCATCAACTGCTATTCGATCGGACTATCTTTGATAATGTTGCCCTGCCGCTAAATATCTCCGGTTATGATCCTGATGACACCGGTAAACGTGTCCGTGCAGCCCTAGATAAAGTGGGTTTGCTACATAAAGAGAAGTTGAACCCTATTACTTTATCCACAGGTGAGCAGCAGCGTATCGGCATTGCCCGCGCCATTGTCCATAAGCCTCAAGTACTGCTTGCCGATGAGCCTACAGGTAACCTTGATCCCAAACTGTCTGCGGAGATCATGAGCTTGTTTATGGAGTTTAATCGTCATGGCACTACAGTACTGATAGCGAGCCATGATCTGGCGCTGATCTCACGTATGGGGCACCGAACAATGATTCTGGATCAGGGGAGGATGCTGCGCGATGGCTTCTAACCGGGAACCAGGCAAACCACCTATTCGTGGTGCAGTACGCGAGCAACGTCCTCAGCCTGCAGCGCCTACGGCACCAGCTTCATCCAAAGGTGCAGCTAAACACAAAATTGATCTGGCGGCACATAGCCGTAGCTGGCTGCGCCATCATAAAATCACGGCCCGTGAATCCTTTCGTCGTCTGCTATTGACGCCGCTGCCAAGTCTGATGACGCTGGCGGTTCTGGCTATTGCCCTGGCGCTACCGGGTTTGATGTTTGTTGGACTGAAAAATGTGCATCAACTGAGTGGAGACTGGAAGGGTGATCCGCGCATCTCGCTTTATCTGCAAAAGACCCTGAGTGATGCGGAGTCCGAGGCATTTAGCCAGAAAATGCTGCTACGGCAGGATTTGATCGCTGTGGAGCTAGTAACCAAAGATCAGGGATTGCATGAATTCCAGAAAATCTCCGGTCTAAGTGATGTGCTTGAATTTCTCGATGACAATCCACTGCCTGCAGTTGTGGTGGTGCAGCCGGTAGATAATCAGAAACAGGCGCTGATTAAACTACAGAATGAGCTGCAACAGCTCGCAGAGGTCGATGAGGTCGTATTAGATATGATCTGGGTTGAGCGGCTGGCCTCTTTTGTCGAGCTGGCCAACCGGGTGGTTCTTGTTTTAGGTGCACTATTAGCGCTGTCTGTGTTGCTGGTGGTCGGCAATACAATCCGTCTCTCAATTGAGAACCGGAAGGATGAAATCCAGGTGTCGAAACTGGTCGGAGCTACCGATGCATGGGTTCGTCGCCCCTTTATTTATACGGGCTTTTGGTTTGGCCTGCTGGGGGCTGTTATCGCCTGGCTCTGTGTTCAGGTAAGTTTACTGCTTCTGGCTGAGCCTGTAGGGCAACTAGCTGCTTTGTACGAAAGTGGTTTTGTTCTGCAAGGGCTGGGTTTCAGTGATAGCCTGTTTCTTGTAGCGGCAGGTGTTCTGCTGGGGTTATTCGGAGCAAAGCTAGCGGTTAGCCGTCATCTGCGGGATATCGAACCGAAATAGTCCTGTCATATTTGCGTTTTATCTTTATCTCCTCTATATTTTTCGGTCCGCTGCGTTAATTAGCAGTATTTTGTTTGAACTTTTGTATTGGATATAAGTCATATCTGCGACGTTTTGCAGAATGATGTGAGGTATTAATGGGCACTAGCTTACAAGTTGTTGAAAACCTTTCTCCTGGCCAGAATTTGGATGCGTATGTACAGACTGTTACAGCGATTCCGGTTTTGAGCGTTGAAGAGGAACGTTCTCTGGGTGAGCGCCTGCATTTTGATGGTGACGTAGAGGCGGCCCGCCGCTTGGTTATGTCACACCTGCGTTTTGTTGTTCACGTTGCAAAAACTTACTCCGGTTATGGTCTGCCTTTGGGTGACCTTATCCAGGAAGGTAACGTGGGCCTGATGAAAGCCGTTAAGCGTTTCGACCCAACCATGGGTGTACGTCTGGTTTCATTTGCAGTGCACTGGGTAAAAGCCGAGATGCACGAATTTATTCTACGTAACTGGCGTATCGTTAAAGTTGCGACAACTAAGGCTCAGCGTAAGTTGTTCTTCAACCTGCGTTCTAAAAAGAAGAGTCTGAGCTGGATGACCAACGATGAAGTAAATGCCATCGCTGAAGATCTGGGCGTAGAAGCTAAAACTGTTCGTCAGATGGAAGGCCGTATGGCTTCCGTTGATACTGCTTTTGATGCGCCGGAAGGTGCTGATGATGAACAGGCAGCTTGGGCTCCTGCTCACTATCTGGAAGATAAGAGCGCTGATCCGTCGCTGCTGGTTGAAGATTCTAACTGGGAGCAGGACTCTCAGCGTCGCCTGATGATGGCAATGGAACAGCTTGATGAGCGTAGTAAGGATATCCTGGCGCGCCGTTGGTTGACCGATGATAAATCCACACTGCATGAGCTGGCTGCCGAATACGGCGTTTCTGCTGAGCGTATAAGGCAGTTGGAGAAGAGCGCGATGAAGAAGATTCGCGTCACCATGGAAGCATAAGCTTCATTTTGCATAAAAAAGCCGCTGATTAGCGGCTTTTTTATGCCCGCTTTATAGTGGGAGAGATTGCTATTTATCGATGTCTGCACGATTAAATTAGTTTCTCCTTTGTGCCCTTCGGTAACTGTACTATTTTCGGTATAATCCCTGCTCGTTTGATATGGATTCCCTATGCAAAAAAAGAGTTTGTTGCTGATAGCGGCAGTCAGTGGTTTTTTAGCCGTTGTTTTGGGGGCCTTTGGTGCCCATGGCTTGAAAAGCCAACTGGAACCGGCTCTTTATCTGGTTTATCAGACCGGAGTGGAGTATCAGTTCTATCATACCCTTGCTTTGCTGTTTTTGGTGCTTACGCCTCAATGGGTTGAAGAGAAGCCTTTACGTTGGGCAGGTGTGGCTTTTAGCCTGGGGATCCTTCTGTTTAGCGGTAGCCTTTATCTTCTGGCTATAACCGGAATACGTTCACTTGGGGCGATAACCCCGATCGGTGGCGTCGCATTTCTGGTGGGCTGGGGCTTATTGGCTTACGCCGCAATTGTATCTAACAGGAGATAAATCAATGCAGATTCAGGTGAATGGTGAGATGCTGCAGGTGCAGGATGGTATCACCCTGACTGGTTTGGTTGAACAGCTTGAATTAGGCGAAAAACGTATCGCTGTTGAGCTTAATCTGGAAATTATTCCGCGTAGTGAACATGTAGAAACTGTACTCAAAGAGTCCGACAGAGTAGAGATTGTTCATGCGATTGGTGGTGGTTAATACCATCGGAACGCCAGAGTAGAACTATTACATTATTAAAAAATTGGGATGCTTCATGTCACAGCTAAATGATCCATTGGTTATTGCAGGTCAGAGTTTTAATTCACGTCTGCTGATCGGCACAGGTAAATATAAAGATCTGGAAGAAACCCGTCTGGCAATTGAAGCCAGTGGCGCTGAAATTGTTACCGTAGCTGTGCGTCGTACTAACATCGGGCAAAATCCTGATGAGCCAAATCTACTGGATGTGGTATCGCCTGATAAGTACACCATCCTGCCAAATACAGCGGGTTGCTTTAACGCTGCCGACGCAGTGCGTACTTGTAAACTGGCGCGTGAGTTGATGGATGGCCATGATCTGGTGAAGCTGGAAGTACTGGGTGATCAGAAAACCCTGTACCCGAATGTGGTCGAGACCATTAAGGCTGCTGATGAACTGGTTCGTGATGGTTTTAAGGTAATGGTTTACACCAGTGATGATCCAATCGTGGCGAAAGAGCTTGAAGATCTAGGTTGTGTGTCCATTATGCCGCTGGGTTCAATGATCGGCTCTGGTTTGGGTATCCTAAACCCGCATAACATCAACGTGATTATGGAAGATTGTAAAGTTCCTGTGCTGGTTGATGCGGGTGTAGGTACGGCTTCAGAAGCAGCCGTTGCGATGGAGATGGGTTGTGAAGCAGTCCTGATGAACTCTGCAATCGCGGGAGCACAGAACCCAATCCTGATGGCTTCAGCAATGAAGAAGGCGGTTGAAGCGGGTCGTGAAGCTTTTCTTGCGGGTCGTATGCCGCGTAAAAAGTATGCAAGTGCATCTTCTCCGATGGAAGGTACAATTGTAGGTAAGTAATTGTAGGTAAGTAATGCTATTTCTGCGGAAGCAGGAATCTCTAACAACGGGTTAATCCGGCAGCCTGACTGATTTGGTCAGGCTGCTTTGTTTTATCAAGGTCAGAACAGATGTCAGAAGAGAACAACCTCGAACAGCAATCCCCTGAATCCACTTCCGAGCAACCGTCTGAGCAGAAACATATGCGTACGGTTAAGAGCTTCGTTCTGCGCGCAGGTCGTATGACAGAAGGGCAGCAGAAGGCGATGGCAGATGTGTGGCCGCAGATGGGGCTGGAATTGGAGCAGGGTAAGCTTAATCTGGCGGAGGTGTTCGGCCGTGAAGCGCCTGTCGTTCTCGAGATTGGCTTTGGTATGGGTGATTCTCTTGTGGAGATGGCAAAAGATCAGCCGGAAAAAAACTATATAGGTATCGAAGTACATCGCCCAGGTGTTGGTCGCTTGTTGAGCAATGCAGAAAAGGAAGGTCTGGGTAATATCCGCGTCTTTTGTGATGATGCGATCGAGGTTCTGGCCCAGTGTATTCCTGATGGATCTTTGGATTGCATTCAGCTGTTCTTCCCTGATCCGTGGCATAAAAAACGTCACCATAAGCGTCGTATCGTGCAGCCTGAATTTGCTCAGACCCTGCGTAACAAACTGAGGGTTGGTGGTGTGTTCCACATGGCGACGGATTGGGAAAACTACGCGGAACATATGATGGAAGTGATGAGTGCCGCTGAAGGCTATCAAAATGTTGCAGGTGAAGGTCAGTACTCACCGCAGCCTGAATGGCGCCCGGTTACCAAATTCCAGAAACGTGGTGAGCGATTGGGTCACGGGGTCTGGGATCTGATGTTTGAGAAAACAACTTGATTCTTCTGAGATGAATTTACGTAGTTTTACGTAAGGGAAGCTATTTACTTCAGTAAAAACCGGTATGTTTAATACCGGTTTTTTTGTTTAAGCTGTTTTAAGTTTGTTTACTTGTGGTCTTGAAGGTCCCTTGTTTACTGGGATTTAATTATCTTTACATGTTTGAAAGTTGTTGGGTATTATTCGTTACATAATAATCACGGCCAAGTTAAAAATAGATGTCAGACTTTCCATACCAGTATGAAAACCTTCTGGTGCAACAGGTTGCCCAGAGGGAACTGATTACATGCCGCCCTGACGATAAGGTAGATCTTGCCGTCGAGCAGATGGCTGCGCATAACATCGGTTGTGTAGTGGTAACCAAAAGCGATAAGCCAGTGGGTGTTATTACTCGCCGGGATATTATGCGTCTCACCCTGGCGGATCTGGATCTCTCTTCAGTTGCTGTATCGGAGGGGATGTCTGCTCCGGTAAGAACCATTAACTGTAATGAAACCGTTGATGATGCAGGTCTGATATTTCTATCTGAAGGTTTTAGGCATCTTGTTGTAGTTGATGACGCAGAACTGCTTTGTGGCATTATCTCTGAGACGGATGTGGTCAACAGTCAGGGTATGGAACACGATCTGTTTCTACGTTCTGTATCAGAAGTGGTAAACCGTGATTCTCTAATTATTCCAGATACCGAAACAGTCCGAACGGCTATTGAACGTCTGCGCAGTACAGGTAACTCTGCAGCTCTGATTACCTGTGGGGATAATGTCACAGGTATTATTACTGAGAACGACATGATCACCCGCCTTGTTGCAGGGGGGATAGATAAGCCTCTTTCCAGTTTCAAATCCAGTGCGTTAGTGTCAATTGATCATGACATCAGCCTGTATAACGCCCGTAAAATTTTTCGCCAACATCGTTTCCATCATCTTGGGGTTAAGCGGCCTAATGGTGACGTACTGGGGCTAATCTCCTACAGCGATATCCTACGTAACGTAGAGATGGATTATGTCTATCGCCTTAAAGAGTTGCTGAATGAGCGTGATAGAGCTTTGGAGCTGTCACAGCATAATCTTCGTCTCGCTGACAAAGTGATCGAAACCTCAATGGAGGCGATTGTTGTTACGGATCGGAATGCACGTATTCAACGGGTGAATCCTGCTTTTTCTGAAATCACCGGTTATGAAGAGTGGGAAGTTCTGGGTAAAAACCCAAACATGCTCAGCTCTGGTCGTCATGATGAAGAGTTCTATCAGGTTATGTGGAACTCGTTGCAGGAAAAGGGGAGCTGGCAGGGAGAGATCTGGAATAAACGTAAGAATGGCACAATCTACCCGGAATGGCTGAGTATCACAGCGATTGAAGATGATAGTGGCGAGATCTGTCAGTATGCCTCCATCTTCTCTGACCTAACTGAGATTAAAAAATCAGAAGCGCGTATAAAGCGACTGGCGTATTTTGACGAGCTGACTCGACTCCCAAACAGGAAGTTGTTTGGTGACAGGCTTAAATTATCATTGGGCTATGCTCAAGAGCATGATCACCGTGTTGCCCTAGCGTTTCTTGATATGGACTTCTTCCAGCGTGTTAATGATCGTTTTGGCTTGGAAGCTGGCGACCAGGTGTTGCGTGAGATGGGCAAGCGTATTGAAGGAATTCTGGAAGAGGGTGATACCGTTGCCCGTTTTGGTGGTGACTCCTTCAATATGATTCTTACTGATGTAGAAGATAACACCACAGTCAGTGAGTTTCTTAATCGTCTGCTGAACACAATCAATCAGCCAATAATGGTGGGAGCTGAAGAGATAAAGCTCACCGTTAGTGTGGGTGTAAGTTTCTTTCCAACAGATGCGACAGAACCTGAAGAGCTGTTCCAATGTGCTGAAGCTGCAGTAAAACAGGCTAAGGATTTTGGGCGTAATAGTTTCCGTTTCTTCTCCTCCGAACAGCACCAGCAAGTGCAATCCCGCTACCGTATGGCCAATGATCTGCATCAGGCTATTCAGACCAACCAGTTTGAGCTTTATTACCAACCTAAGGTTGCTGTGGCGGATAAAAAAGCGGTGGGTGCTGAGGCTTTGATACGTTGGAAACACCCGTTAATGGGTTATATCTCTCCGGCTGAGTTTATCCCGTTGGCAGAGGATTTAGGCTTGATTGATCAGATCGGTCATTTCGTACTCTGTGAGGCGGTTGATCAATGTTCAAAATGGCTTGAAGCGGGCTATGAAATTCCGATTGCTATCAACGTTTCAGCAAAGCAGATGCAACGTAGGGATATGGCGGAAGAGATTATTACGGCTCTGGAAGAGAAAAAACTGCCTCCGCATTTGCTCTCAGTTGAGTTAACAGAAACCAGCTTCCTGCATTGCCTCGAAGAGACTAGTGCGACAATAAATCAACTTCGTGAGGCGGGTGTTGCGATAGCGATTGACGATTTTGGTACCGGTTATTCCAGCTTGAGCTACATCCGCAATATGTCATTGGATGTGTTAAAGATAGACCGTAGTTTTCTTATGAATATCGAAGACTCCCCCATGGACAGGACTATTGTTTCTTCCATCATTCACATGAGCCAGGCGATGGGCTTGAGTGTGGTTGCAGAGGGTATCGAAGCAGAAACCCAGTACGCAATATTGAAAGAGCTTAACTGTGATCAGATTCAGGGTTATATGATTGCACGTCCGATGCCAGCAGAAGACTTTCTGTATTGGTATAAGAAGAATTAAAAAAGGCCAGAAACAAACTGTTACTGGCCAAACCCTGAAAGGATTCAGGTGAGCTTCTGACAAAAAATGGGGTGAGCCGGAATTATTCCTCCGGCTGGGGAATTGTTAGTGGCAGCCCTTACCTCGCTTGTGGCGTCCGCCATCTTCAAAGCGGTTATCCATTTTTTCCTGCCATTTACTCTGTAGTTCATTGAACTCTTGTTTCTGGGAGTCAGTTAATACAGAGTAAAGTTCCTGTTTATGCTCTGCTTTCTTGATAACCATTTGCTTTGCCTGTTCCTGCGCTCTATGCACTAAACTGTCCAGCTTTGCCTGATAATCAGCGGCATTTGGGTCCAGCTGCATCAGCTCTTTACGGATCTCTCGTCGGTTCTGCATAGCGTCCTGCATATGCTGTTTTTTATCCTGCATAGATGCCGACAATTGCTGTTGTTGCTCAGGAGTCAGGTCCAACTTCTCCGCCAAGTGTTCCATACGGTGTTCCATATGATGCCCGCCTTTAGCGTGTGCGACAGTGAAACCTAAACCTGCTACGGCGATAGTTGCTGCGGTTATACCTGCTAATAACTTCTTACGCATTGTTCTGTCCTTAATGTTGCTCGTTTGATGTTGCCCATTGTGGTTGATGTCACTGATAAGTTGGGTTGAGGCGATGTAAAGTTTGGTAAATGCGTTTTCTGTTGGCAGCTTTAGCGTAGGAAACCCATTATTATTTCAGTGTGGATAAATTTCAGGATCGGAATCATGACTGATAAACAACGCCTGCTAATGGTTGATGATGATGTAGAGCTCTGTGAGCTATTGGGGGATTACCTGATCAATGAAGGATTTCAGGTAGAGTTCGCCCATGATGCCGAGCAGGCTGCTGAAAAACTGCAGCGTGCAGAGCGGTACGCGCTCATGATTCTGGATGTGATGATGCCAGGAAAAACCGGACTGGAATTGTTGCAGGAGATCCGTCCTAAAGTGCAGATCCCTGTGATTATGCTAACCGGCCGAGGTGAAGATATTGACCGCATTCTTGGATTAGAGATGGGTGCGGATGACTATCTTAGCAAGCCTTGTAACCCTCGAGAGCTGTCGGCACGCATTCGAGCTGTATTGCGTCGTGCAGAACCTCAACAGCGTACAACGCTCTTTCCTGACCGGCCTGTGGAAGTGGCGGGTATTCATCTTGATCCTGGCTTGCGTGAGGCAAGTATTCAGGGTGAAGAGCTAGAGCTGACTGGTACTGAATTTAATGTTCTGGCTTATCTTCTGGCAAATGCCGGTTCTGTTTTAAGTAAAGAGCAGTTAACAGAGCTGGTTCTTCACCGAAAGCTTGCTGCTTATGATCGCGCGATAGATGTACACGTAAGCCGTGTACGTCAGAAACTAGCACAACAGTTTGCTGATCAGGAATTGATTAAAACCATCCGTGGGGTTGGTTATCAGTTTGTGCGGAGCGAATAATGAAGTGGTATAAACGCCTGTTCTGGAAAATCTTTGCCTCCATATGGGCGGTGAGTCTTCTTGTATTAGTTGGAACCATTCTGGTTATCGGACTGGTGAAAGAGAAGGACCGTTTTAAAGAGGTGATCACCGCTAAAGCTGAAGGCTATGCGGAGTTAATGATAGAACGTTATGAGCGTAGAGGCTTTGAGAGCCTTCGCCCTTTGCCGTCTCGCCCCTCTCGGGATGAGTTCCGATCATTCCGGGATCATGATAGAAGGCCGCCACCACCTCATCATCGTCATCCGCGCTTCAGGGATATGTGGAGCGTGGCGGATCGTGTGCTGATAACCGATCTTAAACTAGGCCAGGATGTGGTTTCAGGTTCCATGTTGGCCTGTGATGAAGATGATAAATTCAGTTTCAATCTGCGTTCTGAGAGCGGCCGCCTCTATCAAGTAGATCTGGATCAGAGTTTCAGGCGTTCCCCTGTAGCGCATATGCTGAATACCATCCTCTCAGTACAAATGGTATTGATCCTTCTGGTTTCGGGTCTTGGTGCACTTTTAGTCTCTACGATTATCGTGCGCCCTTTAAATCGGCTGCGTGAGCACACTCAGGCGATCTACAGCGGTGAACTTGACCGGCGTACCGATGAGCCGCTCCATAAGCGTGGCGATGAGTTAGGTGAGTTGGCCCGTGACTTCGACCGTATGGCCGACTATGTTCAGCAGACGATAAATTCTCATCAACGTCTAATGCAGGATGTTTCCCACGAACTGAGAGCACCGCTGGCACGCCTGCAGGCTGCAGCGGGTTTGGCGGAACAGAAGATGGGAGAGGATGACAAGGTTGTTGCCCGGATAAGCCGTGAATGTCAGCGCCTCGACCAGTTGATTGGTGAGATCCTATCGCTTTCTCGCCTTGAGCAAGAGGAAGTTTCTGGAGAATCCGTAAAACTTGCGGAGTTGCTGAAAGAGATGGTCGATGATGCTCGCTTCGCCTATCCGAAACGAACCTTTAACCTGCATCAACTCAGTGATTGTTCAGTTAGCGTAAATAGAAAACTACTGGAGCGAGCTCTGAATAATATTCTGGGGAATGCCTGCAAGCATACCGCTGAAGATGTGGAGATTGATCTGTCTGTGGATAAAGCCGATCAGTGTGTCGTAGTTATCCGTGATCATGGACAGGGTGTGACTGATGATCAGCTATCTCAATTGTGTGATCCTTTCTTCCGTGGCAATAGTCAAAATGAAGGTTACGGATTAGGGCTGAGTATTGCTCAGCGAGCGATAGAGCGCTTGGGCGGTGAGCTAAGTCTTAGAAATCATCCTGATGGGGGATTGGAAGTTCGGATTGGGGTGCCTTGTGAGAAGGGATAACTCTTCCTTTGTTTTGGTAAGAGTTATTTAAGAATAGGCCTTTCGGCCCTCAAGGGAGAAATGCTCATTTCTCCCTTAAGGATCCCTCTGCAGCCCAACTGCTAGGTTGGCTTTGCCAACTTCCCTGCGCGTTTCGATTTTTCGTGAGGCTGCGGAACTCGTCACTCCGTTCCTCAGACAGTCCTCGCCTTTCATCACGAAAAATCTGCAATGCTCGGCTGCGCAGATCGGAGGTTTTGGTGCCATTGTTTTGGTTCGGGTTTCAGAGATTAAATACGGCACGGTGATGATCCCCTCTGTGCAGCTGAGTATCGCAGTTTGAACCAGACATAAGAGCTTGTTTGTTTGAGGAGCAAAGTGACGAGTTTACAAGCTCGCTGGGTCAAATGAGAAACGCAAGGTATCGGGCGGAGCCCGACAAGTAGTGGGGCTGCAGGGGATTGATAAGGGGAGCTCAGTAGCGCCCCTTATCTTCGCCTTCGGCGAATAAGATGTTTTCTGCTGAAGGCGAGCTTGCATGCCGATAGTATGCAAGTAAATCAGAGAACATAAGAATCACCGTTGAAACGGATAAAGATGCTGAATCTTCAGAATCGAACTTAACTCCTCCAAGGCCGCATAAATTTCCCGTGCTAGATGAATATCCCTAAGATCATCTGCACTCAATCGATCTCTGTAGTGCTGATTAACCCACTGCTTCAAACGTTGGTAGAGAGCTTCATCCAGCAGAATGCCGGGGTATACTGCGTCTAACTCCTTTTCTGTAATGGGAACAGCTAAGCGTAAACAAGCAGGTCCACCGCCGTTATTCATACTCTGTCTGAGGTCCAGAAAGGTGATTTCACTCACAGGGTTATCTTCTGCCAATATACGATCACAAATCTTATTAGCAGCAGGATTTTCCCGACTATCTTCTGGGGCGATCATCACCATATCCCCAGAGGGTTTTGTAACCAGCTGGCTATTGAACAGGTAGCTGGCAATGGCTTCGTCAAGGCTTAGATCTTTACTGCCGACTTCAAAGATAACCAACGGTTTATTCCAGCTTTCACTAAGCTGTTTTAACTGTTCAATGGCCTGTGCTTGAGAGGAGAAGGTTTGTTCATGCAGTAGCAGAAAATTGCTTTGCCCCACTGCGACTACGTCGTTATGAAATGCGCCGTGTTGAATCGCTTCCGGATGCTGTTGTAGCAACAGAGATTTATTTTGATGGATCTGGTGACGGCGGATCAGACTTTCACAGGCGAGTTTACTCTGTCTAGCGGGGTAGTGGCCTGATTGTTTCTCTGTTGCTTCTCGCCCATAGATAAGCAGGTTTATAGCGCCTTCGCCATTAGGGTCGGAGAGACGGATATGATTGGCAGCACCTTCATCAGAAAACTCATATTGTGTCGGCAGTGGAGGATGATGGGTAAACAGCACGGGCTCATTGAAACAGTGTTGCAGAAAGAAACCATTTTCGATGGCTTCACGGGAGCGGTGCAGGGTGCTTATAAGGTTTGCTGGGGTGAAGTGTAGCTTGCCATCTGTACTATCGGCAGAAGCGGTAACTGTAGCTGAGTTGGCTGCCCACATTGATGACGCAGAGTAACAGGCTTCTAGTAGGTGTGGAGCCTGTTTGTATGCTGCGCTCAGCATCTGCTCTGTTGAACCTGTAAACCCAGCACTATGCAGCAGACTCAGGTCAGGGCGTTGTTGCGGTGGCAGTAAGCCTTGGGGAATACCTATCTGGTGTAGATGCCACATCTTCTCTAGCCCTTGCAGTGCTGCTGCGCGGGGAGATGAAACCTCTCCTTTATGTTTGGAAGAGGCAATGTTGCCGAGGGCTAGGCCTCCATAATTGTGACTAGGGCCAACCAGACCATCCAGATTCAGCACGCAATCGAGAGTACTGTCCTGAACACGGCTCATTTGTCGATCCAGATATGATCTTCAATATGGATTCCGGGGGGTAACTCGTCGGGGAAATCCATCTGTTCGGACTGCATTGAGGCAACGGGGTAGGCACAGTAGTCGGCTGCATACCAAGCGCTAGGGCGGCTGTTACCGCTGATACCTGTTCCACCAAATGGTCTTGCGCTGGATGCGCCGGTTAGAGGGCGGTTCCAGTTAATCAGGCCCGCCCGCACATGGCGCTGGAAGTATTCGAAGACTTTAGGATCATCACTGAGAACCCCGGCAGAGAGGCCGTAACGGGTATGGTTTGCCAGCTCGGTTGCATGGCGGAGGTCTTTCACCCGGTAAACCTGCAATAGAGGGCCAAAGTATTCGTCATCATCTGGGTTATCTATTGCAGTACAGTCTATCAGGCCGGGACTGAGCATGGCGCTGCGGTCGCTGAAGCGCTGCATCATTATCAACGGTTCAGCGCCTTGTTCTACAAGCTTCTCCTGAGCATTAAGCATCATGGTTAGGGCGTTCTGACTGATCAGTGAACCCATGAATGGAGGTGGTTCCTGATTGTAAGTACCCACTTCTATCTTTTGCACAGCTTTCGTTAGGTGTTTGATGAACTGGTCGCCATCTTTCCCTTCGGGGACAAGAAGGCGGCGGGCACAGGTGCAACGTTGTCCTGCGGTAATGTAAGCAGATTGAATGGTGTTGTAGACCGCCGCGGCAAGATTATGAGTCTGAGTGACCAGTAACGGATTATTCCCCCCCATCTCCAATGCCAGAATTTTTTCTGGATGGCCCCCAAACTGCTGATGCAGATAGCAACCGGTGGCAGCACTGCCGGTAAAGTAAAGTCCGTTAATGGACGGATGTCCGGCGAGTGCTGCACCGGTCTCTCTGGTGCCCTGTACCAGATTCAGTACCCCGTCTGGCAGTTCTGCCTTCTGCCAGATATGTAACATGAGCTCTGCTGTTCTCGGGGTGAGTTCGCTAGGTTTGAGTACTGCCGTGTTACCCGCGAGTAAGGCAGGCATGATATGCCCGTTGGGCAGATGTGCAGGAAAATTGTAGGGACCAAAAATCGCAACGACACCGTGTGGGCGATGGCCGAGAATCGAGCGTACGCCATTTGTGGTGCTTTCTTCGGTAGGGCAGCGTTGTTGATAAGCTTTGATGGTGAGTGCCGCTTTGCCTTTCAGCGCAGCCACTTCAGTTTTGGCTTCCCATAGGGGTTTACCAGTTTCCTGACCAATAGTATCTGCTAATAGTTCGGCGTACTGGTCGATCAGTTCGGTGAAGTGGATCAGGTATTGTGCGCGTTGCTTTAGGGTAAGTTCAGACCAGTGTGGAAAGGCGCGGATTGCTGCAGTAACCGCCTGATCGACCTGGTCATCGGTAGCGGAATAGCCGTGCCAAATCCTTTCGCTGTTACCTGGGTTGAGTGATTCCATCTCGTCACCATTCCCCTGTATCCATTCACCGTTAATGAACAGTGAGGCTTGTGGATTCATGGTCGTCTCCCTTTAAGTTCAACTATACGGATGGTGTCACCATCTTTAACTTGCAATGCATCCGCTACTGAATCACTTATCTCTGTAATGCCTTGTCGGTCTTCTAATTGGCTCAGGCAACAGCGAAAACCTTCTTCCTGTGTATTGCTGAGTAGATACCAATTTTGTGGCTCCTGATGTTGCAGATCAGCGATAACTCTCGCTTTAGCATAGCGGCTTTCGCGGATAGCGCGGATCTTTTGCAGCGGGGCCGTGATCGTGGGACCTGCGTCGAAGATGTCCACATAGTTTTCAAAGCGAAAGCCTTCATTTTCTAGCATCTTCCGGGCGGGTTCCGTATTGGCGTGAACCCGCCCGATCACATCCTGCGCTTCCTGTGGTAACAGATGGATATAAATGGTGTATTTCGGCATCAGTTCGGCGATGAAAGCCTTGTTGCCTGAACCGGTTAGGTAATCTGCCTCAGAGTAGTCCATAGCAAAGAATCTGCGGCCTAAGCCTTCCCAGAAGGGGGAGCGGCCCTGATCATCGGAAAACCCTCGCATCTCCGCGATAACACGTTCAGAGAAACGTTGTGGATGTTCGGCCATAAACAGGAAACGACTTTTAGAAAGAAGGCTGCCATTGTTTGAATGTCGGTGCTCGGGTTTAAGGTAGAGGGTGCAGACTTCTGAACAGCCTGTGTAGTCGTTGCATAGGTAGAGGGTGTTGAACTGATTATGGATCTCCAGTTCGCGGGAGGCATGTACCACTGTACCTAAGCGGTAGTGATACCAGGGAGATTCAAGCCCGACTGATGCCTCAATGCCCGTGGTGCCGACAACGCTGTTGGTTTCAAGGTTAACTAGAACAAACAGATAGCTCTCCGGGCCACATTTTTCTATCTGTTGCTCCAAGGCATTCAAGCTGCGCTCAATCTTTTCAGTAAGCAGCTCTAAGTTCTCGGGCAGCGAGGTAAAACCGGGGCCTGATTCTACAGCGATCTCGTGTAGTGTTTCCAGGTCGGTTAATGCTATAGGGCGGATGTAATACATAGCTCAAACCCTCCTAACGCGTATCGGTACTCTCAAAAATTTTATCGGCAGATGCTGCAACAAAGCCCTGATATAAATGACCGTCTGCTAATGGATAGCGTAGTGCAAATTCGTAGTAGCAGCTGGGGATCTCGGCGCTCTGGTCGCTGAAACTGACTTGTACTTTGTTAGCGCGGGTAGACGATTGCGCCAGATATTCATCGGGCCCGCCTTTTACAAGTCCTCCTGCATCATTCAACTCAAAGCCCTGTTCCTGGAGGAATTGATTAACCTCTTCGATGCTTTTATGTGAACTTAGACGATTGACCAGAATGGTGAAGTGGTTCGGGCGGAAGCCAAAAGCAGCTACCCAAGCTGCGTATTCGCTTTGCTGAAGTAGCTGCTTGTACTGGTTGTAACTCAATGGCCAGTGACGTCCTGAATAGCAGAACCCGGGACTCTTAAGGCTGTTGATGTCGATATGACTTATTAGGTCATTTACTAGGTCCAAATTTTCTTCGTTCAGCGATTTTGTCAGTAGTTGGCTTATAAAGACTTTGGGTAGTTCCGGGTCATCATGCTGGAAGTGCTGCGCATAGAGATTTTTTACCGGAAAGTGATATTCGCCACCACACTGGTAACCAGCATTGATAAACGGTTGTGCAATACGTTGTAGATTGACCGCAGGAAGGTCGAATGTGCGTAGGGCGATGTGATCATTGACCACTTCAGGATTACGTTCACTGAACAGCTGGTGGATCTGATGTGCTTCTGGGTTGAGTAGAAGGTAATCCATCCACATCTCATCAAGGAACTCGAGCAGTTCTGATTTGTTCATCGCTTTGCTCTCCCTTGATTGTTGGCCTGTGTGGTATGGCTAAAAGGCAAGCCATGATTTGCGAGGTGGAACAGGATCAGTGCGCTGAGTTTTGCTCGGCTGGTTAGACTGTTTAATTCAACGTATTCATCACTGCTATGGATGTAATTGCCGTGAACGCCCAGTGTGTCTACATTGGGCAGGCCGGCTGATGAGAGATTATTGCCATCGCAGCACCCGCCAGTTGCAACCCATTGCAGTTCTTCGCCGATATCCAAAGCGCAGGACTGAACCAGTTCATATAGGGCTGTATGGGCAGGATCAAACTGTTTGGGCATACGCCCAAACCCACCGTGCAGTTCTACTTTGTAGCCATTCCTCTGGCTAAACATATACTCAATCTTTTGCAGCTGTTGTTGGCACCAATCCGCATCCTCCTTGGTTTTTATGCGGATATTGAATTTCAGGACTGCCAGATCTGGTACCTGATTAGTGGTTTCTCCTCCTTTCAACATGCCTACATTCAGGGTGAGTTCCGGGCGTTGGCCATTTAATTGATTAAGTTGCAGTATCAGTTCTGCTGCTAGTGTTAGGGCATTGCGACCTTTCTCTGGCTCCCTGCCGGCATGTGCAGCACGACCATGAATTGCAAAGCTGAAGTTGCCGCTGCCTTTTCGCTCTCCTGCCAGATTGCCATCCGGTAAAGCGGGTTCGTAGATTAATCCCAGATGATGTCTGTGGGCCTCTTCTGTAAGAATCTCTGCAGAGCCGGGAGAACCGATCTCTTCATCCGGATTAAGCAGAACTGTCCAGCCGATATGGCTCGCATGAGGATGTTGTTCCAGTAGCTGCAGGGCGGAAAACATGACTAGAATGCCTCCTTTCATATCTGCCGCACCGGGTGCATTGAGCCTGTTATGACAAGTATGGCTAGCTTTTTGAAATGAACTATTGATAGGAAAGACTGTATCCAGATGCCCTGTTAGTAAAATCTGTACAGGCGCTTCCGGTCTCTTCCGGAAACGCCACAGATCTCCCAAAGGCTTAGCATCTATCTGCCCGTCAAAACCCATTCTCTGCCAGGGTGGAAGCTTTATATGCTGATGTTGATCACTGATGGATGTGAACATTTCAGCGAACAGTTTTCCAACCTGATTAACCCCTTTAGGGTTTAGAGAGCTGCTGTTTATTTCGGTTAGATGAATAAGCTGAGCAACTTGATGCTTATGCTGTGTGTCGAGTTTGTTGAGCAGCCTTTGTTCTTCCTGACTGAGTTTGTGATGTTGATCGTACGCGGCATAACCCATAGCAACCTCCTGAGTTGGAATCAGATTTCCAGCAGAAACC
>NZ_JAAEQH010000246.1 GCF_024231755.1 Neptuniibacter sp.
CAACCTGACCAGCAAAGGCTGGCTTTACACACCCCACTGGATAGGAATTTCCAACACCAGTAGGATGACCAGTTACAGCCCATAACTGCACGGCTGGATTTTGCAGGGATTCCCGATTGACCTGACCAGCAAAGGCTGGATTTTCTTCCCTCACCGGTGCAGAATTTGCAACACCGACTGTGCCAGTTACACCCCGTAAGTGCACGGCTGGACTTTAAGTTAGCTCCATAGGCATGGGCCCAGAGCAAAGATACGTCCAACATTGTAAACAAAGAATGTTGCATCGAAGCGTTTGTCTCAGTCTCAGTCAGTCTCAGTCAACGCGTCTTCGTTGTAAACATATGTTGCAGGCAGGCAACATTGTAAAGTTGATACCTGTACGAGCGACGAGAGTAGGATGATTATAGAGAGACGGACGGTGCAGCAAAAGGGTAGATGGTGCGGAGGTAGACGTAGACGAAGCAGGCGCTTTACTATGAGCCCTCAACAGAGCGGCTCAGAACCACGATGAACTTGTAGAGACAATGCGACAAACTATACAGATCCCGGCCTTATAAATCGGCCCAGTACAAACAGAGCAATAATTCACACCTATAAATTTACATGCGCGTTTTCCCACAAGGGAAATCTACATAAGTTGCTTTATGTACAATACTACGAGTACTTTCATATGCATCCTGTACAGATACTACAATACCAATCTGTACAGGACTTTCACCAATACATAGCTAACATTGTAAGCTGCCATACACATACAAAATAACTACCAATTATGCGCTCTTTTA
>NZ_JAAEQH010000247.1 GCF_024231755.1 Neptuniibacter sp.
AGTGGATATCACCCCCGCGCCGGCGCTATACTTTACGATGGATCCCCCGCAGAGCTGTTTTACCGATATTACGTATTTCTTCACCGATACCGATACAACGAACATATCAGAGGTTCAAAGCTACTTCTGGGAGTTTGACGACCCGGCCTCTGGCGCTAATGGTACGTCCGATCTACAGGATCCCACCCATGTGTTTACCGCTCCGGGAGTGTATAATGTAGCACTAAGCATTACCGATATCTACGGCTGTGAGAATCATATCACAAGGGAGGTAACGGTGAACAACAAGCCGCTGGCAGATTATGAGTATACCAAGGCCTGCATAAGCGATTCATCGCTGTTTGTTGACAAGAGCCTTGCCGGCGGCAGCTATATCGATAGCTGGCTGTGGGACTTTGGTGACCCGGCTTCAGATCCATACAATACCTCCACACTTCAGAACCCGGGCCATGTCTTTACCGATATGGGCACCTATACGGTGCGGCTGATCGTCACCGATGAGTTTGGCTGCTCAGACACCATTGACAAAACGGTCATCGTGTTTGATAAACCAGCTGCTAACTTTACCTATGTACCCCAGTGCATGCCGGCAGGTATGGTACATTTTACCGATTCCTCTTTTGCCGGTATCAGCGGTGCGCCGATACAAAGCTGGTTATGGGAACTAGAGCCTGGATACTTCACATCGGAAGTAAACCCACAGTACCAGTTCCCTCAGACAGACACCTGCTATCGGGTACACCTGGTGATTAACGATCAGAACGGATGTTCCGATACCATAACAAGGGATGTATGCACACAGGATGCCCTGGCGGTGATAATGGATGCCAACCAGGTATGTCTGACAGATACAACTGTGTTTACAGCTACCTACGCACCACTCACAGACACCATCTTAGAGTGGCGCTGGGACTTTGGCGATGGTAATACCATGGCAACATCACTTGGCAATACATCGTATGTTTACACTCAGCCGGGTACCTATTATGCTACCGTTGAGATAGAAGACTCTCTGGGCTGCACGACCACGGATATTTATACCGTGACAGTGGATGCACCCCCTGAGCCTGATTTTACAGCTAGCTCACCTACATGTCTGGACCCCACGCAGTTTACCGACCTATCAAATGGCGGCACCTCACTGATAACGGACTGGCACTGGGACTTTGGCGAGGGTACGAGTTCTACACTGCAAAACCCTGTACACAGCTATCCACCGGATGTGGCCACCTATGATGTGACCCTCACACTTACCAACCAGCTGGGTTGTGTGGACTCTATCACTAAACCGATAGATAAGACCCTGTGCTATGAGGCTAAGTTCGATGCCAGCAGCCCGAGTATCTGTAACGAT
>NZ_JAAEQH010000248.1 GCF_024231755.1 Neptuniibacter sp.
CTCGGAGAGGAGATAAATAAGCCGATCGTGATTAACCCGGTCGAAAAACTTTGATAAATCAATGTCAACAACATACTCTTTCCCGCTCTTTACGATCCGCTGTGCTGCTTCCACGGCTTGTCGCTGGCTGTAACCAGGACGAAAACCATAGCTGTGGTCTGAAAAGGTCAGGTCGAGTATAGGCTCAAGAAGCTGTTTAATCGTTGCCTGGACGACTCTGTCACGTACACAAGGTACTCCGAGCAAACGAACTCCAGCTCCTTTACCGGGCTTGGGTATTTCTACCCGGCGTACTGGGTTTGGTTTATAAGTCCAGCTTCCAATTTCTCCCAGAAGCTGAACCAGTTCCTCTTCAAGACGGCTCTCGAAATCCTGAATGGTCACACCATCTATTCTTGGTGAGCCACCGTTCTTCTTTACCGCTTTAAACCCCGTTTCCAGACTGCTCTGGTCACAAAGTTTCTCAAAGAGACTCCTCTCATCAACAAATAGGTTCAGTTGTCTCGTTTTGCTTTTCATTTTGGGCTGTCTCTTCATCGTCCCGCATCTCCTTTAATTAAGCAGAATGTATACGTCTTCCCTGAAAAGGAGACTCCTATGGCTGAACTCGCGGCAACCACTATTCCGAGATTCTGTTCCATGTCACATGTTCCACCCTTCGGCTCCAGCATCTCTGCCACTTTCCGATAGTTTTACCCTCAGATACGTCACCGCATCCTCATCGGCTACCGATTTTACGCCTACTATGGCTTCATCTGAAGACCCTCTGTCCATAACGGTAACATTGCTGCACCGCTTAGGGCACGGCTGTCGCAGTTACAACCGGCCCGGCATATGCAGACGGCCCTTCACCGGGTAAGATCACGCACTTTCATTGCCCACCCATCTCCTATACCCCACGGAATACGGAAGGATATCGGGCTTCGGTAGTCGACGGCACCTCGCCCTTTCCGCGAAGCCTACCAGAGATTCACACCGAGTTTGAGTGACAAGTTTGATTTAGGCTTCCTTTAGATCCCTCATTGGCTATCCTTCACCGTGATTCCCTCCTCGGGTAGATCAAGATAGTTTCTTCGGGCACCCTCGGAGTCTGCGCTTACCTGCCATCATCTACATATTCCCTCCTTCAGGGTTATGGCTGGACTTACACCAGCTAGTTCGTGACCATGCCGGTC
>NZ_JAAEQH010000249.1 GCF_024231755.1 Neptuniibacter sp.
ATCGGGGTTGTCTAGATTTTGCTTCAGCTCGTCAGCTTCGATAATCAGCGGCAGAGTCATCGGGATGTACCAGAAACTTAATGGATTGCAGATGATACTGGGTTCCTAAGCAGGAGTAAAAACTACTCGACTGCAATAGGAGATAGGGTGTCATTATTGGCTTTTTATGCGGTTATTTTTTGAGTTTTTTCAGGCCTAGCCCTGAAGCAGAACATAGGTACCTTAAACGCTCATGGTGGAAGTCGGAAACTTCCGGTCCTGTTGGACCATAATCGGCATGGATGATAGCCAATGGAGTACTGCCATAGAATATCGACATCAGGAGGAAACCATTAGGGTTGCCCCAGCTGTGATAAGCTTCAGGTAGCATATGTAGCATTTGTTCGCGGTTTTCAGGTTTTACCCAGAGACAGGATGGTTTTTCACAAAGCTTTTTGAATAGGCTTGGTACTTCAAGGCTGTACTGAAACTTATAGATCGGGTGTTTATCCTCAAAACCGGTGCAGATGCCGGTCTGCAACTGCTTTTTCTTGTGGTTAATAATAAACAGCGATGTTCTGTTAAAGCCGATGCCGCGGTTAATACCCTGTACGAGCCCTTGAAGAATGTGTTTGGGTTCTGTGTATAGATCAAATCCTTTCAGGAAACGTTCTGCAATCTGATCGTATATATTCTTATCAAGATATTCGTTCACTTCTTGTAGGGGAACGACTTCTTCTGCAATCTCTTCTGGCTCCGGCTGGGGTACCTCAACAACTGGCTTTTCAATCGCAGGGAGCGTTTTGCAAAGAATGGATGCTTCTTTTTTGGATAAGCGATAGTTAATCTGTTTATCTGATGGCAGCATTAGGAGTTCTGCTGCAGGAGCCAGTGTGCCGGCAACGTGATACTGTCTGGCGGAGTGTGCGCAGTTCTTATGCAGCATATTGATCGTATCGGCGATCTCACCTTTAAGAAAGTCGTTGATAATATCGATGACTTTCATTGTTTTGGTCATGTACCAACCAAGATTAGCTGTTAAGGCAATCCAGTTTGCCAGTTTTACCGGGAAAAACTTCTCCTGAACCAAGTGGTTAATTTCGCGTAGATCTTCATCAGTCAGGCGAGGATCTCCTAATGCACGTTGATGCAGCTGAGCCAATGTTTTTTTATCGGGTGAGGTTTCATGCTCCAGGCTGATAGCGGCAAGTTCAGAGATGTTCCATAGTTCAATTAGACGCTGAGAAATCTCCTGAATGGTGCAGCCTAGTATATCTGTTTCCGCTAGTACGGGATCAATCCCTTCCTCACGTATTTTGACCTGAATGTCACTCATATGAAGAGCGGCATGTTGCCATAGCATCCAGTGGCCTACGCCGTAAAATAGACTTGCCAGATAGGTCTCATCTACAAATGGGGCTTTACGCATCTCCAGCCAGTGTGTTGCCTGAGTGGCCGCGTGGTGACTGATAGCGATATAGCGAAAGTACATTTTCTGCGAAACACTGGAAGGATTTAGTTTCAGTGGTGTCGCTTCGCCAACAACAGATTCAATGTTGTTAAGCCCCAGAGAGCTGATTGCATGATCGATACTGGTAACTTTGGAATCTTTAAGTTGATGGAGTTCGGATGCTTTACGCACCATATGCAGACAGAGTACAGGATCCGATTTGATTGTGCGGTTTATCTGCTGCAACGGAATATTATCGTCGCGTAGTTGGCGTTGCAGGCGACGCAGCACACTGTTTCGAACAGGAAGAGGGCGTTCCTTAAGATATTCAACCCACGCATCTGCACCGTACAACATATCTGACATTAATACTTCGCCTGTTTCACTGTTGTTATTGTTTTAGCTATTGCTGTTGCTCTTCTATAGAGCCAAGTATGTATTTGTAACTATTCCAGCGTTGTTGACTGATTGTGCCATCTTCTACTGCACTTTTCAGCGCGCATCCCGGCTCTTTTTCATGATGGCAGTCACGGAACCTGCACATTCCTGCTAATGGACTTAGTTCTTTAAAACCCTGAATTACATCCTCAGGGTCGATATGCCACAGACCGAATTCCCGGATACCTGGAGAATCTATCAGGTCTCCGCCATCAGGGAAATGGAACAAACGTGCTGTTGTAGTTGTATGTCGGCCTTTTTTCGTCTGAGTTGAGAGTTCTCCGACCTTTAAATCAACCCCTGGAAGCAAAGCGTTGATCAGGGATGACTTGCCGACCCCGGATTGACCAACAAACACGCTTATCCTCTGATCCAGTTTAGCTTTTAATTCGGCTAACCCTTCTGCAGAGGAGCTTGAAGCACGCAGTACCTGATAACCGATGTCAGTATAGCGCTGCAGCATCTGATTTATTTTGTCACTATTCGCAGAACTGAGCAGATCGGTTTTATTCAACAGAATCACGGGTTCTATTCCGCTCAGTTCAGCGGCAACAAGATACCGATCAATCAGGTTTGCGTGCGGAATCGGTTCTACGGCAATGGTGATCACGATAAAGTCGATATTAGCTGCAACTGGCTTCATCTCGCCGTAAGGGTTGGGACGTAGTAGTTCGCTCTTACGGTCTAGTTTGGCAACTACAACACCGCTCTCTTTGCCATTACGCCAGATTACCCTGTCTCCAGTAACAAGTTGGCCAAGGTTGGTGCGCATATGACAGCGTATTATCTCGCCTGCATTGTCCCCTTCAGAGGTTTCTACATCTACAGTACGGCCAAAGTGGGAAATAATCAGACCATGTTGCTCAGGACCAAGATCGCTGCTATCCAGTTGTTGCTCAATCGCTGCGTCTTTTTTTGATGCGCGAGCGGTACGCTCTTCCTGAATTTTCTGGATGCGCCAGCTTTGGCGGCGGGTAAGTTTGCGTTTCGCCATAATTTGTTTGCGAAGCCCCGGGCAATCGCCAAATATCCTCTTTGAAATCAAAGCATGTTGTTTGAAGGTAGGGTATTCTAAGTGAAAGTGTAGTGCCTGCGTCAACTTTGGGGGTGTTTTGTGGCAAATAAGGGCAATTTAATCTGGATTGACCTGGAAATGACGGGTCTTGAGCCTGCAACTGATGTAATTATTGAGATCGCAACGATTGTAACTGACTCAGATCTTAATATTCTGGGCGAAGGTCCTTCCTTAGCAATTCATCAGCCAGATGAACTTCTGGATGCAATGGATGAGTGGTGCACTAATCAGCATGGTAAGTCAGGTTTGACGCAGCGGGTCAAAGACAGCTCTATCAGTGTTGCGCAAGCGGAACAGCAAACTATCGAGTTTTTAAAGCCTTATGTGGAAGCGGGTGTTTCACCAATGTGTGGCAACAGCATCGGTCAGGATCGTCGTTTTCTGAATAAATATATGCCTGAGCTCGAAGCGTTTTTTCACTACAGAAATCTGGATGTTAGTTCGCTCAAGGAGCTGGCTAAACGCTGGAAACCTGAAGTAGCAGCAGGTGTAGTTAAAAAAGGCTCGCATCTAGCGATGGACGATATAAAAGATTCAATCAATGAGTTGAAACACTATCGCGAGCATTTTATTAAGTTAGACTAACTGTAGCTTGTAGATGTCTGGGTTTGATCTGACTGATGTTGTAAATCGGGTCAAACTCATCTCATTTGGGATAAAAAATTAGTTCACCCCTTTTATCAAGCCTTTCAAATATCCAGCCTTTAAAAAAATCATGGTCGTTATGACGCAAAAGCTTCTTGAGCCCTGAAATGGGCTATTAAGCATTCGGCCATTTGATTAGCGCTGGCCCATGCGCCTTCACTACCTCCACGGTGCAGCCAATCGCCGCAAGCCCCTATAGAACTGTCTGGGTCCCACAGGCATTCATCCTCCGTAGTGTTATGTCTGGCATATAGCCAACGATGTGTGCGCTCAGCAAGGACCGTTATCTCAGCATTTAGCACTTCGGAAAAAGCCTGTTGTAGCTCAATTGCTATGGCTTCAGGTTCACTATGGCAGTGGGATGCGCTCCAATCCTCTGTCGCCTCAATAACCCAAACTTCGGAATCAACAGAATGACTCCTGTTTGGCTTAGCGCTGTCTTTGATTGCACGAGAGATAACCGCATGCTGCCCAGAGATGAGCTCAATCGAATCGGAAATCCCAGATTCAATCGCTATTACATGCACCCAGCACATGCTTGGTTTAGCATGGTTGGCTTTATTCACAAAGCGGGGTACGGCTTCTAATAGCTCTGCTGCTTGATAAGCTGGAGTGGTCACAATAGCTGCGTCAAACAATCCCAGTGACTTACCATGTTCGTTACGCAAAATAACACTCTTATCTGATCCATTATATTCAGGCCACAGATAACCCACTCTCTGTTGAGGTATAAAGTCAGCTCCCTGAATCAACCTGCGAGTTAAAGCGCTTTGTTTGGGGGTGGCAACGTAATGATTTTTATGAATATGTACTTTTTTATCGAAACCATATTCCTTTGCTTGCCAGCCCATAATTTCTGGTTGGCTAAGAAGCCACTTCTCAAATGGTCCTGAAAGTGCTTCAAAATAAGGGACTCCCAGGTCTGCTTGATACTCACCCATCCGGCAGCTTGAGGCTCTCCCTCCTGTGCCACGACTTTTATCAAAAACAGATACGCGGAAACCATGGCTGAGCAACAAGCTTGTTAGTACTGAGCCGGAAATACCGGCCCCAATTACGGCAATGTGCGGTTGAAATAGCATTATGATTCAGAATCTTAGTGGAATGGTTTGCTGGTCGTAGGAGACATAGCTGCCAACACAGGCTTCATCGTGAGGAATGACTTGAACAAGCTCGGCCTCGTTGATGCCCGCATCTCGACAAAGTTCATATGCCTGGCTGATGTTTTTGAAGGTCATAACTTTATTTTGATCCGTTTTGATCAGCTGTTTCTTGGGGCTTTCATTGTCGTAGATAACTTCAACTACAATTGGGCTGCAACCAGACTCAATCAATCTAACGGTTTTGATCTGATCATTCCCACTCATATCTTTTAGTTCACTTGGTAACATTTTGAGCGCCTCTTTTTGGTTTATGGAACCTACGAATAAGTCCTTGCTAGCTTCTGGCTTTCAGTTTGATGTGTAATCAAGGCAGCGCTTTGCAGTAATGTCTGGACCTTACAAAAGCGAAAACGCAGAGTACGCATCAAACTGAATGCCCCTTAGCACCTAAGGGCATAAAGGCAAGGCCTGTCGCACCCAACTTCGTTGTTGCAACCTTTGCTAAGGACTATGGCCATTAGCGGCAGATTGCGCCTAGAATTTGCGCGCGACAGGCTCTTGCAGAAACCGCAGGGACTTGTTCGCAGGTTCCTTAGCTCTTGTTACGAAGAAACTTATAAAATGGTTCTCTTTGATTTGAACAAGTTAGGTTGAGTCTGATTCAGACAGCAGTGATCATATGATTCCAACCATATGGGGTTGCAGAATTCACAGGGGGTGGTTTGCTGAGTGGAATTGAAAAACAAAACGGCCCAATAACATTTCTGCATTGGACCGTATTTATTGGTCTTTACTAGGGCCTGTTAGCACTAATTTATTCATCCCTGTGACGCTTTTATAGCCTCCAGCAGGGCGATGAAATTAGTGTTAACAGGCCCAGGCTAGTTAGTTGTCAGGCGCTTTCCAGCTCGCGTTTAAGCTCGTCTTTGTTGACGCGGTTCTTGTCGCTTTGCACCAGCGGAAGGAAGCGTTTATAAACAACCCGGCTAGGGATCATGTAGGAAGCTAGATGCTTCTTCAGCTCAAAAAGAATTTCCTCTTCGCTGATCTCGCTGGCAGCGGAGTAGACCATCACGATCTCCTCTTCGATCTGCTCATTTTCCAGACCAAATACTGCGCAACGGTCGATAGAAGGGATGTTCTTCGCCACTACGGATTCAACTTCGTATGGTGAAACCCTGAAACCGCGGGTTTTGATCATATCGTCGTGACGGGAGACAAAGTACAGGTAACCCTCTTCATCTTTGTAAACGTAATCGCCTGATGCTACGACAATCTCATCAGTTAGTTGGCCTTCCAGATTGATCACGTCTTTCAGAATCTGAATGGATTTAAAACGCTCAGCGTTTTCTTCAGGTCCGTTCCAGAAACCACGGTAGATGTAGCCGCCGCGATGGATCAGTTCACCGACTTCGCGTGGGGCACACTCTTTACCTTCCGCATTGATTACATACAGCTCAACATCGGGAATTGGCTTGCCGATGGAATCAGGGCGGATCTGAACTTGGGACGGATCAAGGTAAGTTGAGCGGAACGCTTCAGTCAGGCCGTGCATAGAGTAGAACTCAGCGTTACGGAAGGTTTCCTTACAATCACTGATCATCTTCGCGGTCACGTTCCCTCCAGAGGAGGTGATGATGCGTAGATGGTCGAACAACTCAGGGCTTGGAATACGCGTGGTTTCGTCGTCAAACATCTCGGAGATGTTAACCGGCATCAGCGCCAATACGCTGACTTTATCGTTCATCAGGTGGTTGAAGAAGTCTTCAGGCAAGATGAAACGGTGCAACGCCAAGGTTGCTTTCTTGAACAGGGTGCAGAAGATCTGGTTCAGACCGTAATCCAGATTAAAGATCAGCAGGCCGGAGATTACATCATCTTCCTGAAGGCTCAGATACTGGGATACTACTCGCGCTGAATCGATCAGGTTACGGTGTGAGATTACAATCCCTTTGGGCGTACCGGTCAGGCCGAAAGAGTAGGTAATAACAGCGTTACTGTGGCCGCTAATGTCACACTCGTAAGGTTTGTTGTAGTACTTGTAGATCTCTTCGAAGGATGCCACATCTTTGTTGGTCGTTTCGTAGGAGATAACGTGACCTTCAAAGTTGATCTCTTCGATACTTTCCAGCTTCAGGCTATCTGTGATGATGCACTGGATATCACAATCTTTGATAATGTATTCAACCTGCTCAGGTTTAAGTAAGCGGGTCAGTGGCACCAGTACATAATCAGTCGACATGATCGCCAGAATGGCAATAACCTGTTCAATACCTTTCTTAGAGTAGATGCCGATACGGGAGTCTTTAGGCAAGTCCAGTTCGCTCAGGTATAGAGCAACCTGATTAACGCGTTTGAACAGCTCTTCATAGGTAACACTTTTGCCATCGTGGACCACTGCTACTTTATCTGCGTGGGTCTCAACGGCATTTTCCAGTAGAGTTCGAATACAGTTGATCGACATAGTTACGCTCCCTTCGCACCCAGTGTCCAGATATGGTAGTTACTATCCAGAATGGTCACCGGCTTATGATCTGACGTCAGTATCTTACGGTAGAAAAACTCTACGATATCTTCAATCTCTTCTGTCGTAAGTACTTTGGTGATACCACCAGTAATGACAATTGAGTTGACCGTCAGAAGTTTCAGGTTGATATACGCTTTACGATAGTGGGAGATCTTGCAAAGTACCAGAAAAATTGCCAATTGCATCAATATCTTAGTAGCTTTGTCGCTCTGCTCCTCAAAGATATTCTCTGTCACTTTAAGGTGCGTCAGCAGCTCGTAAGTGAATTCATTGTTCTGTGCAGCAAAGATCAGAGACTGTTTGGATTTATACACACCCAGTTTTTTGAACACTAAGCGGTCAAATTCATTCTCAGTAACGATGTTGTCATCCACCAGATCTTTGGAGTAGTGAATGTCAGTGGTAGCACCACCGATATCTAGCAGAATGAACGGGTTTACCACTGAGAAACTGGCATCGATATGCGGCAGTGCCTTATTCACTATGTAAGGTGTAGAGAAGATCTGGTTGCTGGTGATCTCATACAGGTGCTTGATATCTTCCTTACCCATGATGTCCTGCTGATACAGGTTGGTAAGGTATTCCTTCAGGTGTTCTTCAACAATATGCAGGCGGTCGTCGATAATGTTTGGCAGAACAACCAAGTTGTCGATTTTGCCCTGAACTTCAGCTGCATCCTGCTCCGAACCAACAAATACAATATTTGAGTAGTTAAGCTGCGATAGGTAGTTGTATAGGTTGTCACCAAAGATACCAGCGTTGGAGTTGATGCCGCCCACAACAATAACCACATCAATCAGATCGCCAGGTACAGAGTACTCTTCGATATTCTGATAGAGGATGGTATCGATGATATTGATGCCTGAGTTGAATGCGATATTAGTTGCGTACTTCAGAGAGAAGGTATTAGTCAGGCCGATAATCAGAGTGCTCAGACCGCCGTTAGCGGATGAGCAGATATGGACATCATCTTTGTTGTAACGCTCGATGGTGCTGCCGCTTTTCTGTAGCAGGTCGTCCAGAATATCTTTATTGAAATCCCGGAAGTGCTGTTCAATGTTGTCAGGCGTGCAGAGTTTGAAGTAGGTGCTGCCCACATCAATTAGCAATTTTTCGTTTTCCTGGCTCATTGCATAATGCCTATATCATGAATAATGTCGTTAACGATGCCCTTGGTATCTTTGCTCAGGTCGCACTGAGATCTTTCATATTCGAAACAGCGATCTGGAATAGGGACATTGCCACGGTCGATAATGCGAATGTTCTTGTTCGCATCACGAATGGTGATCATATTGTTGTGGTTGATGATGTGCGGAGAGAAAGGCACATCGATGACACCATTTTTAATTGAGTTAAATACTTTACGCCACAGGGTATCAGCAGAGTCATTGAATACCGCTTCCATAATCGCTTTAACTTCCAGAGTCAGGATCTCTTCCTCTTCCTCATCAACGATATTAGGCAAGCCGTTAAGAATGCGCAGGGTGTACTGAGTATCAGCAACTGTTTTTGCATTAGCCTGTGGTGTTGGGATACCGGTTGCTTCTTCGCGGGTTTTGGTGATGATCTTATCCGCACCGACCATAGAAGCGATAACAGTCGACATATTGATCAACTGCTCGGCGAAATCTTTATTGGTTGGGAATGCGCCCATCCACTGGTGATAAACCAAGTGGATTGCGGCATCGCCACAGCCAATCTCTTCAGCGTAGTAACGGGCCAGTTTCTTAATCACTGCACCGGTTACAATGTCTTGGTTCATAGAGCCTTGCTGAGAGAAGGATACTGAGAAGGATTTAACACCTTCTTCAAGTGCCAGTAGCATCTCCAGCAGCTGGATCACAATTGTGATCGCTGGTGGTACCAGAGTTGCGGTCAGTGGTCCAAAGGATTCACGGTTGATCGGCTCGTTCAACTCAGAGTAGTTCGCGCATACACGCTCAACGTATTTCCAGTACAGGAAGGCTTTATCCAGCGGGAAGTTTTTAGAGTAAGGCAGTAGGTAAGTGATCGGGCCGCCTTCGATTTCAAAAATGCCGGATGCGATCGCAGTTTCGATCAGCAGGCGCGCATCAGGTGTGCCGTGACGCAGACTTACCGGCTTATTGAAGTTGGTGATCATCTTACGCGTGGTACGGTAACCGTGGTTAACCAACGGATAACCGTTCAGCATATCGATTTCGTTTTCTTCACTCAGGCGCAGCATTTTCTTCGCTGTGCCGTAGTCATTCAGTCGCGTGTTGGAATCGATGGTCAGCGGCAGAACATCTACATTGGACTTAACGAAAAATTCGTACAGATCATACTGCTGTTTGTATGTTGGGAAACCACCGCGTGGTTGCACCAGCATCTTGTCAGCTTTGGCAAAATGATGAGAGATGAACAGGTCTTTACTGGCGTTGCGAACGAACTCCTCAACCTCATCAAAATCAAAGTTGTCTACATACTCATTGCTGAGGATGATCTCTCTTTCTTCTTGCAGCAGACTCATTTTGCCTTTCTCTTTTCTATAAACTCTTCCAGCCAATCCAGACCGGTATTCAGATCGATCTGATGGCAGACCAGATCAAAGCCGTAATTCTTGTATTTGCGCTCGATCTCTTCTGGATCACCACGGCCTACAGCCAGGTTGCCACCGATCATGAGGATCAGGTCATCCAGGCCTTTGTATTTGGCTTTTAGCGCTTTTACTTCACGGCTCCAACCTTCCGCTTCACCGTTCAACGATGAAATCAGCAGTATGTTTGCGCCGGTTTCAACAACCGCATCAAAAAACTCCTCAAGGTGTGTGTTTACACCCAGATTAAACACCTCGTACCCCCTGGCATTGAGGGAGAGTTCCATGAGTCGGTTAGCAACAACGTGAATATCGTTGCCAACTACGCCTGTTACTACTTTCATTGAATTTGGTCCGCTATAAATTGGGGCGCATATATTACCAAGAATTTCTATTAAAATCCGTTACTCAAATGATAGAATGCGCTGCAATCGACCCTTCGGAGAGTAAATATGACTTTTTTCACTGCTGATATCTGTGATGAGCACAGCGAGAAGGTTGCAGTATTAGGACCTGGTTACAGTAATTTTGGTGGTGCAACGCACTGTCAGGGTGAAGTGGTTACCATCAAATTGGATAAAAACAACACTGACCTGATCGGCCTGCTGCGCGATGAAGACGGCACTGGCAAAGTGGTAGTGGTTGATGTTGATCAGGAATACTACGCGGTTGTAGGCGAGAACCTGATGAAATTTGCTGATCAGAATAACTTCTCCGGCATCGTGATCAATGGTTATATCCGCGATACTTTCCAGATTAAAGATATTCCTGTGGCGTTATTTGCACTGGGGACCTGCTCACGTAAGTCTATTCCAGTCACTTCGGGTGAACGAGGAATTGACCTATCTTTTGGTGGAGTTGAGTTTAAGCAGGGTGATTATCTGTACGGTGATACTGATGGTGTGATCGTAGCAGCTGAAAAGATTGTTTAATTCAGTTGTTCTTGCTTGAGGCTTGCCGCTTTCATCAAAAAAGCCGGTTGTTTGGCAACCGGCTTTTTTGTGTCTGTTGTCTTAACTAAGTTCTTAAAGAATCTTAGCCAGTGACTCAGTCAGGTAATCAACGTTGGACTTCGAGATACCAGCAATATTGATTCGGCTGGAATCTACAACGTAAATGCTGAACTCATCCTGCAGACGAGCTACCTGATCTTTATCGATACCCAGGAATGAGAACATGCCGTTCTGGCGAGTGATAAAGCTGAAATCCTGAGTTACGCCTTTCTCTGTCAGTTTATCAACCAACAGCTGACGTGTGCCGTTGATACGGTCGCGCATCTCTTTAAGTTCAGAGTGCCACTGAGCAGTCAATTCATCAGAACTCAGGATTGTTTCAACAATCGCAGCGCCGTGTGCTGGAGGCATTGAGTACAGAACACGTACAGTGCGATTCAGTACAGCGCCGATGATGTCTGCTGAAGCAGCATCTTTGCCAACAATTGAGCAGCCGCCAATACGCTCACGGTACAGGCCGAAGTTCTTTGAGCATGAACTGCAGATAACCAGTTCATCAACTGTGTCAGCCATCAGGCGCAGGCCGTAAGCATCTTCATCGAGACCATTGCCGAAGCCCTGATAAGCGATATCGATTACCGGCATAAAGCCGATCTCTTTCGCTAGTTCAGCAACTTCTTGCCACTGTTCGTTGTTCAGGTCCATGCCGCTTGGGTTATGGCAGCATGCGTGGAGTAGAACTGCATCACCTGCCGGCACTTGCTTCAATGCTTCAGTCATTGCTGCAAAGTCCAGGCATCTGTTCTCATAGTCGTAGTATGGGTAAGTTTTAACTGTCAGTCCCGCTGCAGCGAAAACACCTTGGTGGTTTGCCCAAGTTGGGTTGCTTACCCAGATAGTTGCGCCAGGTTTGCAGGTTTTCAGAAACTCACCCGCTAGACGCAAAGCGCCTGTGCCGCCAGGGGTGGAAACTGTACGGATACGATTCTGTTTAACAACGTCGTGTTCACCCAGCAGTAGGTCAGCAATTTTCTCATTAAAAAGAGATGAACCCGCTGAACCCAGGTAAATTTTGGTCGTTTCGTTCTCTACGCGCAGTTTTTCAGCCGTTTTAACGCAAGCTAATACGGGTGTATTGCCAGCTTCGTCCTTGTAAATGCCAGGGCCAAGGTCGATTTTATTTGGATTTTCATCGGCTTTGAATTTAATAGACAAGCCAAGGATTGGATCCGCTGGTGGTGCCATTAACTCAGAAAACATGGAGCTTAATACCTTTAACTGAAAGTGCGTTGATTAATAGCTGCCTGAGGCAGTGTAGAGCCTGCCGAAATGGCGAAAAACGACAGGGCGACAAATTATACCGCATAAGATTTGAACATGCGCGAAAAAACAGTGGGTTATAGTGAATTTTGTTTCATAAAGTGATCATGAATGAGATTTTAAGACGCGACTGAATTAGAAATGCTTTCTTAAGAAGGAATTTTTTACTTGCAGAGTTCTTGTTGTAGCCAGTTTAAGGCTTCCTCTTCGGTCAAGAATGAGCGGGTGTTTTGAGATTTGCGCGAAGGAGAATAGTGATCAATCATCTGTTGGTGCAGATTGGATTCTATGACCATCGCTTTCGCGATTAGGTTCTGCGTATTTAACCAGCGATTGTAGCTTTCTAGCTCTTGATAAGCCTCGGGGGTACCGCCTTTCATCTCCAGATTGTTGATAAGGATTGCAAAGGGCTTTGATTCGAGTTGAAGCACGTATTTTTTGACGGTATTAGTGTATTCCTTTGCCCCTAATTCGTTAAACATGCCTTTAAGGGTTACACGAATGATCTGTTTATCCAACGAGGCTGTAACGGTTCCGTGAGAAATGGACATGATGAACTTTCTAATTTAGCTTCTTTTCTCTTAGTGTAGCAGCGGATTTCAGAAGCGAAGCTTTTTGTATCGTGGGTGCTCTTTGATGGGGAGAGGGGATGAAGGTACTTTGCTGTGCAGTGCATTTAATGCCCAAATGGCATGCTCTCGGACTACTTCAGAGTCATGTTCAGATTTTTCGATTAGAGCTTTTTCCACATCATCCCCGCCGGAACCGTTGCCTAATGCGATAGCTATATTACGCAACCACCCGATATGACCGGTACGTCTGATAGCTGAGCCTTCTGTTTTTTTCAGGAATTCCTGTTCGCTCCACTGAAATAGTTCCAATAAAGTCGCTTTATCCAGATTCTGGCGCGGATGAAAGTCATCCTCTGCAGTGAATTGGGAGAAACGGTTCCAAGGGCAGATCAATTGGCAATCATCACAGCCAAATATACGATTGCCCATCAGTGGGCGAAACTCTTCAGGGATTGAGCCATCTAACTCAATGGTCAGATAGGAGATGCAGCGTTTTGCATCAAGTACATGAGGTTTGGGAAATGCGTTAGTTGGGCAGATATCCAAACAAGCTGTGCAGCTACCACAATGGTTCTCGGCTTCCGGTGGATCTATGGGGAGAGGGAGATCAATGAATAACTCGCCCAGGAAAAACATGGAGCCCGCTTCGCGATTAAGAATCAGCGTGTGCTTTCCTCTCCAGCCGATACCTGCCTTTTCAGCCAAAGGTCGTTCCAGAATAGGAGCGCTATCGACAAAGGCCCGAAACACTCTGTCGCCAGTCGCTTCATCAATACGTTTGCCCAGTTGTGTCAGGCGCTTGCGGATCAGTTTGTGATAATCACGGCCGAGGGTGTAACGCGAGATATAAGCTTTATCTGGGTTTTCCAGGTTTTTTATCACCTGAGTGTCTGGGGGGAGGTAATCCATGCGGACACAGATAATACGTTGTGCGCCCGGTACCAGATTGTCAGCCGAGAAGCGTTTATCCAGATGGTTATTCAGATAGCCCATTTCACCATGGAAATTCTGCTCAAGCCACTTCTTGTAGTTGGGTTCTTCCGAGCTCAGATCACAGTCGGTGATACCGCATTGCTGAAAACCTAGCTCTTCGGCCCATTGTTTAATGTTTTCAGTAAGTTGCTGCAGCGTTTCTGGTGAGAATTCTGACATCGGTTCAGGCTTGCCCTTTCTAGGACTGATTACTCATAATTAAAGTAAATAAGAGATTGCGTAATCGTTTTACGCCTCCTCGTTAAAGGAGAATAACGCAGATGTCAGTCAACAGAGCTGCCTTACCCGCCCCATTATACACAGCAGAACAGACTCGGGTGTTAGATCGAACCGCTATTGAGCAGTTTTCTATTCCGGGTATCCGTTTAATGCAGCGGGCAGGACATGCGGTTTTTGCTGAAATTTTAGACCGATATCCTCAGCTAAATAGCCTTACGGTTTTATGCGGTGGTGGCAATAACGGAGGGGACGGATTTGTTATTGCTCAATTGGCGCGGCAGAAAGAATTAAAAGTACAACTGGTCTGTGTAGGTGATAAGGATTTTGTTGGACGTCTACAGGGGGAAGCGAAAGACGCCTGGCAGCAGCTACAAGAAGTTGATTCTAACTACGAGCTTTATCGACCAGATATTCCATTTACGGGTGAACTGTTAGTGGATGCACTTCTTGGAACGGGGCTTTCCGGAAATGTTCGTGGGGCCTTTGCAGAAGCTATAGAGCAGATAAACCTATCCGGGAAACCTGTTGTTGCTGTTGATACGCCTTCTGGCTTATGCGCGGATACCGGACGTGTTCTGGGTAATGCTGTCAAGGCAGACATGACGCTGAGTTTTATTGGTTTGAAGCGAGGTCTGTTTACTTCTGAGGCGGTAGATTACTGCGGTGAACTCCTGTTTGATGATCTGAAAGTGCCTGATGAGGTTTATGATCAGATCCCGGTTGATGTTTTCAGAACTACTCAAGAGGATCTGGCACGGTTTCTTTCTCCACGAGCACAATCTTCGCATAAAGGCATCTTTGGTCACGTTCTGGTTATCGGAGGTAACAAAGGAATGGGTGGCGCAGCGCTTTTGGCTGCCGAGTCTGCACTGCGATGTGGCGCGGGTTTGGTGTCACTGGCAACCCGTGAGGAACACGTAACTGCTTCGTTAAGCCGATGCCCTGAAGTAATGGTTCATGCCGTAGAGAACGTTGGCAAGCTGGCTCCTCTTCTGGATAAAACGGATGTGGTTGTTATCGGCCCAGGGTTGGGACAAAGCGCCTGGTCAGGGCAGATGCTGCTGGAAGCTTTAAAGTCAGATAAACCTCTGGTGTTGGATGCTGATGCACTGAACTTGATGGCTAGCAAGGGGTATCTAAATAGCTATAAACGAGATAATTGGATCTGTACCCCTCACCCTGGAGAGGCAGCTCGATTATTAGGTCGCTCCATTACAGATGTTCAACTGGATCGCTTTGCATCTGTGCGAATGTTACAGAATCTGTGTGGCGGAGCGGTCGTTTTGAAGGGCGCAGGTTCTCTGTCTTGTGCGGGTGGGGTGGTTCATTTGTGTGATAAAGGTAATCCCGGTATGGCTGTTGGGGGTATGGGCGATGTATTATCTGGCATCTGTGGTGCTTTTCTGGCTCAGGGGTTGGTTCCGGAGCATGCGACGCGTTTAGCTGTTTATGTACATGCGCTGTCTGCAGATAAAGTGACGCAGGAGCAGGGTGAGATAGGTTTATTTGCTTCCGACCTCTGTCGGGTATTGCCAAAGGTTATTAATTGTAAATATGAGTGATGGTTATAACGTCAGTTTGCCGGATGAAACTGCAATGGTTGAGTTTGGGCATAAAGTTGCTACTGCAACTCAAGGGCGTGGTGTTGTTTTTCTACTTGGTGATCTGGGAATGGGTAAAACAACCCTGAGCCGGGGTGTGTTACATGGTTTTGGTCATCAAGGTGCGGTTAAGAGTCCCACTTATACGCTTGTGGAGCCCTATGAGATAGAGGGGAAGCTGGTTTATCACTTCGATCTATATCGTCTGTCTGACCCTGAAGAGTTGGAGTATTTAGGTATCCGTGATTACTTTGATGAGCAGGCTTTGTGCCTGGTGGAGTGGCCAGACAAAGGGCGTGGAATTCTGCCAGAGCCTGATCTCATTTTTCAGATCAATCTTGAGGGGCGTGGTCGAACACTGAGCTGGTCACCCAAAACTGAATATGGCCGGGAACTGGCCGATAAACTATTGAGTTTAAAAGATTAGGTAAAAGGTAAGCTGGCTATATGCTCTTTGGATTATTGCCTATCAGAAAATTACAGAACCTTGTGGTTTGGCTTTCAGCATTTACATTAATGCTATGCAGTTCCCTGCTGCAGGCTGCCGATGTTAATAATGTCCGTATTTGGCTGGCTCCTGATCATGCGCGCTTGGTATTTGATATGTCGGGGCCTGCATCACATAAGGTTTTTACTCTGAGTAAACCAGATCGCATTGTGCTTGATGTGGACAAGGCGAAATTAAGCACCGATCTGAGCAAGTTGGGATTGGATAAAAGCCCTGTTCAGCGCATCCGCTCCGGCAAAAATGGTAATACTCTGCGTCTGGTTCTGGATCTGAAGCGCCCCGTGAGGCCGAAAAGCTTTGAACTGAAGCCAAACCAGAAATACGGTCATCGTTTAGTTCTCGATCTGTATGAGAAAGAAACGCTGGCTAAGCCTACCAAAACTGCCAAGCCGAAACTGGTTGCAGGAAGGGATATCGTTATAGCGATTGATGCGGGGCACGGTGGCGAGGATCCAGGGGCTATTGGTCCAGGCCGTGTACGTGAAAAAGATGTGGTCATGGCGATCGCCAAAGAGTTGAAGTACCGTCTGGATAAAACTCCGGGTTACAAGGGTAAGTTGACGCGTACAGGGGATTATTATGTCAGCTTGCGGAGCCGTACCAAGGCTGCACGTAAACATAATGCTGACCTATTTGTCTCTATCCATGCGGATGCCTTTAAAGATTCGCGGGCAAAAGGCGCGTCGGTTTGGGTGCTGTCTTCGCGTGGAGCTAGTAGTGAAATGGGTCGGTGGTTAGCCCGTAAAGAGAACAGTGCTGATCTTATTGGTGGTGTAGGTAGTGTAAGTTTGGATGATAAGGACAATGTTCTTGCCAGTGTTTTACTGGATATGTCCATGACTGCCAGCCGTGAAGATAGTCGCTCGGTGGCTAAGCAGATTCACGGTAATATCAAGCGTTTTGCCAAGATGCATAAGTCCCATGTTGAGCAGGCGGGCTTTGTGGTATTGAAGTCGCCGGATATTCCTTCAATCCTCGTGGAAACTGGATTTATCTCCAACCCTGATGAGGCGTCTAAGCTGAAAACCCGTGGTTACCAGAAGAAAATGGCTGAGGCGATTTTTAAAGGGATAACTCAGCATTTCTCCCGTAAACCGCCAGCTCTTACTTTGATAGCGCAGCAGAAAGCAGATATCAGGGTGCATAAAGTTGTACGGGGCGATACCCTATCGGTAATCGCATCCCGAAACGGTGTATCATTGTCCGCTATCCGTAAAGCAAACAATCTCAAGAATGACCGGATCAAAATTGGTCAGGTGCTGCGTATACCGGCTAGCTGATAGCTGCTATTTATCTCAAATTTTTAGGAACTTTCATGTCTCGAATCCATCTTTTGTCCCCGCGTCTTGCTAACCAGATTGCGGCGGGTGAAGTTGTTGAGCGACCTGCGTCGGTAGTTAAAGAGCTACTTGAAAACAGTGTAGACGCCGGGGCAACTAAGGTTGATGTTGATGTGGAACAGGGCGGTGTAAAGCTGCTACGAATACGTGATAACGGTTCCGGGATTGAAAAAGATGATCTGCCTCTGGCGCTGAGTCGTCATGCAACATCCAAAATTCAGGCGTTGGAAGATCTTGAGGCAGTAGGAAGTTTGGGCTTTCGTGGTGAGGCCTTAGCGAGTATCAGCTCTGTATCACGCCTTACGCTGACCTCGCGTCGTGCTGATCAGGATAATGCTTGGCAGGTGCAGACAGAGGGTCGCGATATGGAGGCTCAGGTTGAACCAGCAGCGCATCCACAGGGTACAACGGTTGAGGTTAAAGACCTTTTCTTTAATACACCTGCTCGACGTAAATTTCTTAAAACAGAAAAAACTGAATTTCGCCACCTTGATGAGGTGGTAAAACGACTTGCTTTGAGCCGCTTTGATGTGGCATTTCAGCTGCGCCACAACGGTAAGGTTATTCATCAGTTACGTCAGGCTGATAGTGAGCTGGAGCAGGAGCGTCGCGTTGCCAGTATCTGCGGTTCCGCATTTATCGATAATGCGCTGAAAGCTGATGTCATTGCTGAAGCTTCTGGTTTGAGATTGTGGGGTTGGGTGGGGCTGCCTACTTTTTCCCGTAGTCAGGCCGATCTACAGTACTTTTTTGTTAATGGTCGAATGATTCGCGATAAGGTTGTCACCCATGCGGTAAGGCAGGCATACGCGGATGTGCTTTATCATGGTCGCCATCCAGCGTATGTGCTTTATCTAGAGCTTGATCCCGCGTTGGTTGATGTTAATGTGCATCCTACTAAGCATGAGGTTCGTTTCCGCGAAAGCCGTTTGGTGCATGATTTTCTGTTCAGAACCCTGCATCGCCTGATCGCTGATATGCGTCCGGAAGACCAGATGGTTGACGAAGCCTCTCCAGCGCTAGAGCAGTCATTACAGTCATCTGTTCAGCCGCAGCAGCAGAATTTTGAGCAAGGTCGTATGGCTTTGCGACCTTCCGCTCCAGCTTCAGGTTCATCGTATTCGGGCGGTTACTCCCAGCAATCTTATACATCTTCAAATCCTTCGGCTGGACAGGTTCGCGAACAGATCAGTGGTTATGCCGCTCTGCATCCGACCGATGATCAAGCTCCTTCCTTGCCTGTGCAATCTTTGGCGCAGGATGAAGGGGAAGAGTGCTCGCCAATGGGTTATGCCGTCGCTCAGTTGCATGGGGTTTATATTCTGGCTGAAAACGCCCATGGTCTGGTGGTGGTTGATATGCATGCGGCCCATGAGCGAATTGTTTACGAACGCATGAAACAATCCTATGAACAGGATGTGGTGCGTTCTCAGCCGTTGCTGGTGCCTATGAGTCTGGCTGTCAGTGAACGTGAAGCCGATTGCGCAGAAGAGCAGGCCGAAACATTTAAGCGTTTAGGTTTTGAATTGGCGCGAATGGGGGAGGAAGCACTGGTTGTTCGTCAGGTTCCTGTCTCGCTGGCCAAAGGCAATGTTGAGCAGCTGATTCGTGATGTTCTGGCCGATATGCTGGTTTACGGTGAAAGTAAGCGCGTTCAACAACACATAAATGAGTTACTGGCGACGATGGCTTGTCATGGCGCGGTCAGGGCTAACCGGCAGCTAACCATTCCGGAAATGAATGCCCTGCTGCGGGATATGGAGCAGACTGAGCGTAGTGGTCAGTGTAATCACGGTCGTCCTACATGGAGCCAGATGACAATGACTGATCTGGATAAACTGTTTATGCGTGGTCAGTAAGGGTTTGGCTTTGAATAATAATCTTCCTGTTGTTTTTCTGATGGGGCCCACTGCTTCAGGTAAAACCGCTCTGGCGATGGATCTGTACGATAATCTGCCTTGTGAAATTGTCAGTGTTGATTCTGCGATGATCTACAAAGGTATGGATATAGGTACGGCAAAGCCGGATGCCGAAACGCTGGAACGCTATCCACATCGGCTAATTGATATCTGTGATCCGGCCGAAGCCTATTCCGCGGCTGAATTTCGTCGCGATGCTTTGCAGCAAATTGATGAAATAAGAGCTGCTGGTAAGGTGCCTGTCCTGACCGGCGGTACGATGCTTTACTTTCATGCTCTGAAAAACGGACTGGCGACTCTGCCTGAAGCTGATCCGGTTGTCCGTGAACGGATTCTGCAGCAGGCGCAAGAGCATGGTTGGGATCATATTCACCGTCGTCTGTCCGAAGTTGATCCGGAATCAGCGCAGCGCCTGAATCCAAATGATTCTCAGCGGTTGCAACGTGCGCTCGAGGTTTATGAGATCACTGGTCGCAGTATGACGGATCTGTGGGCTGAACAGGAAAAACAGAAACCAGATTTTCCGATTATCTCTTTGGCGGTGATGCCGCAGGAGCGTGCGGAGCTTCATCAGCGAATCGAGCAGCGTTTCGATATTATGCTGGAGCAGGGTTTTGTCGATGAAGTACGTACTTTGTGGGAAAGAGGTGATTTAGATCTACAGATGCCGTCTGTACGTTGTGTAGGTTATCGACAGGTGTGGGAATACTTTGCTGGAACCTGGGATTACGAAACGATGCGTTTCAAGGGTATTGTTGCTACTCGTCAGTTGGCAAAAAGGCAGGTTACCTGGCTGAGAAGTTGGGAAAATTTAACCTGGATGGACACTCATGACCCAAAACTACTCGCGAATACCTTGAAATTAGTAGGCGGTAGCATTATATAATGTCATGCTGGACTGCAAAAATGGGTGGATAGCGCTGGAATTCGGGAATAACGGCGGTTTTTGTGCACTGCGGTCCATAATTATAACGACATAAATAATAATTATTCTTTTCGGGAAGGAGTTTGCAATGTCAAAAGGGCAATCACTACAAGACCCTTATCTGAATGCGTTACGTAAGGAACGTATTCCGGTGTCAATTTTCCTGGTAAACGGTATTAAACTGCAGGGCCAGATCGAATCTTTCGATCAGTTCGTTATTCTGCTGAAGAACACCGTTAGCCAGATGGTATATAAGCATGCTATCTCAACGGTTGTGCCAGCACGTCCGGTTAAGCTGCCTGCTGCAGATGAGAAAGCTGAGGACTGATAATAATTGTTCTTTGAACGCCCCAAAAGTGGCGAACGTGCCATTTTAGTACATATGAATCTGGCCGCTGAGGCCGATCAGGAAAGTCCAAAAGAGCTCGAAGAGCTAGCCATATCTGCAGGTGCTGACCCGGTTGAATTTCTAACCGGGTCGCTTGCACATCCCAATCCCAAGTTTTTTATTGGTCAAGGAAA
>NZ_JAAEQH010000250.1 GCF_024231755.1 Neptuniibacter sp.
CTATTACCAGCTAGCCTTTTTAAGGCCAGGAATTTCACCGCGCATAGCTGCTTCGCGAACTTTAATACGGCTCATGCCGAATTTGCGAAGGAAACCATGTGGGCGGCCCGTAATGTTACAACGATTACGTTGACGTGCAGGGCTAGAATCACGTGGTAAAGCTTGAAGCTTAAGTACCGCGTCCCAACGATCATCTTCAGATGCGTTAACATCGCTGATGATAGCTTTTAGTGCTGCACGCTTTTCAGCGTACTGAGCAACTAGTTTAGTGCGCTTTGCTTCGCGCGCTTTCATAGAATTCTTTGCCATAACCCTACCCTTATTTCTTGAATGGGAAGTTAAACGCTTCTAACAACGCACGGCCTTCCTCATCAGATTTCGCAGAAGTTGTGATTGTGATATCCATACCGCGTACACGGTCTACTTTATCATAATCAATTTCTGGGAAGATGATTTGTTCACGTACGCCCATGCTGTAGTTACCACGTCCATCAAAAGACTTAGCACTCACACCACGGAAGTCACGGATACGTGGGATAGCGATTGATACCAAACGCTCAAAAAAGTCCCACATACGCTCGCCGCGTAAGGTTACTTTACAGCCTATTGGGTAGCCTTCACGCACTTTGAAGCCAGCAACAGATTTGCGTGCTTTAGTGATTAAAGGTTTCTGACCAGCGATAGCTTCTAGATCCGCAACA
Source organism: Neptuniibacter sp. (assembly GCF_024231755.1). GTDB lineage: Bacteria > Pseudomonadota > Gammaproteobacteria > Pseudomonadales > Balneatricaceae > Neptuniibacter. The sequence continues at coordinate 702 of NZ_JAAEQH010000250.1, forward strand.
GCGTTCTCTAAAATCTTCTTGTCAGCTAGGGCTTCGCCCA
>NZ_JAAEQH010000251.1 GCF_024231755.1 Neptuniibacter sp.
AATTTCAATTTTGTTTACAGATTTGAACAGCCCTCATCCCGCTGATCTCAAAAGGGTATCATATGTTGGGTTTATTGCTATTTTTGGCACTTTTATTCACCATAACGTACTGAAAGCTAATGATGAATGGGTATTAGTGTAGTAGGTGCACCTCCCAGCCATGGAGTACTAGATTAAGCATGGATCAGTCAAGGATTACTAAGTATAGCACGGTCAATGGGACTAGGCACCGGGGAACGTAAACAGATCGATGCTGCATCATTTAAGATCGAACGGAATGATAAAGGCAACAGCCGTCGAGGTTGAGATGCAAACAGCGATATGGAAGGCATAAATCTAATGAGCTGCCGGGAAAGCATTGTAACAATGCAATGTCCACTGCAGGTCATCGTGTTAGAGTAGACTAGGTCGTCGTTGTCTTAGCTCTCTCATCATTATGGCAGATGTACGATTACCCGAACCTGACATGCTCGAAATAACTGATCGGTGCAGAAACGATGAAGAAGCTGTTCGGTACGCTCAGCAATTGAATTTGCTGCCAAGTGAACATGGAAATCAGATGGAAATCTGTAATGCGATTGCCTATCATTATCCAGTCAACTAAGAGTGCCATTTCAATTTCTTATGCGACTGTGATTGCTGTGACAATGTGCTTTATCTTAACATAAACTTAAACGCTTTCCCGGCAAACCGGCGTATCAAACAGCTTCTTCATCATTTCTGCACCGATCAGTTATTTCGAGCATGTCAGGTTTGGGTAATCGTACATCTGCCATATTGATGAGAGAGCTAAGACAACGACGACCTAGTCTACTCTAACACGATGACCTGCAGTGGACA
>NZ_JAAEQH010000252.1 GCF_024231755.1 Neptuniibacter sp.
CCACCAGCCCCCGGAATCGGCCGTAACGCACTAGGACCAGGCCAGATACAGCCCTACGCGGGCTTGGCGTTGCTGAGAACCACCACAGCCCCACAAACAGAACCACACCTTCCAGTCCAAACTCGTATAGCTGAGATGGGTGACGTGGCAGATCACCGGCACGCGGGAACACGACACCCCATGAAACGTCTGTGACTCGTCCCCATAACTCACCACCAATAAAATTACCCACTCGACCCGCACCTAAACCTATAGGGATCAGCGGTGCCACAAAGTCAGCCATTTCAAATAGAGTTTTATTATGCTGCCGGCCAAACCAGTACAGCACAGCGACCACACCTAATAAGCCACCATGGAAAGACATTCCTCCTTCCCAGACAGCAAACAACCAAAGAGGATCAGCCAGAAACTTATCAAAGTTATAAAACAGTACGTAACCCATACGACCACCGAGCACGACACCCATCGCACCCCAGAAGATCAGATCCGAGATCTGTTCTTCATTCCAGCCCGATCCCGGTTTACGCGCTCTGACCACTCCCAGCCACCAAGCTGCGGCAAAACCGATCAGATACATTAAGCCATACCAATGCACCTGCAGCGGCCCGACTGATATAGCAACAGGATCAATATTATGAACCCACACAGTTATCTCCTTTCCTGTGAGTTAAAAACTAAACAAGGTTTGTGAGTAGGAAACGCAATCCTACACAGAGCAGAAAGACTGCAAAAATACGCTTAAGAACAGGCCCTGGCAGGCTATGCGCTAGCTTCGCTCCGACCTTGGCAAAGATAGAACTGGTCAGTACGATGCCCACTAACGCAGGAAGATAGACGAAACCTGCACTCCACTCCGGCATGGCTGGATGTTGCCAGCCTTCCCAGATGTTAGTCGTTGCCCCCATGATCGCGATAGGTAAACCACAAGCAGCTGATGTCGCTACCGCCTGCTGCATCTGCACTCGACGCCAGGTGAAATAAGGAACAGAGAGTGTCCCCCCGCCAATACCAAAAATACTGGATAGCCAACCGATAAATCCTCCAGCCACTGAAAGGTCACGGTTATTAACCGCAGCCTCTCCAGCATCTGGTTTCAGGTTCAACGCCATCTGGATCGACACTAGAATAACGAAACAGCCCAACGCAATCTGCAGCCATGGACCACTCATTTGCCCTGCAGTCTTCACCCCAAGAAAAGCCCCAATCAAAAGACCGACAGCCACTGGTTTGAAAATATCCCAACGTACAGCACCGCGTTTATTGTGGGCCATGGTGGAACTGATTGAGGTAGCGACGATTGTAGCAAGAGAGGTAGCGACCGCCGCATGGGTCAATACTTCCGGTGACATTCCCTGCAGCTCAAAGGTAAAAACCAGCACCGGTACAATTAAAAGTCCGCCGCCGATACCAAACAAACCAGCAACAACTCCCGCCAGAGAACCCAGTACCAGGTAAGTCAAAATAGTCAGAAGCATTGACTATAAACCCTTTCTTCACTTGCAAACTGGCCAGTCCAGCAGCTTTACTGTTATAAGTCCGTATATTACCGAATTAAACTGAGCTTTACCTATGTGCTTGATTACATTTGCCTATAAATCTCATCCTGAGTACTCGCTGATTCTGGTCGCTAATAGAGATGAGTTTTATCAACGTCCCAGCAGAGCGATGCATTACTGGGAAGACAGACCAGATATACTGGCAGGCAGAGATTTGGAGCAAGGCGGTACATGGCTGGGCATCAACACTGCAGGTAAGTTCACCACTGTTACCAACTACCGCGATGGCAGAGCCACAAAACAGAATCCACGCTCTCGCGGAGATCTCACCCGGCTATTCCTAAGCAACGACACTTCAGCCCCTGAATATCTGCAGGAACTCGATGCCATTCAGGATCAATTTGGAGATTACAACTTACTGGTTGGCGATAGCAGCGGCCTGTTTTATCACTCAAATCGCGGAGCAGAAGCCACTCAATTACAACCGGGGGTTTACGGCCTCAGTAATGCGCTGCTGGATACGCCCTGGCCTAAGCTGGTCAAAGTCCGTGACGCATTAAGCAAAGCTATCAGCTCGACGTTTACAGCAGAATCACTATCCGAAATAATGCAGGATCCAACTCAGGCCGCGCCTGAGCTTCTTCCTGATACGGGTATTTCAAACGATTGGGAGCAACTGCTCTCATCCTGCTTTATTAACAGTGAGAACTACGGAACACGTGCAACTACAGTTTTACTGCAAAGACACAATGGTGAGACTGTGCTGCTGGAACAGAACTACACAAAAGAGGGCAAATCTGGACAAGGGCGTATTGAGCTGAAAACAGCCCCTATAGGCTAACTTGGAATAACCGGCTGCGCTGGCAGTGTAATACCCAATTCAGTCAGACGCTCATTGATCAAGACTTGGATACGGTCTGCATCATCCATCGACATCACTTCTGCCAATAGCTCATCCGCATCTTCTTTACTAATCGAACGGATAGTAGATTTCACTTTAGGCAGATTAGTGGCATTCATCGAAAGCATGTCATAACCCATCGCCATCAACAGCAAGCAACCACCCGGCTCAGAGGCCAGCTCACCACAGATAGAAACCGTAGCATTCTCTTTATGTGCTTCCATCGCAATAAACTTCAATGCACGTAACACCGCGGGGTGATAACTTACATACAGATCAGCCACGCGTGGGTTATTACGGTCAACAGCTAGCAGGTACTGGGTAAGGTCGTTGGAACCTACAGAGATAAAATCAACACGGCGCGCAAAACGACGCACCTGATAGACTGCAGCAGGCACTTCAACCATCACCCCCACCAGCGGGCGAGAAACATTTAGCCCCTCCTCCTGCAGCTCACGCACAGCTCGATCGATCTGGCGGTTAGCCTCCTCAACCTCATGCACGCTGGTTACCATCGGCAGCATGATGCGAAGATTATCGTAACCTTCACCGGCTTTGAGCATGGCACGGACTTGCACCAAAAAAATCTCGGGGTGATCCAACGTCACCCTGATACCACGCCAACCCAGGAACGGGTTCTCCTCCTCTATCGGGAAGTAAGGCAATGCCTTATCACCACCGATATCCAGAGTACGCATGGTCACCGGGCGAGGAGCAAAGGCTTCCAGCTGCTTACGGTAGGTTTGCGCTTGTTCATGCTCACTCGGGAAGAAATCACGAATCATGAATGGGATTTCAGTACGGTACAGACCAATACCTTCCGCTCCTCGATCAAGAGAGCGGGCTACATCGGCAATCAGACCAGTATTAACCCATAGCGGAATTGTGTAACCATCGGTAGTTTCTGCTGGCAGATCTTTTAGGGCTTCCAGCTCAACAGCCTCTTCTAGCTCACCACGCAGAATATCACGGTAAGCGGCCAACAGATCTTCGCCTGGCTGTACGTAAATTCGCCCAGAATAACCATCAAGAACCAACTCGCGTCCATCAATACGGGTCAGCGGCAGATCCACGGCACCCATGATAGTTGGGATACCCATCGAACGCGCTAAAATCGCCGCGTGAGAGTTACTTGATCCATGGACAGAAACCAGACCAACCAGCTTATCACTAGGCACTTCACCCAGCATTGCGGGAGTTAACTCATCAGCAACCAGAATGGTTTCATCGGTAAATTCCAGTGCGGCGGGAGAGGCCTCCTGAAGATAAGCCAGCACCCTGCGTCCCAGGTCTTTAATGTCAGTAGCGCGCTCACGCAGATACGGATCATCCATCATTGAGAATTGGCGCACATGCTCTGTGACCACTTCTCGTAATGCACCCTGCGCCCAGTTGCCCTGACGAATACGCGAGATAACCTCTCCCGCTAGAGCATTGTCATCCAGCATACGCAGGTAAACATCAAACAGCGCCTGTTCTTCTGAGCGTAAACGCTGTGCCAGGCTGCGCCCGACTACCTTAATATCACGCCGAACAAGTTTTAGCGCCTCTTCAAAGCCTGCTATCTCTTGCTCAATGTCTTTAGCCGATTTATCAGGGACCGATGCCAAATCAGCAGGCGGTGCAACAACCGTCGCCACACCAATAGCCACACCAGAAGAACCGGCTACACCCTCAAAGCGCAGATCGATTACATCTTTCTTATCCTGATCGGCAATTGTGCCTAAAGAACCTGTTGCTTCCGCATGGGCAATAACACCAGCCAGCTGAGCAGACAACGTAACCAGAAACGCTTCTTCGCTTTCATCAAAGCGACGCGTATCTTTCTGCTGCACAACAAGCACACCCAAAACATCACGGTGGTGAATAATCGGCACACCGAGGAAAGAGCTGAAACGTTCCTCACCGGTAGCTTCAACATATTTAAATGCGGGGTGCTCTGCTGCGTTTTCCAAATTGATAGGTTCGGCTCGTTCTACCACCATACCTACCAGCCCCTCTGCAGCAGAAAGGCGGACTGTACCTACAGCTTCCTTGTGCAAGCCCTCAGAGGCCATCAACACATAACACTGATCACCGGGATCAAAAAGATAAACTGAACATACCTGGGTAGACATAGAGCGCTGTACGCTACGCACGATCAGGTTCAGAGCTGTCTCCAGATTCGGAGCAACACTTACTTCCTGTACGATCTTACGCAATACATCCAGCATCTACTCTATCCCTATGAGGATTTATTATTCTATGCGCGCGAACTTCGATGAAAGCTCACGCATCGCTTTTCGGTACACTTCCCGTTTAAACGAAACTACCTGACCAAGAGGATACCAGTAACTCACCCAGCGCCAACCATCAAACTCGGGTGACTCTGTATGATCGATAGTGACTGCACTATCTTCACTCAGCATCCGTAGCAAAAACCATTTTTGCTTCTGGCCGACGCATACGGGGTGCGAATTGCGCCGGATCATTCGCTTGGGCAAACGATACCTCAACCAGCCGCGCGTAACCGCAACGACCTCAACATCACTAGCAGAGAGCCCGATCTCTTCCCGTAGCTCTCGGTACATCGCTTCTTCGGGGGTTTCATTCTCATTAATCCCCCCCTGAGGAAACTGCCAGGCATCCTGACCTATTCGTCTTGCCCAAAGCACCTGACCCAGCGAGTTTGCCAGAATGATACCTACATTCGGCCTAAACCCATCTGAATCAATCACTTCACTTTTTCCTAAACTCTTTTCAGCTATTGTTCCACACTTCTTTTGTACTCAGCAAATCCTCTTTGTAAGGAATTAGCCTGGACAGGGTATAAATGCACTTAAAATCATACTATAACCAGCATAATTACTGACTTATAGCTTATTATAGAAAGCTCTGTTTTCTAAAATAGCCACGCTGATTTAATTGCATTAAACACGCTTCGCACCTATGCTTGCCGCTCCAAAAACATCTTTGAGGGCAGCCCTTTGAGCTTAGCAATTTTTGACCTGGATAATACTCTGCTTGCCGGTGACAGCGACCACGCCTGGGGCGAGTTTCTCTGCGAAAAAGGAATTGTGGACAGCGAAGAATATAGCCGCGCAAATGACTACTTCTATGAGCAGTACAAAAAAGGCGGTCTGGATATTTTTGAGTTCCTGGATTTTGCACTGCGCCCACTGGCACAACTGGACCGGAAAACTCTGGATAACCTGCATCAACAATTTATGCAGGAGAAAGTCCAACCGATGATGTTGGATAAGGCTCAGGAGCTACTGCAAAACCACCGTGAGCGTGGCGATTACCTGCTGATTATCACAGCAACCAACCGTTTTGTTACCGGCCCTATCGCTGAAAAGCTAGGGGTTGATGAGATCATCGCTACTGACCCGGAAGAGATTGATGGCGATTACACAGGTAAAGTTGCCGGAACACCCTGCTTCCAGGACGGCAAAGTTACTCGCCTGAACAGCTGGTTGGAACTAACCGGTCATAATCTGGATGATAGCTATTTCTACAGCGACTCGCACAATGATCTGCCACTATTGGAGCTGGTAACCAATCCCGTTGCCGTAAACCCGGATGAGATTCTGGAAAACCACGCCAATGAGCATCTTTGGCCGGTGCTGGATCTACGATAGAAAGATTTAAGCTACAACTTTGCAATGCCTGAGGGAGTTATTCAGCTCCCTCATCACCATACTTCGGGTGATAATACCGACCAACTTCCCATCATCAACAACGGCATACACCTTAGGTTTGTTAAGCCCCATCTGCTGAGCCAGATCGACAACACTCTTTCCTAAACTCACCGTCAACGGATCATCACGCATAATATCGGATACTTGGATATGGCTATCGCAGTGATAACTGTCGGTAATCAGGTGAGGTAGACAATCATGCTCTGATAAAAAACCAACCACATGCATGTCTTTATCGACCACCGGTAAACCGATATAACCTGAATCAATTATCAGGCCTACCGCTTCGACCATAGGCATGTTTTCTGTCAAAGGCTTATTAACCGGGTACATAGCGTCTTGAACTTGCAACATAACGCTAACCTCCTGCTCTTCATCACTTTGTAAGTGTGGCAAAGAACAGGAAAATCACAACCTGATAGTTTTACGGGCAAGGATTGGGGTAACGGCAGTTAATATCTTCAATTGACGCCAACAGTTCTTCACTTAAAACCAGTTCCGCTGAAGCGATATTGGCTTTTAACTGCTCCATTGATGACGCACCAATAATATTACTGGTAACAAACTCTCGGCTATTAACGAAAGCCAAAGCCATCTGAGCAGGGTCAAGCCCATGCTCGCGAGCTAAGGCCACATACTCCGCTGTCGCACATTGCCCTTGCTCATTAAGATAACGCGCATAGGTTGGGTAACGGGTGATACGCGCCCCTTCTGGGCGAGCACCATCAAGATATTTGCCGCTTAAGACACCGAAACCCAATGGAGAATATGGCAACAGAGACACCTCTTCACGTTGCAGCACCTCTGCCAAAGCGATTTCTGGCGTACGGTTCAGCAAGCTATAAGGGTTTTGCACTGAGACACAACGGGGAAGACCATGCTTTTCTGCCAGCTGCAGAAACTTCATCGTGCCCCATGCCGTTTCATTAGATAAACCGATATGTCGAACCAAGCCCTCATCTACCAGCTCTTGCAACACTTCCAGTGTTTCTAGAATTGGCGTGCCATCTTTTTCCGGTTGATGGGTGTAATTCAGTTGCCCAAAGAAATTAGTAGCCCGATCAGGCCAGTGCAGCTGATACAGATCGATATAGTCTGTCTGTAAGCGGCGCAGACTGTTGGTTACCGCCTCACGAATATTACGACGATCAAGTGCCATATCCTCACGGATATAGCTCACCATCTCTCCCGGACCAGTCACTTTAGTGGCAACAACCACCTGATCACGGTTGCCTCTAGCCTTAAGCCAGTTACCGATAATTTCCTCATTACGGCCCTGATATTCTGGGGACGTAGGGATAGGATACATCTCTGCACCATCGAGGAAATTTACACCCTGCTCCAGGGCATAATCCATCTGCTCAAAAGCCTCATCCTGAGTTTGATCACTACCAAAGGTCATAGTACCCAGACAGATCAGACTCACGTTCAGATCGGTGTTACCTAACTTGCGATACTGCATAGCCCCTCTCCCTAATCAGCCTTACGAAGAAGGCAGAACTCTGACAAAGAACGATTTCAGATAATCGGTTTCTGGAATTGCCGGATGTACTGGATGATCAGCTCCCTGATGCCCCTGATCGAAGATCTGAGCATTGCGATCCAGTTCACGGCTGTTACTACGGATAATATCGATCAGGCGATCACGCTGCAGATGCATAGAGCAAGATGCGGATACCAGGATGCCATCCTTTTTCAGCAAACGCATGGCGAAGTTGTTCATACGTGAGTAAGCACGCTCACCGTTACGAATATCTTTCTTCTTGTGAATGAAAGCAGGTGGGTCCAACACAACAACATCGAACTTCTCTTTATCGGCAATCAGTGATTTACAAATATCAAAGGCATCGCCATGGAAGCCTTCAAAACGATCCGCTGCATTATTGATACGCGCATTCTCTGCCGCCACTTCCAACGCGAAATGAGAAGCGTCAACACAGATCGCCTGATTAGCCCCCGCCGCTAATGCCTGAGCACCCCAGCCACCAACATAACTGAACAGGTCAAGAACGCGTTTGCCTTCCACATGACGCTGCATCTGAGCACGGTTGTTACGGTGATCATAGAACCAACCCGTTTTCTGACCTCGCTGTAAAGGAGCGACCAGTGGCACTGAGTTTTCCATCAGTGGACATAGCTCTGGAATATCACCCTGCACAATCTCTGTATAGGTCTCCAAGCCTTCCATATCACGCATTTTGCCGTCATTTCGCAACAGGATAGCTTCAGGAGTAAACACTTTATTCAGCGCGTCGATAATATCTTCCAGCACCTGCTCCATACCTGCGGTGGAGATCTGTACGACAAATACATCGAAGAAGCGATCTATAACCAACCCTGGCAGGCCATCACTGTCACCAAATACCAGACGGTAACAGTTATCGAAAAAACAGCTTTCGCGCAGCGATAAAGCGACCTTCAGACGATGGATAATCAACGAACGGTCCAGCCGGTATTTCAGATCACGACTAACAATTCGTCCGCAGATCAAGGTGTTAGGGTTAACATAAGCGACCCCAACAGGTTTGCCTTTATCGGTTTCCACAATAACTTGCTCGCCCGGCTCAAAGCTCTTTAACGGCGTGGCACGGTTATCAACTTCGTTACTGTAGATCCAGAGATGACCGCCACGTAAGCGACGCTCAGCTCCACTATTTAGTTTTAGCGTTTGTAGAGACATGTTTTTCCAATGCAGGGCACATGAATAACGAGGATAGATTCTTTAGAGCAAGGAAAATATCATCGAAAAAGCGCAGTTTACTGAAGTAAATACTCGCTTCGCTCACCCTAACGGGCCACCCTGTGGGCGTTGTGGCAGCAACTGCCGCTGAGCACAGATGGGATTTAACGCAGCTATCAAGAATATTGACCGTTATTCAAAAGCCCTTGTTTTACAGACAACTGTCCCGGCATATAGCCGGGACAATAAAAAATTACAGTAGGCAACAGACTTACAGACTGAGCCTTAAAGCACTATTACGCTTCTGATTCGCACAGGTCAGCGTACGCTTCACCGTCCATCAGTTCATTCAGCTCATCTGCATCAGACAATTTCAGCTTGAAGAACCAACCATCACCGTAAGGGTCAGAGTTTACCAATTCAGGAGAGTCTTCCAGCTCTTCGTTGATCGCTACAACTTCACCACTCAGTGGCGCGTATACGTCAGAGGCTGCCTTAACAGACTCTACTACACCAGCTTCATCGCCTGCAGCCAGTTCAGCACCCGCTTCCGGCAGCTCAACAAACACCACATCACCCAGAAGATCCTGCGCATGGTCTGTTACTCCGATAACCACAGTGCCGTCACCTTCAACACGAATCCACTCATGACTAGCAACGTATTTCAGTTCAGATGGAATGTTACTCATGTATATTTCCTACCCTTAGGGTCCTGTTAAATCTTAATCAAAAACTTTTTTGCCATTACGTACAAAGGATGGACGAATAACACGCACAGGTACCAATTTACCTTTACCACGCAGATCCACCTCGGCACTATCCCCGGTCGCTGCAGGCACACGCGCCATTGCGATAGAGACGCCCAGTGTCGGTGAGAAGCTACCACTGGTAATCACCCCTTCACCCACACCTTCAACAATAACTTTCTGATGGGCACGCAGAACACCACGGGCTTCCATTACCAGACCAACCAGCTTCTCTGCTACACCCGCTTCTTTCTGCTGTTGCAGCGCTTCACGGCCGATAAATACCCGCTCTTCCGGTTCCCATGCGATCGTCCAGCCCATATTGGCAGCCAGAGGGGATACTGTTTCATCCATATCGGAACCGTACAGGTTCATACCCGCTTCAAGACGCAGGGTATCACGAGCCCCCAGACCACACGGCTTAACACCCGCATCCGCCAGAGCCTGCCAGAAATCAGCCACTTCATCTTCAGGCAGCAAGATCTCAAGACCATCTTCACCGGTATAACCTGTTCTGGCAATAAACCAGCCCTCAGATTCCAAACCCTGAAAAACTTTCAGCTGAGCTATCAGATTAGCACGAGATTCTGTTACTGCCTGTTTTGCTAGCTCAATCGCTGTTGGCCCCTGAACCGCAACCATGGCCAGATCAGGCTGCTCCGTCAGAGCCACATCATCAAAACTGGCAGTATGGTCTGCCATCCAAAGCAGGTCTTTTTCACGAGTCGCACAGTTAACTACGACACGGAACCACTCACCGGCAACACCGGGCTCAGTCATCAGATAAACGATCAGATCATCGATAACATGACCGTCTTCATTCAGCATACCGCTGTAAAGCGCTTTACCTTTCTCCTGCAATTTAGCGACATCATTCGCCAGCAGGTAGCGTAGGTATTCTTTAGCGTCGGTACCTGTTACGTCTACAACCGTCATATGGGAGACGTCAAACATACCGGCAGCATTGCGGACCTGGTTATGCTCTTCTACCTGAGAGCCATAGTTGATTGGCATATCCCAACCACCAAAATCGACCAGTTTTGCACCCATTTCCTGATGCTTTTCATACAGTGCTGTTTTGCTGCCCATCTATTTTTAAACTCTTATTTCGTGGCGAAGCTGAGATCAGATATAAAACGAAGAACGGAAACCTGCCCAGATCACCTTTATTTTTGTTCATACATCCGGGTGTAAGAGAAAAAATGCCCGAAAAGTAAAAAAAGGGAAGACAATTTATAGGGATTC
>NZ_JAAEQH010000253.1 GCF_024231755.1 Neptuniibacter sp.
ATGAACGTTAAACCTATTTGTAAATCGCTTAAATGAATTCACTTGGTTGCTTGTCTAGAAAAAGTCTTTGCTTCTTCTCAACAAGCGCCCACACGAATTATCTGATCAAATTGTTAAAGAGCGTTGCTTTTTTGACTCTCAGCACTGCGTGCCGTTCATCTCAAGCGAGGCGCATATTCTACTTTGCGCTCATTCAAAGTCAACCGTTTATTTTGCAATTTTGTAAATTAATTTACTCAGCGTCGGAACTTTGAATCCTGCTGCGTAAGCAATCTAAAAACATAACGTTTTCAACCACTTACTCGACACCTCACCTCGTTCAAAACCGCCTTAATTTGCGGCCTCCCTAAGCAAGGACGGCGAATTCTACAGACATATAAAATCAGGTCAACACCAATCTGTAAAAAAACTTAAAAAAATCGAAAAAAAGGCAATACTGACTAAATACCATACAGACAGTGACTAAAGAACAAACAACCGCGCTTAAAACTTAAACAACAAGCATAAAACAGGCACAAAAAAGGCGTCTAACGACGCCTCTTTATATGCTACAAAAATTATAGCGATATGTAGTTCAGAGGAATAACGGTTCCCCACAGAATAACTGAGGCAACAATAATACCGACCAGAGTGCATAACCCAACAGTTAATATTGAAGTAGAGAACAGGAAGGCTCTCTCTTCCGGTATCTTCATTATTACAGGTACACCGGTATAGAGTAGATAAACGGTATAACAAACGGCTACTAAACCAACCCCTACGTTAAACCACAACAGTGGATAGAGGGCCGCAAGCCCTGCGAGGAACATTGGCGTTGCCGTATAAGTTGCCAAAGACAGACAATCATCGAAAGATACATTGCCCCCGTAGTTTTTCTCCATCCAATGGATTGTGTAGGTAATAAAGCCTACAGCTACCCACATAGCGAAATAGAAGGCTACTGCTGCTGGCAATGCACTCATTGCATCCAGCCGGACGAATTCACTGCCAGCGATACTCCAACCCACCTGTGTTGTACCGATGTACATGGATACTGCCGGTATTGCTGCCAATATACTTATCTGCTGCATAAAAATATGCGCAGCACTGTAATGCTCTTTTCTGATCTCCCCCCATTCCTCTTTTGGGTGGTACAGAATTCCCATCATATGTTGAATAAACATGATGCATCCCCTTTTGTTTCAGGTGCCGCACCATTCCTTTTGGTGTGGCATCGTTAACTACTTAGTTTTGGTTTCATTACTGCTTTGTCTCCATTTCCACAGACTTCAGGAACATTATTCGAGCCCGATCATTTCACAGACTCTATGGCTACTTAATTTTATGCCGCACTGATAAGCACAGCTTGGAGGTAGTGATCTACCAGTAAAACTAAAAACAGCAACATGATGTAATTGATGCTATAGCGAAATAATCTCATCGGTACGCCATCCTGGTTATTCCATAGACGCCATACCCAATACATAAACCGTATGTTGATTACGCTTACACCCATCAAATAGACCAAGCCGCTCATGCCCGTCATAAACGGAAACAGTGTCACAGACACCATAAGTAAACTATAGAGCAAAATTTGTACTTTAGTGTATTCAATACCATGAGTCACAGGCAGCATCGGCACCCCCGCTTTCTCATAATCTGATTTACGAGCAATACACAGAGACCAGAAGTGAGGAGGCGTCCAGGCAAAGATAATCAAGACCAGCAGTAAACTGTTCGGTTCTATGCTTCCAGTCACTGCCGTCCAACCTAAAAGCGGCGGCGCTGCTCCAGCAATCCCCCCAATAACGATATTCTGTGGAGTCGCTCTTTTCAGCCAAACCGTATAAACAACGGCATAACCCATCAATGCAGCTACAGTTAGCCAGGCGGTAAGCGGGTTTACCAACCAGACTAACAACATAATGCCTGTCATTCCTATCATCGCTGCAAACCACAGTGCTTGTTGCGGAGTTAGTTTCCCTTGGGGTAATGGCCGCCCTTTAGTTCTTGCCATCTTCTCATCTATTTTATGATCCATTACATGGTTCACTGCTGCAGCAGACCCGGATGCTAAGGCAATACCCAATAGACCGAAAACCACTGACTGCAATGGTGGCAGTCCAGGTACAGCCAAGAACATACCAACAAGGGCAGTTAGCAACATAACCAGAACAACCTTAGGTTTACAAAGAGCCAGATAGTCTTGCCAGGATACCCGCCCCAGAGTAATCGCTTCTGATCTCCTAACACTCATATCAAACCACCTCTGAAGAAAGCGTTAAGCGGCTGTATATCCACAATAGAACTAATAACAAACCAACCGCCAATGCATGATGCAATATTGCCAGCACAGGAGGCACTGCATAGATTACATTGAAGATTCCCAACAACAGCTGCCCGCCCAAAAGTATGATCAATACTGTTACCGGGCCCCTAGTAGCTGCCCCTTTCACCAACGTAAAGAACAACCAGCAACTCATGACTACGACCAATACCGCACCAAGACGGTGACCAATTTGAATCGCAGCCCTTGCTTCCACTGGGAGTAAGCCCCCCTGATAGTTCGGTCCCACAACAGCCAATGGATCAAATCCCAGAGAAAAATCTGGTTCAATTTCGATTTGGCTATCGCAGATAAACCAATGCTGACAAGCAGGCCCCGCATAATTAGAGCTTGTCCAACCACCCAGAACAATCTGCAGCATGAGCACTACAGCAGCAGCCATCACTAACCCTGAATGCTTAGAGTGTTTCCGCACTCCGCTTCCTTGTAACAGCTGCTTGATCCTGAGCCTGAGTAACAACACTCCGGTTAACGTCAGAACACCACCCAACAAATGTAATGTGACCACTGGTGGGTATAGTTTCAAAGTCACGGTCCACATCCCGAAAAGCGCCTGCACGGTCACTAACACCAGCAGCAGATAACTCCCCATCACCGGGTAGTCTTCATTACGCCGAGATTGGTAAGCACATGCCGCCAACACAGCAATGATTAAGCCCAGCATCCCTGCCAGGTATCGATGCCCCATTTCCAAATGCGTTTTACCAATTTCGATAGGCGTTTCCGGATAAGCTTGTTGAGCGCGATTTAGTGCTTCTTGCTCGACAGGCATGACCATATGCCCATAACAACCAGGCCAGTCCGGGCAACTAAGGCCAGCATCACTGATCCGTGTCCAGGCACCTAGCAACACCACACAAAGAGCCAGTACAGAAGCTAAATTTAGCAAGCGCCAGACCACCTTTAACGTCATTACGGCTTCACCTCATCTCAACCAATCCGCGAGATTTTCAGCAGTTTCCGCAGATCTCGCAGGAGCAGCTTTGGTTGGTCGTTCATGGAATACTTCAATACCAGATTCCCTAGTGGATCAACTATCCAAACCGCATCCCCCAACTGCTCTAGCGTTTCGCTTTTTAAATCCTTACCGCCCCCACCTATTCTCTGTAACAACACACGCTCTCGATCTTTACCCAGAGCTATATGCACTTTATCCAGCTTTTCCCACCAGCCATCACACTCAACGCTGCAGTCATCGGTTACGGTTAGCAAAAGTTGCCATCTCGATAAATTTCCACGATCACTCCCAACCAACTGCCAATCGCTAATATGCTGATCCTGTAGCAATACCCCAGAGTGCTTGCCTGCGGCAGGCGTCATGATTTCAAAGAAATACATAACTGCTGCCAACATTACCGGTATCAGACCTACTCCCCATACCAACCAGAAACTGGCTTTATTCATGACGGCTCTCCCGCTGGATAAGTTTCCAGCTCCAAAGCAACAATCCAGAAAGAACCAAAGCCATAGCAAACCATTGAACCGCATAGCCAAGGTGTTTCTCAGGAGACATTGAAACAACCGGCCAGTTAAGGTCCAAACCCGATATCAATGGTTGTTTAATTTTCAGCTCCAGAGGCAGCACTGGCTCCTGCAACAAATCCCCCATTCTTTCTGTATCAAGACTTTGAATAAGTGAAGGCCATTGCCGCTCGGTAATAGCCAGGTCTTCATCTAGTACAAATGCGTGGTTTATTCCCTTTAACTTTCCAACAACTTTCTGTGTTCCTGATGGCAGTAGAACTTTCGGTAATATTCGACGATCATAATCGGCCTCTATCCAGCCCAGATTGACCAAAAGTGCTGAACCATTCCGAGGATAAAAAAGCGCAATCACCTCATAACCAGCCATACCGTTTCGGACACGATTATCCAGCAGAAAATAACGTTCCCTATCAAAAAAGCCCTCCAGATCAACCGCGATAAACTGTTGACCAGAAATCGCCATTTCATCAGGTATGGTTTTATAAAGCTGCGTCGCCGACCAGCTTTGTAGGAGCCTCTCCTTCTGATCCGCACGATCCAACTGCCAAAATCCCAAAGCAACCAGACCTGGCAACAGCAATACTGCCGCCAGCATCAGCATCCACTTGAAGCCTTGGTTACTCTGAACTTTACTCATTACATAACCGTCAATAGGTAACTCTTATGTCCTTAAAGCTATTATTGGTCATCGCTTTTGCGGCAGTTGTTGTCAGTTTATTCAGTGGGCTGTTTTTCCTTATTCGCGATCAGGGCAAAACACACCGAACCGTTAACTCTCTATTTTTCCGTGTCGCATTCAGTGCACTGATCATCGTTATCCTGTTATATGGCTTTTACACTGGTGAACTAACTCCTCACCTTCCCTAACAGCTACAGGATGTAGACAAACAGAAACAACCCAACCCAGACCACATCCACAAAATGCCAATACCAGGCCACCGCTTCAAAACCAAAATGTTTCTCAGCGCTGAAATGCCCTTTCAAAACCCTTAGCCAGATAATTATCAACATCAGCGTGCCAAGCGTGACATGCATGCCATGAAAACCGGTGAGAATGAAAAAGGTCGCGCCGTAAATGCCGGAATTAAGGGTCAGCCCCAGCTCGTTATAAGCCAACACATATTCATAGGCCTGGAAGTAGAGAAAGATCCCCCCCAACACAATGGTTAACGCCAGCCAAAAAACAATGCGAGAGCGCAGCCCGAGCTTCAGAGCCTTATGCGCCAAAGTCACGGTAAAGCTGGACGAGATTAGTAGGATCGTATTCAAGAGAGGGATATGCCAGGGATCAATCACCTCTTTCGGACCGGGGAAAACGGCTTGGTCAGGCGTTGTCATTAAAGGCCATTGCGCAGAGAACCCCTGCCACAACATATTCGATACTCCCTTATCGCCTTCACCACCCAACCATGGCACGGCCCAGGTACGGACATAAAACAATGTGCCAAAGAAGGCAGCAAAGAACATAATTTCTGAGAAGATAAACCAGCCCATTCCCCATCTAAACGAGCGATCCATCTGCGGGCTATATAAACCTTCATGGCTCTCATGGATCACGTTACCAAACCAACCCAGCAGGATTAGCCCCATCCCTAAAGCGCCTGCCAGCAGCATTAATAATCCAAACCCACCACCAGTTTCAGCTGAAAGAGCATTAATCATTGTCCCTGAACCATAAGCCATCAGGAAGAGTGCTATAGATGCCAGAATAGGCCAGCGGCTCTGCTCCGGCACGTAATAGGATGAAGTACTCATAACTGACTCCCTCCCCGGAGAGCGACAACGGCCTCTCTATCCGGAGTGATATCAAATAGGGTGTAGGACAAAGTGATTGTATGGATATGCTCTGGAAGCTCTGGATCCACAGATAGCACCAGCGGCATATTTTTCTCTTCGCTGGCCTCAAGTGGCTGGCGCTCAAAACAAAAACAGTTGATCTTCTGTAGATATGGAGCCGCTTCGGAAGGGGAAACCGAAGGTACAGCCTGAGCGATCATAAAAGTCTGTGTCAGGTTTCTGGCTAGATAGGCAGTCTGATACATCTCTCCCGGCGACAACTCAACCTGCGTTATTTGCGGTTGAAACTGCCAGGGCATAGTTTCATTGTTGATCGCCACCAGCTGCAGTTTTATCTGGCGGCTGTTATCAACAAGACCGCTTGGTTGTGTTGGTACCAACTCCACCTTTCCATTTAAACCGGTGACACGACAAAAGACATCGTAGAGCGGGACCAACGCAAAACCGAACCCGAACATAAACACGCAACTGAACACTAAGGTTGCCACAGTTCGTCTGTTTTTTTGGATGGTAGCCATAATCTACCCTCCGTTTTATATTAATTACCTCTTCCCTTTCCCTACTGCAGCCTCTATTTCAAGGCCTACTTCGCCCTTTATTTCGCTTTTTATTTGACGACAGGCGGCTTACTAAAACTGTGATAAGGCGCAGGTGAAGGCAAAGTCCACTCCAGACCATGAGATCCCTCCCAAACCTCTGAACTGGCTGGTTTGCCTTTGCGAATACAACTAATCACGTTGTAGAGGAAGATCAACTGAGAGAAACCAAAGATAAATGCCCCTACCGTCGCCACCGCGTTAAAGTCAGCAAACTGTAAGGCGTAATCCGGAATACGTCTTGGCATACCGGCAAGGCCAATAAAATGCATAGGGAAGAAGGTGATATTTACGCCGATAAAGCTACACCAGAAATGCACTTTACCCATGGTTTCGTTGTAGTAGTTACCACACCATTTCGGCAGCCAATAATAGGCTGCTGCCATAATGGCAAAAACAGCCCCCGGGACCAAAACATAGTGAAAGTGAGCAACGACAAAGTAGGTATCATGGTACTGAAAATCCACCGGTGCTATCGCCAGCATCAACCCGGAAAATCCACCAATAGTAAACAAGACTACAAAAGCTAAGGCGAATAACATCGGCGTTTCAAAGGTCATTGATCCACGGAACATTGTGGCAACCCAGTTGAATACTTTTACCCCTGTGGGCACCGCAATCAGCATAGTGGCGAACATAAAAAATAGTTCCGCAACCAGAGGTAACCCCACGGTAAACATATGGTGGGCCCATACCACAAACGAGAGCACCGCTATGGATGCGGTGGCATACACCATAGAGGTATAACCAAACAATTTTTTCCTAGCGAAGGTAGGTATGATCTCACTGACAATACCAAACGCAGGCAGAATCATGATGTAGACCTCTGGATGCCCAAAGAACCAGAACACATGCTGGAACAACACGGGATCACCACCACCGGCAGCATTAAAGAAACTGGTACCAAAATGGATGTCCATCAACATCATGGTCACCACCCCGGCCAGTACCGGCATTACCGCAATCAACAAAAATGCAGTGATCAACCAGGTCCAGACAAACAGTGGTAGTTTCATCATTGTCATGCCAGGAGCACGCAGATTAAGAATAGTAGCAATGATGTTTATCGCACCCATGATGGAACTTATGCCCATCATATGCACCGCAAAGATAAAGTAGGTCACACTAGGCGGGGCATAAGTTGTCGATAGAGGAGCATAGAAAGTCCAACCAAAATTAGGGGCGCCTCCCTCCATAAACAGAGTGGACAACATCATGGCGAAGGCAAAGGGCAGTATCCAAAAGCTCCAGTTATTCATTCGTGGTAACGCCATATCAGGCGCACCCACCATCATAGGTACCATCCAGTTCGCCAACCCGACAAATGCTGGCATCACAGCACCAAACACCATAATCAAACCATGCATAGTGGTCATCTGATTGAAGAATTCAGGCTGGATCAGCTGCAACCCCGGCTGGAACAACTCGGCTCGAATGAGCAAAGCCATAGATCCGCCAACCAGGAACATGATGAAACTGAACCAGAGATATAGCGTACCTATATCTTTATGATTGGTGGTAAACAACCAACGACCAATACCAGAGGTAGGACCATGATGATGAGCTACTGCGGCAGTACTATTCATATCCCCTCCTACTGTTTCAACTCAGCAATCTGTGCCGGTGATACGATATCCCCAGTCTTATTACCCCAAGCATTACGCTCATAAGTAATCACTGCTGCCAATTCCACAGCGCTGAACTGATCCCTAAATCCCTGCATCGCGGTTCCCTGCTTACCATTCAGTACGATATCGATATGCGCTGCTTGATCACCGAGAGAGATAGGACTGTTTTTTAATGCTGGGAAAGCTCCTGGAATACCTTCACCATTCGCCTGATGGCAGGCTAGACATGCTTTGTTATAAACCTCTTCGCCTATCTCCATTAACTCAGCCAGACTCCAGCTTTTCTGTGCAGCTTCGGCTTTTTTCTGATCGGCTTGCTTCACTTCCGCTAGCCAACGCTCAAATTCAGCCTCTGGTTTAACTTCGACAACGATCGGCATAAACCCATGATCTTTACCACAGAGCTCTGCACACTGACCCCGATAAGTTCCTGGTTCGTCAACAATGGTCCAGGCTTCGTTGATAAAGCCCGGAATAGTATCTTTTTTCACTGCAAGATCAGGCACCCACCAAGAGTGGATAACGTCATTGGCAGTTAATAGGAA
>NZ_JAAEQH010000254.1 GCF_024231755.1 Neptuniibacter sp.
AGAGGTGATGGTTATTGGTGGAGCTCAGATCTATGAGCAGGCGCTGGAAAAAGCTGATCGTCTCTATCTGACTGAGGTGGATACTGAAATTGAAGGGGATGCTTGGTTCCCTGATTTCGATAGAGAGAATTGGAATGAAGTGGGTAGACAGGATTTCTCTTCAGGAGGATGCAATCCCTATGACTACAGCTTCATTGTTCTAGATAAAAAATAGCAAAAAGCAAATAAAGGCAAAGTAGTATGACGATCCGTTCGTTGTTGTCTATTCTGGCTGATGGCAAGTTTCACTCCGGCCGCGAGCTGGGAGAGGAACTAGGTATTAGTCGTAGTGCGATCTGGAAGCATATGCGCCGTCTTGAAGAAGGTGGTTTGGAAATCTACAGCGTTAAGGGGCGCGGTTATCGTGTTCCTGGTGGGCTGGAGCTGTTGGACGGGGAGTTGATCCGCCAGGCTCTGAGTGAAGAGGTATCAAATAAAATTGATGCTATGTCGCTGGAGTTGACGATCCCGTCCACTAATGAGCAGGCGATGAAGGCCTGCCAACAAGAAAACTGCCATGGCCGGTTATATCTGGCTGAGCAGCAAACGGCAGGCAGAGGCAGAAGGGGCAGGCCGTGGGTCAGTCCTTTTGCTCGAAACTTGTACTTCTCTCTGGTCTGGCGTTTTGAGCAGGGCGCTGCAGCGTTGGAAGGTTTGAGTCTTCTGGTAGGACTTGCCACCGTCAAAGCGCTGGAAAAAAACGGTATCTCAGGTGTTCAGCTGAAATGGCCAAATGACCTGCTTTATCAGAATAAGAAGTTGGCTGGCGTCCTGATTGAACTGAATGGTGAAGCGTCCGGGCAATGTCAGGTCGTGATTGGTGTGGGTATCAATGTGGAGATGCCTCAGGATCTGTCAGATAAGATAGATCAGCCATGGACTGACCTAAAAACTATTGCAGGTACTCGCGTTAGCCGAAATCAGCTGATGGGTCATATCCTTAATGAGCTGGTTTCTAGCCTGGAATCTTTTGAAGCAGAAGGATTCTCTGAGCTTGCGGAGGAATGGCAGTCTTATCATGCACTGCAGGGGCAACAGGTTGCGTTACAGTTAGGTAACGGTACCGTTGTCGGTGTCTGTCAGGGAATTGATGCTTCGGGTGCTTTATTGCTTGATACAGAGTCAGGCAGGGAAGTGTTCCACGGTGGCGAGATAAGCGTTCAGCGGACTTTATGATTTTAGAGATTGATGCAGGGAACACCTTTATTAAATGGCGGCTTCTTGGAGAGAGGGCTGTTGTTGATAGAGGGCGTTTCCTGACTCAGTCGGAATGGATTGTACCTGCTGGCTGGTCTGCCATATCTCAAGCACGTATCTCTTCTGTTGCGGGTGAACAGGTAAACCAGCAACTGGCTGCATTGCTAGAGCGTACTTCTTCTATTACCCCTCAATTCGCAGAAACCTGTGCGGCATGTGCGGGTGTTACCAATAGCTATACAGAGCCTGAACGTATGGGGGTAGATCGCTGGTTGGTGATGCTGGCGGCATATAATGACTGTGGTCGGGCTTGTTGTATTGTCGATTGTGGTAGTGCTATCACCGTGGATTATGTGGCAGATAATGGTAAGCATCTTGGGGGCTATATTATTCCGGGCTTACGTTTGATGAACGAAAGCCTGTTGGCCAACACTGCTGAGATAAAAGTCGATCAGACCATAGAGCATTTTGATCTGAGTCCGGGAACGCATACCTCCTCTGCCGTGGTGCATGGCGTTAATTACATGTTCAAAGCGCTATGTGAAAAAATTCATTCAGATCTGCAATCAATAGGAGATGACTACCGGCTTTATATTACCGGTGGTGATGGTGAGTTGTTTCATCGCTTGATGGGTGAGGGTGAATATAGTCCTGATCTGGTGATGGATGGTTTGGCCTGGAGCTAGGAGTAACTATATATGTTGCGCTGGTTATTTCTCTTCCTGCTGTTAGCTAATGTTGTAGTGCTTTTCTGGTTTTCATCATTCACTGCTGAAAAAAACAAAAATGCAGATAACGGGGCTGCACAGTTACAAAGCATCCGCCTGGTTTCTGAGATGGATCCTACTGCATTGGTTTCACGTGACAGTCTTAAGGGAAAGAAGGAACCTGCTCACTGTGTCTATTTTATCGGCTTCGAATCTCAGGTTAACGCGGAAGCTGTTATCGAGTTCCTGCGTGAGCAAGGGATCAATGGTACTTCAATCCCAGGTCGAAAAAGCAGCTCATCTTATATAGTTGAAACTGTAGTGGCTCAGGGCCTGAGTGATCGTATGCTGTTACTCGATTATATGGATAGTCATGGTATAGAGGGTGAAGCGGATGAACTCGAATCTGGGGCTAATCTGGTTTTAGGACGCTTTTCTGTACAGTCCGAAGCGAAAGCGCAGCTAAGACAGTTGGATCAGCTGGGGCTGACGTCCGTTATGCGTATTGAAAAGCGTTGGTCGGATCACATCAGTGTGATGGTTTACGAGTCAGTTGATCGAAAATTATCCAAGGAAATCAAAGAAGTAGTCCAAGAAAGATATTCTTTAAGAAAAATTGAAAAAAAATTGTGTGAAGGGGTTGCAAAGCCCTGAGGCGGTGGTAATATACGCGCCACTTCGTTGTTGAGAGCCGGTATAGCTCAGTTGGTAGAGCAACTGACTTGTAATCAGTAGGTCCCGAGTTCGACTCTTGGTGCCGGCACCATCTCAGCGGTCTTGCGAAGTTTTGAAATTGTTGGTGAGGTTCCCGAGTGGCCAAAGGGATCAGACTGTAAATCTGACGCGCGAGCTTCGGTGGTTCGAATCCACCCCTCACCACCATTCACAGCAAGGCGGGTATGGTATAGTGGCTATTACCTCAGCCTTCCAAGCTGAAGAGGCGGGTTCGACTCCCGCAGGGCACTCTCTCGCTTCCTGGGAGGGTAATGACCTTCGGGGATCGGCCAGCGGTAGGCCGC
>NZ_JAAEQH010000255.1 GCF_024231755.1 Neptuniibacter sp.
GCACCAGCAGTTTTTGCCTTAGCACTTGGATTCCAGGAAGCTACGAATGGGACAGCTGCTCCTACAGCACCAACCGCACCAACTGCGGATGTAGCACCGATCAGGAGACGGCGCCGACCCTTATTCACGCCATCATTGCTCATTAAGATTATCTCCCCTCAATCGACCTTTTGGCAGTTCTGCAGGTGCAGAAAATGCTCTGGCCGCTAAGAATTGTAAAGCTACGAATTCGTCTATCTTAAAAATGGCCCAAATAGTAAAGAAATTACCCCTTTCTGACAAGGTGAATTACCTATTTTCACCCGTTCTTTAGGCCAAAGTATTGATTTGACGCAGTGCAAAAAAAACGCCCACCCCCAAGAGAGAGGCAGGCGTTTTTCTGAATCCGGATTTCTCCGAGAAAAAGCGAATTAACGCTTGGAGAACTGTGGCTTCTTACGTGCTTTACGCAGACCCACTTTCTTACGCTCAACCATACGAGCGTCACGAGTAACGTAACCCGCTTCACGCAGCGCTGGGCGCAGAGTTTCATCAAATTCCATCAGCGCACGAGTGATACCGTGACGAATAGCACCAGCCTGACCGAAGCCGCCACCGCCTTTCACAGTAGCAACAACATCAAAGCCTTCCAGATTGTTAGTCAGCTCAAGCGGCTGGCGAACGATCATGCGCGCTGTTTCACGACCGAAGTACTCTTCGATAGTGCGGTTATTAATAGTGATAACACCTGTACCTGGACGCAGGAAAACACGTGCTGTAGAAGTTTTACGACGACCTGTACCGTAATACTGTGTAGTAGACATGATTTACCTTCCCCTTAGATAGACAGTTCTTTAGGCTGCTGAGCCTGATGCGGATGTTCTGCACCAGCGTATACTTTCAGCTTTGCGTACATAGCGCGACCCAGAGGACCTTTTGGCAGCATGCCTTTAACAGCCAGCTCGATAGTGCGCTCAGGGAAAGTTTCGATCATTTTATCGAAAGAAGCTTCTTTCAGACCACCTGGGAAGCCAGTGTGGTGGTAATAAATTTTACCTTTACGCTTGTTACCAGTAACACCTACTTTCTCAGCGTTCACAACTACGATGTAGTCACCAGTATCTACGTGAGGAGTGTATTCTGGCTTATGCTTACCACGCAGACGGCGTGCAATTTCAGTAGCCAGACGACCCAGAGTTTGACCCTCTGCGTCAACAACGTACCAGTCGCGTTTTACTTCGGCTGGCTTAGCGACGAATGTTTTCATCTGTATAGCCTTTCAACTTTACTTAGATCTCGTTGATTTTCTTAAGAAAATCGCCCGATCCAACTTATAATTATTTGTTGCCACTCCGCAGAGCACCAACTCGACTTTGCCCAAAATTTGAGCGAACCCTAAACTTGGGAGCGCGCATTATATATATGTGTGCTAGAGGCTGCAAGCAACAAGCGACAAGAAAGAACCAAAAACCTAAAACATAGATTCATGTGGGAACTACTTTTTTTTACTACAAAAAAATGCGCCTGAATAAACAGGCGCATTTTAAAATAGTCAGCAGGAGAAACTAGGCGGAATTAAGCACGATGCTCTCTCGCCAGATACTCATGGGACTGCATTTCCAGAAGGCGGCTCTGGGTACGCTCAATTTCAAACTCTAAACGGCCTTCAGTGTAAATCTCATGAATTGGCTTTTCAGCACTGATAATCAGCTTCACACCGCTATCATAAAATTCATCAACCATGTTGATAAAACGGCGCGCCGCATCATCATTGGAACGCCCCAGCTGCGGCACATTGCCCACCATCACCGCATGGAAAATTTTGCCCAGCTCAATGTAGTCATTTTGAGATCGAGGGCCTTCACACAGCTCTTTAAAATCGAACCAGACAACATCTTCGCAGCAACGACGAGTCTGCATATCACGACCATTGATATCCAGAACTTCAGCTTCAACCACCTCTTCCAGATCCGGTGCAAGACTTTCAAAACTGCGATTAAGGCTCTTATCTGCTTCAGCATCTAGCGGAAAATGATAGAGTTCAGCTTGTTCCAAAGCACGCAAACGATAGTCAACACCACCATCAACATTCACAACTTCCGTGTAGCGATTCAACATATCGATGGCTGGCAGGAAGCGCGCACGCTGCAAACCATCCTTATACAGGCCATCAGGCACAATGTTAGATGTCGCCACCAAAGCTACACCGTTTTTGAATAGCTCTTGCAACAAACCACCCAAAATCATGGCATCAGTGATATCAGTAACAAAGAACTCATCAAAACAGATAATTCGTGCTTCCTGGGCGTATTTCTTACCGATCTCAACCAGAGGATTGGCAGTACCATCCAGCGCCTTTAGTTCAGCATGAACTCGCTGCATGAAGCGATGAAAGTGGGTACGCATTTTCTGTTCAAATGGCAGACTGTCGTAGAAGGTATCCATCAGGTAGGTCTTACCACGACCCACACCACCCCAGAAATAAAGCCCTCTAACTGGTTCTATAGGTTCAGGCTTCTTCAGCTTGCTTTTCAAGCGCCCCATCAGACCTGTTTTAGGCTCTTCCTGCTTCACAGCAACAAGATCATCGTACAGGCGCTGCAGATGCTCTACAGCCATCTCCTGAGCTGGATCGTAAGAAAAATCGTCCCGCTGCAGGTCTTGTTTGTATCTTTCTAATGGAGTCATGAGGATGCCAGATATGTCTATTTTTTGCCTGCGCGAACTTTACCGGCGTACGCCTTATTTAGCAATTGCAACATAGGAAAAAACAGAGGGAAAATCGACTAAATAATTACCAAAAAGCGCTTATTTTCGAGTAATTAGCCAAAATAGTAACGACTTACAAACCCAACAAAGGAACAAGTAATGGCAGCAAAAATGCTGTAAATGCGCCAGTCATTCCCATAGCCAAACCACCAAATGCTCCTGCCACCATGCCGTATTCAAAAGCAAACGCGGTCCCCATTGCGTGCGCCCCCACGCCCAAGACAAAACCTTTTACAGATTCATCCTCTATACCGAGCAACTTATACACAAAGGGAGCAATCAGGCAGCCCATAGCACCTGTTATCAACACCAAACCGGCAGCCAGAGAAGGAAAACCACCCATCTTTTCAGCTATAGCAATCGCGATAGGTGAAGTAACAGACTTAGGCGCCAACGTCAGTAGAATCTGATCATTAAGGCCAAACCAGGCACCAATCATTATCGCAGACACCGAAGCTACTACCGCACCGCAAACACAGCCAACCAACAAAGGCACCAGCAGCCGCTTAACAGTCGCAATATTGTCATAGAGAGGCACAGCTAAAGCGACAACCGCAGGCCCTAGCAACAGATGAATATACTGACCACCTTGCATATAAGTAGCATAGTCAGTATCAACCAGCTCCAGCACCACAATTATCAGCGACAATGAAACCAAAACCGGATGAAGAAAAGGTGTCTTGCCTGCTTTTGCATTGATCCATGACGCAAACAGAAATACAAGCAGTGTTACGACCAGCCATAACACAGGAAAATTCTGAAAATGAGTCCATAGCTCCATTACTCCGTCTCCTCTGCCGACTTTTCTTTTGACAGAAACTTCAACAGGAGCGCAACCACCAGCATTGTAACCAGCGTGCTGAAAAACAACGCGACCAACAGCGCTCCCCAATACTGCGAAAGGACGCTAAAGTGCGTCATCAATCCAACACCTGCTGGAACAAGCAATAGAGGTAAGACCTTTAATAACCCTTCACTTGTGAGCCTCAAACCTTCGGGCACACTACCTTTGAGCATCAAACCGATAAGCAGGACAACCATACCCACCACTGAACCAGGAATAGGCACATCAAGCAAAGTAACGACCAACTCCCCCATCAGCTGACAGAGCAATAGGATAAGAAAACCCTGAACCACATTAACCCCAGACTAGATAAAGCTGCCAAAAAGCAGCCAATGCAAAAAACACAAATAACACACCCGCACCACGGTGAACCCACAGGATAGGCAAACGCTGCAGAACTACTCGACCCATGAGAACGCCTAGCAGTGTTGTTGCAGCAAGAGCCACTGTACCTGCAACCCAAACAACCCAGATATTCTCAACAGCAGCCATACCAGCTACTGATAGCTGAGTTTTATCACCTAACTCAGCAAAAAAAATCAGTATAAATACCGAAAGTAGCAGATGCCGCCCAACTTTGGGTTCTTCATCATCCTCATCCTCATCAACCCTGAATGCCTGGATACCAAACACTAAAAACAGAAAACCAACTACAGCGAAGACAATATAATCAGGCAGATAGTGACTGACTGCAGCACCAAACATCACCGCAACCATATTTAGAAATGCGAAAGCAGCCACTCCACCCAACAGAACCGGCATTAACCGATAGCGAGCCGCAAGCGTCATACAAACAAGCTGGCTTTTATCACCGAATTCAGCAAGAAAAACAAGGGAGAACACTTTCAGGAAAGGCTCTATATATTCCATATAAAATACAACGCGCGTCTACTTTCACAATTTTAATTCTGATATCCATACCCGCCCAAAGAATAGACGGGACGCTTGAAGTCACTACCAGTCATATTTTACCGATAGTATCGTGCTAGAATCATAAAAAATTCACACACCATACAAAAAACATGAGCAGATCAATCACAAAAGCAGTAATCCCAGTAGCGGGTCTTGGCACACGCGTACTCCCCGCTAGCAAAGCAATCCCCAAAGAGATGATGACTGTTGTTGATAAGCCAGTTATCCAGCATGTCATAGAGGAAGCTGTCGCTGCAGGTATTACAGAGATCGTATTAGTGACTCGATCAGGCAAAGCTTCCATTGAAGATCATTTCGACTGCCATTATGAACTGGAAGCAGAACTGGAAAGAAAAGGTAAAACAACCATTCTTGATTCTGTTCGTAATATCATCCCTGACAATGTATCTATCACCACGGTAAGACAACACCGTGCTCTTGGCTTAGGACATGCGGTACTCTGCGCCTCTCCCGTAATTGGAGATGAGGATTTTGCCGTATTACTGCCAGATATGCTGATCAACTCGCACGGATTGGAAACTGCTGACCTTACTGCTATGGCATCAGCATACGAACAAACTGGTATTGGCCAAATCATGGTAGAACCCGTCCCAATGGAGCATGTTGAACGTTATGGAGTCGTAGACTGCTCAGGTGTCGAGTTATCTGGCGGAGACACAGCAGATATCATTCGCATGGTAGAAAAACCACCAATGAATGAAGCGCCTTCCAACCTGACAATCAATGGCCGCTACATTCTACCTTCTCGCATTATGGAGCTACTGAAGAACACCAAACCTGGTGCAGGCGGTGAGATTCAGTTAACAGATGCCATGGCAGATTTCCTTAAAGAAGGCACACTACAGGCCTTCCATATGCAGGGAAAAACCTATGATTGCGGTAACAAAGCTGGCTACCTGCAGGCCAATGTAATCTATGGATTACAGAATCCAGAAACGTCTGCAAGTCTAAAAACATTTATCCAGA
This sequence comes from Neptuniibacter sp., assembly GCF_024231755.1. Lineage (GTDB taxonomy): Bacteria > Pseudomonadota > Gammaproteobacteria > Pseudomonadales > Balneatricaceae > Neptuniibacter. Next base: position 5,492 of record NZ_JAAEQH010000255.1, read on the forward strand.
CACTAGATCTCTAGAAGAGATAATTCGGGTAGCTATATTAATGTCATTAGAGTTAAGGCCATTTAAGGAATAGATATGTCTCCAACCGAGTCATTAGCATGGAAGGATCTTCAAGCACATGCGTACTATATGTCCCAGTCTCATATAAGCACCCTGTTCAAAGAAAATCCTGAACGCTTTAATCAACTTAACTTTTCTCAAGACGAGTTACTACTTGATCTCTCAAAACAACTCATCACGGAAGATACACTTGACCTCCTGTTAAAGCTTGCAAAAGACCGTCAACTTTCCAACTGGATAGAAAAGCTCTACAGTGGAGAACATGTAAATCACTCTGAAAATCGCCCAGCACTGCACACTGCGCTACGCACGCCAGAAAACTCCAGTTTGTTAATTCAGGGCAACAACATTATTAAAGAGGTCCACCAAAACCTTAAGCGCCTAGAAACAATCGTATCCCGCATCCACTCAGGGCAATGGAGGGGATTTACAGGTCACTCTATCAACACTGTAGTAAATATTGGTGTAGGGGGATCTGACCTAGGGCCACTAATGGCATGTAAAGCCCTCGCTGAGAGCCAGCCCAAAGAATTACAAAACATTAATGTACACTTTGTGTCATCCATGGATGGAAGCCAACTAGCAGAAATTCTAAACACACTTAACCCCGCCCGTACTCTGTTCGTTATTGCCTCAAAATCTTTTACCACTATAGATACCCTTGCCAATGCGATTACAGCCAAAGAGTGGCTTAAAAAGGCCAGCAATGCAGCAAGTGAAGATATATTAATATCTCGACATTTTGTTGGTGTATCCGCCAACCCTAATAAGATGACCGAATGGGGCATACCAGAATCTAATCAGTTAGAATTCTGGGATTGGACCGGTGGGCGCTACTCCATGTGGTCGACAATTGGCCTCCCAATTGCTCTAAAACTGGGGACACAGGGGTTTAAAGAACTTCTAGCTGGTGCACATGCGATGGACCAGCACTTCAGGCAAGCACCGTTTGAAAAAAACCTTCCAGTGCTGCTTGCCATGGTTGGAATATGGAATATCAACTTTCTGAATATCAATGCCCATGCAATCCTGCCTTATGACGGCCGCCTAAGCCATATCCCTGCTTATCTGGAGCAACTGGAGATGGAAAGCAACGGCAAATCAGTTACCCGCGAAGGGCAAATAACCGACTACAAGACCTGCCCTATTTTATGGGGCGAAGTTGGAACAAATGCCCAGCATGCATTTTACCAACTGCTTCACCAGGGAACCGAAGTTGTGATGTGCGATTTCATTGTTTCAGCTCGTCGCTATCACGATACAGAAAACCCAGATCTACAGCATCAACACCAACTCAATCTCGCCAACTGCCTAGCCCAATCTCGTATTCTTGCGCTCGGTGATTCTGTAGTTGAAGACTCTGATAAAGCCCCAGTTTATAAACGCTACAAAGGTAACCAACCCTGTACAACCCTTATGTTGGACGAATTGACACCTTTCACGTTCGGGCAGCTTATTGCCTTGTATGAACATAAAGTATTTGTTCAGTCTGTAATCTGGGGCATCAATCCATTCGATCAATGGGGCGTAGAACTAGGAAAGAGAGAAGCAACCACCTTGCTTGATACGTTAACCCCAACAGGCTCCAGAGATGCATTCGACAGTTCAACCTGCGGCCTACTGAAACAGATTGCGAAAAAAGCGAGTAACTGAACATGAAAATCTCAATCTGGGGTAATGAACTATCCGCCTGGACTTCAGCAGCAGCCTTATCCGAATGTGGCAACCACATACAAATAGTGACAGGCAAACACACTAAAACCTCGCTATATGAACAAGAGTTCAAAGTGAGTAACGAACCTGGATTGCAAACACTCTTAGAATCCGAACAAAACAGCGGCAGGTTTCAACAATCAACAGAACAGCAGGCTCTCGAAGCCTCGACGCATATTATCGCCCTTAACCCAGACCAATACAGTGAAGCCGAAAGAATTATAAACAAGCTCGGTGAACTGCACGGCTCTAACCTACTGATAATTAATCAATCGAACTTTGGTGTAGGAAGCTCCGACAAACTTCAAAAACTTCTCAACGAAGAACTAAATCAGATTATCTGCTACATCCCAGACATGCTTGCAGAGGGTTCCGCACTACAAAATTTCAAATGGCCAGAAACATTAATTATCGGCTGCCAGAATGATTGGGCAATGCTTAACATTCGCGCTCTGATGCGCCCTTTCAGTCAAAAGCTAAAACAATGGATGATGATGTCGCGAAAAGAGGCAGAATTTACCAAATTTGCTAACACTGGCATGCTTGCATTACGCCTAGGCTATATAAACGAAATAGCAAATTTAGCCGACCAACTGGAAGTTGATATAGAAGTGATCCGCGAGGCGATGATAACTGATCCACGCATTGGCCCACACTACCTCCACCCGGGATGCGGCTTTGGGGGGCTGCACTTCCAACAGTATATTGAAGGCCTCTCAGAGCTAATGTCTGACAATCGCAACTCAAAACTCCTTGATACTGTCCTGATAGAGAACGAAAAACAGAAAGAACAACCTTTTCGTAAACTGTGGCGTCACTATCAATGCAACCTTAAAGATAAAGTCATCACAATCTGGGGACTGTCCTTCAAGCCAGGAACAGCAAGCATTGATAACGCCCCAAGCCTCAAAGTGATCGAAGCCCTGTTAGCACAAGACTGTAAGATTCAGGTGCATGACCCCGAAGCCAGCAGCAATATAAAAAGCCACTTTGGCAAACAGGAAAAGCTCAGTTATTTCGATGATTGTTATTCCGCTTTAAAAGGGAGCGATGCCCTACTTCTACTCACTGACTGGGCAGAGTACTGGTCACCGGAATACAGCAAAATACTTGACCTCATGAAACAGCCGTTAATCATTGATGGACGGAATATATTTGATAAAGAGATGATACAAAATATGGGTTTCACCTATTACGGTGTGGGTAGATAACGAAGCTAGTAGGTAACAAAGGATATTCACCACAGAGGCACAGAGGCACAGAGGCACAGAGGAACACAGGAACACAGAGGAACACAGGAACACAGAGGAAAGGCAAGGGAAACAGTAAGGGCGTTTCTATATGTGGCCTGAAGTATAGGATTTTTATAACAGTCTTTCTCGGTGACCTCTGTGCCTCTATGGTAGGCAAAGGCCTTTACTAATAATGCATTTCTCTGTGTTCTCAGTGCCTCTGTGGTAAGCAAAGGTTTTTAAAAAATAGCGCTTTCTCTGTGTTAAAAAACGTTGGGGGCAAATTGCACAATTTAATTAAAAGGCACAGTCAGCTAATCTGGGCCGTCTTCGTCCTGGCTCATGCCATACAGGCCTACGGCTTATTCCACCCAACACCAACTGAGGAGATATCGCAAACTCAGACAAAGCTGGTCACTTTATAGCTTTTTTTGCCGTATCAATAACAGGCAGAGCCGCTTTACACACCACACCTGGCTGGCTCTATTGGGGAGTTTGGTTTGTTCTGGCAGGATTACTGGAATACCTACAAGGGGAATTTAGGCCTCAAAGAATTTTCTCCCCTGAAGACGCTTATGCGAATGCAGTGGGTGTATTGATTGCCATTACAGTCTATTGGGGTAGCAGTAAGATACTAGGTAGTGATAAACAAGCCTCACCATGAGAATACGGCTGTAAAGTAAACATGGCCTCCTCTCCTATCGGAGTTCACCCAGAGTGCGATAGATCCCAAACAATCAACCACCCACCAGTTTACAGCGATACCCTTCCAGTGTTACCTCTTCCAATTCATAAGAAACATCTGCCTGCATCATTACATGCATTGAATAAGTCTCGCTTTGCATTTTCACCTTATGCTTTTGAGTCTGAGTTATGGGTACAGGTATCAATTCACCATTACGAGTTCTCGCTACAAGCTCAGCATTACAACTAACACGAATGAACTCTAGAGTTCGGTGTTCAGCTAAGGCGTACCGCAAATGCAACTCACACCCCTGTACCAGCTCATTTCCTATAACTCTTTCACAACTTAACTGAGCCCCATGATCAATTAACTACAGCTTACCTAAAGTTTCCATAGCCATCTTAACTTTTTCATTCACCAGAAAACGGCTATACATCCACCCTTGAGTGAGTCGCTTATCACGACCTGTAAAATAAATTCGCGTCCAACCCCCTTTCTCTTCCATCCTGATAACCAAGTGCCCTTTATGCAACATGGTCAAACTACGCCCCTCAAGCCCTGGCTTTTCACGAACCCGAACACTATCGTTAGTGACCACCAGATATTCAACAGCCTGAACATAAAACGAGAATAAAAGAGCAAAAACAAACAGCTACGCACAGCTAACCCTTCCAATGGATAAAATATCTGCTGATGATATATAAAACCAAACATCACCGCGAGGGAGTGCGATCAATACACTAAGCTCCGCTGTTTCAAGAACACCAAGAAAAACAACTTTTTGCACTTAAACCCTAAAATTAAGAATTTTTCTTATATATTTATCTAATTATGGGCTTTAGTATCCGTTGCAGCAGAGTGATCAAGGACTGATCTTAGCCCTCAGGATGAGGGCTTCTGCCCCACATCAAAGGACGATGCAGAGCCGGCAAGGATGCCGGTGCAAGGATGCAAAAGCATTTGCTCAGATCAAGCTCCCTCAGTACACTAAAGACATCTTCTGGCATACGGGTTAGAAAGCATGTCTATCGATTTAACTCCCGCGATTAAAGCTCTTTCATCTTTATCAGGCGCTATTGATAGCGCAAACGATAGCTCGTTTATGTCTTCACTCTCAGAAATACAAAGAAATACGATAAGAGCTGGCGTAATTCAGAACTTTGAATTCAGCTACGAGCTCTGCTGGAAAATGCTACGACGTATTTTGATAGAATCGGAAGGAAGTGAAGAAATCACTCAACTTAGCAGGAAAGATCTTTTTCGGCTGGCTGCTCAGAAAGGGATCCTCGACAAACCTGAGGAATGGTTCGTATATCACCGAGCCAGAAAAGAAACCTCCCACACATACAATGAAGCAAAAGCAGAAGAAGTATTTAATATCGCTTGTGACTTCCTACCCACTGCTAACGCACTAATCAACAACCTTAAGGCCGTAAATGACTGAGCAAGAACTGTCACAAAGACTTGGCCTCGAGCTTAAGCACCTCAGAAGCATAAAAGAAATTCTTGTTTGTAATCTCTCTTCAGATTTTGACGTACACGCATTTGGCTCTCGTACAACGGGTTCTGCAAAGCAATTTTCCGACTTGGATCTTTGTATAACAGGATCTACTTTGAGCTTTTCACAGATGACTAAAATTAAGGATGACTTTTCCGAATCCGACCTGCCCATTTTTGTAGATATCATTCAGGTAAAAGATATCAGTGACTCCTTCAAGCAAATAATCGAAAAAGACTTTATCAAAATCCCTTTTTAAACCCATTCTCTGAACCCCATATACCCCAAATAACTCTCCACATTCTCCTAAATATCCAATTATTTCTAAAATTAAGAATTTTTCTTATATATTTCCTCGTTAGAGGGCTTTAGTATCCGTTACTGCAGATGATCAAGGACGATCTTAGCCCTCAGGATGAGGGCATCTGCAAATCGATTAGGGAAGATAAGGAGCCGACAAGGATGTCGGTGCTCTTCCCCCCTTCGGGGGGAATACCTCTTCAGAAATTCCCCAGCATAAATAAAGCTATTCAGCACAGAGATCACTAAGAAGATCTTATTGGTAATAAGCCATTGCCCTTTCATTCCTGCTTTCGCAAAAATCTATTCTTACCCACCACAAAAACCACCGATAAAGACAATTATTTATACCCGATACTTCAGACAACATTTAGAAAGCCCTTAGCTTTCCTCTGTGTTCCTCTGTGCCTCTGTTCTGTGCCTCTGTGGTGAATCAAATCAATTCTTATAAAACAACCCGCTTTAGTCCGTTAATCAACTTACTTTCATTGAAGTTGATCAGTAAGCCTTTCTTTATTCCCGAGAGTTTCAAATAGGTAAGCATTTGAGCGGTATGAATGGGTAATAACTTCTCAGCGGATTTCAATTCAAGAACAAGCTGCCCAGGAATCAGAATATCTATGCGGTAACCTGCATCGAGTATCATCCCTTTGTATTCCACAGGTAAGAAAACCTGTGCCCTAGCATCTATCTCTGCTTCAGCTAGCTCATACAACAAACACCGCTCATAACTCGATTCAAGCAGTCCAGGCCCTAATTGCCTATGCACTTCAATAGCACAACCAATCACCTTCTCAGTAAGGTAATCCTTTCCCATAACGACATCCTGTCTAGTTTTCTTAAAAAGGGTGATTCACCACAGAGGCACAGAGACCACCGAGAAAAGCACCATTAGTAAAACTACGCTCACCACGGAGGCACCAAGGCCACTGAGAAGTGCAAATTATAAAAAATAGATTCTACAAGCAACATTTAGAAAAGCCTTTTCTTTTCCCTTGCCCTTCCTCTGTGTTTCTCTGTGCCTCTGTGGTGAATCGAATCAATCCCTTACTCAACACCTCTGCGGCCCACTTAATCAGTCCAAAAGAACCGTTGTTTCATATAACAACTGCTCTATGCTCTGCCGGCTATCCATCGCGAGTAGAAGAATAACTTTGTTAGCATCCTCATCAACACGATAAAAAACCAAATTATGCTGATTTATCAACAATTGCCGATAATCTGTAAACCCTAACGCGGTTAGACGCTCACTCACTGGGGCAAAATAGGGTGATTCTGACAATTGAGAAACATTCTGTTTGATTGTGTTACGGTTTGTTTCTGCTAACTCTGCTCCATATTTACGTTTCAAAAAGGAACAAAGTTTCTTAAGCGTTATCTTAAAAACTGGAGTAGCTACAATCTGATAGCCCCTAGACATCAAAAGCATTGTCCAAAGTGAGTTCACCTTTTTGGTTTAAGCTGCGCTCAGAAAGGTTAATCAATTTTAATAACGCAATTGTTTCCTGTAGTTCATAAAATGCCTCAGCATCTTGTACCACATAAACTTCTTTACCATTCTGAGTAATATGCAAAGGGCTCTCTAATGAGAGTTTATTGGCATTAGCTTTCAGATAAGAAACAGTCTGTGTATTCATGACAACCACCACATAAGACCAAATATGGACTGATTATAGGCCACCCCAGCTAGTGAAGCGAGGATGTACCTTATTCACCACTGAGGCACCTAGAGCACTGAGAAAAACTTTGTTAGTAAAAACCTTAGTTACTATAGAGACAAACGGCCACGCGAAAGGCAATTTTTTAAACCCGATACTCCAGGCCTCATTTAGAAAGCCCTTCATTTTTCCTTTGTCTTTCCTCTGTGTTTCTCTGTGCCTCTGTGGTGCGACTCGCCCTTCCTCTAGTACCCACCAGGGTTTTGGGACTGCCAGCGCCAAGTATCAGCCATCATCTCTTCCAGAGTCCGTATAGCCTCCCACCCCAGCTCACGCTTGGCTTTAGATGCATCAGCCCAGAATGCTGGAAGGTCCCCCTCTCGTCGAGGAGCAAAGCTATATGGGACATCAACCCCAGTGACATCTTTAAATGAATTCACCATCTCCAGCACAGACAAACCTTTACCTGTACCGAGGTTATAAATATGCACACCTGCTTTATCTAAACACTGCATAGCGCTCAGATGTCCATCGGCAAGATCCATTACATGAAGATAATCTCGCTCACATGTCCCATCACCTGTAGGGTAATCATCTCCAAAAATAGAAAGCTCAGGCCTTTTTCCAACAGCAACCTGGCTGATAAAAGGCATTAGGTTATTAGGGATCCCTTTAGGATCTTCACCTATAAAGCCAGAAGGATGTGAACCAATAGGATTAAAATACCGAAGTAGAACAACAGACCATTCAGGATCTGAAACAGATAGGTCACCAAGGATCTGCTCTACCATTGCCTTCGAAGTACCGTACGGATTCGACGTTTGACCGCGCGGCATTGTTTCAACATAGGGAACAGGCGCATCTTCACCATAGACGGTAGCAGAAGAGCTAAAAATAATACGCTTAACCCCAGCCTTCTTCATGGCGTCACACAAAACTAATGTTCCATGCACATTGTTGTCGTAATACTCGAGTGGTTTTTCGACAGATTCTCCTACTGCCTTTAAACCAGCAAAATGTATCACCGACTCAATACGATGCTCTGTAAACAGCTTATCCAGACACTCTTGATCGCGGATATCACCTTCAACAAATAAAGCTCTCTTGCTGGCGATTTCTTCAATACGGTTAAACACCTCAACATTGCTGTTGCAAAGATTATCAAGAACAATTACTTCCTGCCTGGCAGCAAGCAGCTGAACCACCGTATGGGAACCAATATACCCAGCACCACCTGTAACTAAAACAGCCATTAATAATCCATTAAAACGTTAGAAACCTTTACTCACCACAGAGGCACTGAGAGCACTGAGAGCACTGAGAGCACTGAGAGCACTGAGAGCACTGAGAGCACTGAGAGCACTGAGAGCACTGAGAGCACTGAGAGCACTGAGAGCACTGAGAGCACTGAGAAATACATTATTAGTAAAGACCTTTGCTCACCACTATGGCACAGAGAACACCGAGAAAAGCATAATTAGTAAAACCTAAGCTGACCACAAAGGCACAGAGGCCACTGAGAAAGGCAATTATAAAAAGCAGATACTCCAGGCCTCATTTACAAAAGCCCTTACCTTTTCTTTGCTTTTCCTCTGTGTTTCTCTGTGCCTCTGTGGTGAGAAAGATTTTGAACGCCCTATAAACATCCCACCTATTCTACATAGCCATTTGCTTGTAGATAGCTGACCACCTGATCAGCGCAATCTTCAGCACTGCACTCAGCTGCCAACAGATCACACTCCGGACTCTCAGGTTTCTCATACGGCGAATCAATGCCGGTGAAGTTCTTTAGCTCGCCATTTCTGGCCTTCTTATATAAGCCTTTTACATCGCGCTGTTCAGCAATATCTAACGGTGTATTAACGTAGATCTCTACAAATTCTTTTTCAGCCACCAGCTCTCGCGCCATGCGCCTTTCTGATCTGAAGGGAGAAATAAAGGCGGTAATGACAATCAACCCGGCATCCATCATGAGTTTCGCAACTTCAGAAATACGACGGATATTTTCAACACGGTCAGCATCGGTGAAGCCTAGGTCTTTATTCAGGCCGTGACGAACATTATCGCCGTCCAATAGATAGGTATGCCTACCCATTGCAAACAGCTTCTGCTCTACAAGATTGGCAATCGTGGATTTACCCGCACCTGACAAACCCGTTAACCACAGAATACAAGGCTTCTGAAGCTTATGGTTAGCACGGGCTTCTCTGGTCACATCAACATGCTGCATGGTGATATTGTGGCTGCGACGTAGGGCAAAATTAATCAGTCCTGCACCGAGAGTTTTATTCGTCAGCCGGTCTAGTAGGATAAAGCTACCTGTATCCCGATTTTCCTGATAGGGATCAAACGCAATATCTTTGTCCAGACTGATGGAACATACGCCAATCATATTCAGCTCCAGCTTCTTTGCTGCCATATGCTCCAGCGTATCCACATTCACCTGATACTTAATATCAGTCACAGTGGCGGATACCGTTTGAGTGCCGATCTGCATGAGGTAAGCTCTACCTGACAGCAACGGCTCCACATGCATCCAGATAATTCGAGTCTCAAACTGCTTGGCAACAGAGGCTGGCTGATCAGAAGCTACTATCAGGTCACCACGAGAGAGATCGATCGCATCTGCCAGAGCAAAAGTTACTGACTGCCCTGCTACTGCCTCGTCCAAATCACCATCTATAGTTTCAATGCGGGAGACGGTACTTTCCTTACCCAATGGCAATACTCGGATCTTATGCCCTGGCTTTACACTGCCACTGCAAAGCTGACCTGAAAAACGACAATAGCCTTGTTCCGAGCGATCAACGCTGCACACTGCCAGGCGCAATGGATCGCGAGCGGATCGCTCATCATCCACTTCAACTGCATTAAGATAATCAACCAGAGATGGACCGTTGTACCAAGGCATTTGCTCGCTTGGTGTTGCTACATTCTCTCCCTTAGAAGCAGACATTGGGATAAACATCATTTGCTCTATCCCGATTTTTTCTGCAAAAAGCTGATACCCCTCAACAATCTGCTGAAACACACCTTCACAGTAATCAACAAGGTCCATCTTATTTACAGTTATAACTAAATGGCGAACACTAATCTGAGCTGCGAGATAAACCTGCCTGCGGCTTAGCGCATTAATTCCTTTTTGTGCATCTACCATAAGGATGGCAACATCGGCAGATGAAAGCCCTGCCACCATATTGCGCATGTGCTGCTCATGTCCTTGAGCCAGCGTATTAAGGGCAATAAATTTTCGCCTACCTGTAGAGAAACATCCGTAGGCGATATCACTAATAACACCTTGCCCTCGTTCGACAGCTAGAGCACTACCCAGAAGCGAAGAACCAATATATTCACTCTTGGAACCACTCATTCTAGAGTCGCTACACAAACTATCTAACAATGTACTTTTGCCATCTCCACTACTACCGCAGGTAATAAAACGCACAAGACTTTTATGCTCTGCTACAACAGCACTTTCTGCCGGTTTTTTAAGTGGCATTGAAATACCTTCCATGTCGATGTACTACCATATATCCCACTCGGCCCAATTAGCCCCAGAACCAGCTGAAGAGTTTATGACAGCATATTATCGGCATTAATTGCAGAATCCTAGATACGATGATTAGCTCCCTTTCTCAACGAATCTGCATTGATATAACTAAGCAGCAGAAATTCCAGCTCAAACTCCGCACAAATTACAAACTCCGGCCACCTGACTGAAGAAAACAAGTAGATCCAGCACATCAACTAAACTACCCTCTCAAATATAACAATGCCGTCCACTTATAGTGATCTGGTGATATTTTTGTAGGAGCCCAGCCCCCTGAGCGATAAAATCGGCCACTGAATGGCCTCCATATTTAACCTTCCTCTTTAAATGAAAAATACGGCTGCGATTTGGAGCTTTTAACAAGGAACCATTATGGACATTAAAGCGCTTTCTACACCCGTCAGCGAACTATCCCGCAAAGCCGGCGCAGCTGTTATGGAGATCTACCAGAAAGACTTTGCTATCTACGACAAATCCGATAGCAGTCCTCTGACTGAGGCCGACCTAGCAGCCCATAAAATTCTCGTCGAAGGCCTGGAAGCTCTCACGCCGGATATACCAGTCTTGTCTGAAGAATCCAATGAAACAGTTAAAGAAGAGCGTATGCATTGGAACACCTACTGGCTCATAGACCCGCTTGACGGCACCAAAGAGTTCATCAAGAAAAACGGGGAATTTACTATTAATGTCGCTTTGATAGATAAAGGCGAGCCAATCCTTGGCGTTGTCTACGCGCCGGCAATCAACACTCTATATTGCGGCAGCAAAGCAAACGGCGCTTACAAACAATCAAACAACCAAGCTGCAGTTCCGATCAGAGTAAAAGCAGCCCCTCAACGAAACACAGGCTGGAAAATAGTAGGTAGTCGCTCGCATCAGTCAGATGAGTTTAAGGCCTTTATGGAGAAACTACCCGGAGCAGAGGTCGTTGCCATGGGGAGCTCACTAAAACTCTGCTTGGTAGCTGAAGGTAGTGCCGATCTTTACCCTCGACTCGGGCTCACAAGTGAATGGGATACCGCAGCAGCCCATGCAGTCGTGCTCGCGGCAGGCGGCCTTGTCCTGAATATGAAAAATATGAAACCGCTAGTCTATAACCAAAACAAAGGCACACTGTTAAACCCTCATTTTATCGTTTGCTCTAGCATTAATGATCATTGGTCATAGCAGCTGATAGGCTATTTTGATCTTCGGTCCATCTCTACCAAAATGACCTAAATAAAAAAACGGCGACCTCCTGCACAGAGTCGCCGTTTGGGTATCTACCCCCTTGAAAAAGATCGCCTCCGAAGAGGCGTTGAGCCAAGGGATTGGTAAATTTATCGCTCACAGGGTGAGCTCCTACAATGGGATTTTGTAGGAAGTCTCCCCGTGGCCGAGTAGTTCTGATTAAAGTACTAAGCGTCGAATATCGCTTAGCAAGCTGTTCAGATACGTCAGGAACTTACCTGCATCACCACCATTGATAGCACGGTGATCGTAAGACAGGCACAGTGGCAGCATCTTACGTGGTTCAAATTCCTTACCGTTCCAACGTGGTTCGATATCAGCTTTAGATATACCCAGAATCGCAACTTCAGGCGCATTCACGATTGGCGTGAAGCCAGTACCGCCGATGCCACCCAAGCTGGAGATTGTGAAGCATGCACCCTGCATTTCTGCTGGCTTCAGCTTACGATCTTTGGCTTTGCCAGCCAGCTCGATTGCTTCCTGAGATAGTTCGTAGATGCTCTTCTTATCTGCATCCTTGATTACAGGAACCATCAGGCCGTTTGGCGTATCTACCGCCATACCGATATTTACGTATTTCTTGTAAACGATGTGCTCGCCGTCTGCATGCAGAGATGCGTTGAACTTAGGATGCGCTTTAAGAGCAATTGCAATTGCTTTCAGCATGAATGGCAGCGGTGTTAGCTTAACGCCAGACTTCGCAGCCTCATCCTTCATCTCTTTACGGAAGGCTTCCAGATCGGTGATATCCGCTTTGTCGAACTGAGTCACATGCGGAATATTCAACCAGCAGCGGCTCATATTGTCGCGAGTCACTTTAGCAATTTTGCTTAGTTTCTCGACTTCAACTTCACCAAACTTGCTGAAATCAACTTCTGGGATTGGCGGAATACCTGAACCGCCAGTCACCGCACCACCTTTTGGTGCTTCAGCCAGCTGTTTCAGAGCACCCTTAACGTATGCCTGAACATCTTCTTTAACGATTCGGCCACGACGGCCGGAACCAGTTACCAGAGATAACTCAACACCAAATTCACGGGCAATTGCTCGAACAGCAGGGCCAGCATGAACAGTTTTGTTCTTCTTCTCCAACTCAGCTTTATCAACAGTACCCGCCGCTTTAGCCGGTGCTGGTGCTGCAGCTGCCGGAGCAGCAGGCGCTGATGCAGTTGAAGCCGCGGCAGGTGCTGCCGGAGCTGGAGCTACGCCACCAGAAACTTCAAGCTCCAGGAGCAAGTCACCTTCATTAACGGTGTCACCTTCGTTGATCTTCATGGAAACAACCCTACCTGCTTTAGGTGCCGGAACTTCCATAGATGCTTTATCTGTTTCCAGAACGATCAGGCTGTCGCCTTCTTCAACGCTATCGCCGTCTTTAACCAGCACTTCAACAACGTCTACATCTGTTGCACCAGATAGGTCAGGGATCAGAACATTTTCCTTACCACCAGCAACTGGCGCAGGTGCCGCAGCAGGTGCTGCTTCAGGAGCTGGCGCCGCAGGAGCCGCTTCAGCTGGTGCAGCCGCACCACCTACTTGAAGCTCCATTAGCAGGTCACCTTCGTTAACCTGGTCATCAACGCTGATCTTCATGGATACAACCACACCATCTTTTGGCGCAGGTACTTCCATGGATGCTTTATCTGTTTCCAGAACGATCAGGCTGTCGCCTTCAGATACTGTGTCACCGTCCTTTACCAGCACTTCAACAACATCAACGTCTTCAGCGCCGGATAGGTCTGGGATCAATACATTTTCAACAGCAGAGGCTGTTGCAGGTGCAGCGGCCGTCGCCGGTGCTGCTTCAGGAGCAGCTGCAGGCGCAGGGGCTTCTTCCGCGGCAGGAGCGGCAGATGCTGTAGCACCTGTATCCAGCTCAAGCAGCAGATCGCCTTCATTCACCTGGTCATCAACTTTAATTTTCATGGAAACCACTACACCACTGTGGGTAGCTGGAACTTCCATAGATGCCTTATCCGTTTCAAGAACAATCAGGCTATCGCCTTCGCTGATGCTATCGCCGTCGTTAACCAGCACTTCAACTACATCAACATCTGTGGAACCTGACAGGTCTGGCACAGTAATTGTGATAATACTCACTTTGAATTCCTCCAGTTCTAAGCTGTTTAGAAGTTCATCGCAGACTTAAACAGTCCACGGTGCCGGTTTAGCCGGGTTGATATTGAACTTCTGCATAGCTTTGGCAACTTCAGCGCCTTCAACCTTGCCCTCTTCCTGGAGTGCTTTCAGCGCAGCCAGAACAACGTAGTAACGGTTAACTTCGAAGAATTCACGCAATTTAGTACGCGTATCTGAACGACCGTAGCCATCAGTGCCCAGTACTTTGAAATTACGAGGAATGTATTCACGTAGCTGATCAGCATAAGAGCGCATGTAGTCAGTCGATGCGATAACCGGACCTTCGCCACGGCTTTCAATGCATTCTGTTACATAAGCTTTCTTAGGCTCAGCTTCTGGATTCAACATGTTCTCTCGGGCAACAGACATCGCATCACGACGCAGTTCGTTGATAGAGGTTGTGCTCCAGATATCAGACTCAACACCAAACTCTTCGCTAAGAATTTCAGCCGCAGCTTCAACTTCGCGAAGGATAGTGCCACAGCCCATTAGCTGAACTTTCTTATCAGAATCTTTACCCTCTTTCAGCAGATACATA
>NZ_JAAEQH010000256.1 GCF_024231755.1 Neptuniibacter sp.
AAAGTACGCTACGGTCAGCGTTGGATTGCGGCATTCTGGTGTGGAGAACTTTGGGGATTACCTGATGAGCTTAAACCCGGTGAAGAAGGTTGGGAAGCAGAGCTTGATCAGGAGCCTGATGAGATAGGTGATTACATTCAGATGCCTATGGCTTGCTGAAGCCTGCTGATAGAACTTTGAAAAAACCTTACAGACTGAAGCCAGAACATATTGTTCTGGCTTGTTTGTTTTTGCCTCTGGAAATCAGCTTCTAGAAAATAAACTTTCCACCTGCTGCAACAGCAATAGTGATCAATCCTAGTATCAGATTGAAACCCACAATTTTGCGGATCTTGTTCAACTGCTCTCCAGCATCTGGCCAACGCTGTTCTTCCACCGCTGAACATAATTTTTTGTATGGGCTGAAAAACAGATGTCCGTAGATAAGGAACATCAGATAACCCAGTGCCAGCATAATGTGCACATGCACACCGATACTTCCGAAACCGCCAAATACTGCGATCATGCCATGTCCTGAAAGCAGCAATACAATCACAGTAACCCATACCCATTTGAAGAACCGTTGGAAAACCTGTCGCCAGAGTTGCAATCGCTCAGGTGGTTCAAACAAAGATGCTGCCACTGGTCGGAGGCAAACATACGCAAAGAACATTCCTCCTACCCAGATAGTGACAGCAAGAATGTGTAGGGTCAGCAAAGCAAACATTGAAATCGTCCTTAGTCAGAGTCTGTTTGTGAGTATTTTGCACGTCTATTGTTTTGGCTGCTATTCCTGATGTGCTTTTTTTTAGACTAAAGTGGCAATAACCCGCATAGTTTGGGGAATACCCCTACAAGATAAAGGACTATAAAGTCATACGGTTATCAGTTTGACTCAGAGTAATCTCTCCATGTTTCAGAATATTAAAATTGGTCAGAAGATAGGCTTAGGCTTTGGCTTTGTTATGGCCCTTCTGGCAGTGGCCAATATCTTCGGTATATTTGGCTTAAATGAATCTGAGACTGGCGTTAAGTCTTATACAAGGATGGCCGCAGAAACTAAAACTGCAGAGACCGCCAGAAGCAGTGTCCTAAATGCCCGAATTGCACTTCTCGAATATTTGAAAACACATCAGCAGGAGCAGATAGATGATTATCTACAACAGATCAAATCTGCTGAGAAAAGTCTGCAATCGAATGTGTCATCGCAACAGGCTTCTAGTAATAAACTGCTGACGAATACGCTTAAGCATATTAAACAGTATCAGGCTGTGGTTGGGCAGATGGCAGAACAGATACAGAAGTCAGATCTGCTGATCAGTGATGAGTTGACTACCAGTGGTGAAGAGATGACTGCCACTATGGGTGAAGTGATTCAGACTGCTCGTGATGAAAATAATACCATGGTGATGTTCTATGCTGCTGAAGTTCAGCAAGCACTGATGGCTGCTCGTCTTTACGTGGGTGATTATCTTAAAAGCCATGACACGAATGATTTTGATAAGGCTTTGATCTATCTGGAAGAAGATGTTCTGGAACGAGCCGAAGAGCTAGAAATAAATATAGATGCTGCGCATCAGAGGGTTCGTTACAGTAACTATCAATCTGAAAGCGCTACCTATATTGAAACACTCAAGCAGCTGAATCAGGCGTTTACTGTTTTAGCGGAGCTAACAATCCAGCTCAATGACGCAGAGAAAGAGGTTTTTAAAAACCTTGAACAGATTACTACAGCGGTTCAGCAACAGCAGGATCAATTAGGGCCTCAGCTTCAGGAGCAGGTCGCTAATAGAATCGTGCTATTGATTGCTATTACAGTGATTGCTGTTGCTATTGGTATTTTCTTCTCTTTCTATATGTCCCGTTCTATCAGTGGCCCTTTAAAAGAAGCAGTTAGCGTTGCTCGGCGTCTGGCAGATGGTGATCTGAATGTTAAGGTCAATTCAAGCTCAAAGGATGAGGTAGGGGAGTTGTTAGGCACATTGGGTGAGACCGCCGAGAGTCTTAAAAGCATGATCGGTCAGATCACCAATGCAAGTAGCGAGATGAGTGGATCAACAGATCGTTTATCTGATAGTGCTAACAGATCTCTGCAGGGAATTTCCGCGCAACAATCTGAGACTGATCAGGTCGCGGCGGCAATGGAACAGATGGCATGTTCCGTTTCGGAAGTAGCAGGCAATGCTCAGCAGGCAGCCGAAGCAGCGGAACAGGCCAATGCTGAAGCCGCCAATGGTCAGAATGTTGTCCGCCAGACCCAGACTACGATTCAGGAATTGGCACAGAGCGTTTCTGATACCGAGTTGCAGATAGCGGAACTGGAAAAAGAGAGCATTAATATTGGCGGTATTCTGGATGTTATCCGTGATATTGCAGAGCAGACAAATTTGTTGGCTCTAAATGCTGCAATTGAAGCTGCACGTGCTGGTGATCAAGGGCGTGGTTTTGCGGTAGTAGCAGACGAAGTGCGTGGCCTGGCTCAACGTACCCAGCATTCTACTCAGGAAATCCAGAATCTGATTGAACGCCTGCAGGCGGGCGCAAAATCAGCAGTAAATTCTATGCAGCAGGGTAGAGATCGAGCTGAGCAAAGTGTCGATAATGCCACTCAAGCAGGCGCGGCTCTGGAAGCAATCACCGAGGCTGTATCGATGATTACTCAAATGAATACGCAGATTGCTTGTGCGTCACAGCAGCAGAGTAACGTGGCCGACAATATCAGCCAGAATATAGCCAATGTTCGGGATGTGACTGAGCAAAGTGCGGCATCCGCAGGTGAAACGACATCTGCGAGTCAGGGAATTAAACAGATTGCCGCTGATCTGCAGCAGATGGTGTCTCGTTTCCGAATTTGAGTAGCTTCAAAAATAGGGGGGAGCAGTCCCCCTTATTTCACTGCTTTCAGAATCACAAACTTTTTATTACTGGCGACGGTTTCGCAATTGCCAAACAGCTTCTTCAGTCTACTGTGGTAACCAAGGTGACGGTTGCCAATCACCCAGAGTTCCCCTCCTGGCAATAGCACTTCCTTCGATTCGCGAAACATCTGAAGCGCAATAAAATCACCAACAACATTTTGCTGGTGGAACGGAGGGTTGTTGAGAATCAGATCACAACTGCTTTTCTTAATCCCTTTAAGGCAATCAGTTGCCAGGAATGCAGCTTCTCTTTCATCACCAAAAGCGGTCTTGAAATTTGCTGAAGCAGAAGCAACCGCCATAAAGGACTCATCAACAAACTGCAGTTGAGCTGAAGGGTTTTTCTCCGCAGCTATCAAACCAACAATACCGTTACCACAACCCAGATCGACAATGTTCTGAAATTTATCGGAATCCGGCAGGTGCTGGAGGAAAAAGCGTGTGCCGATATCCAGGCTATCGCGGGAGAATACGCCAGCGTGATTGATTATCTTATGTTGGGTTCCTTCCAGAATATACTCGGAAGGGAAGGGAGATGCTTTTTCTCCAATCGCTGGATCAAACTCCGGGAAAATCAGCCGTGCCTTTTTCTTTGCCAGGGATGTTTTTGTAGGGCCGATGATTTTCTCAAACAGTTTTAATGTTGAGGTATGGATCCCTTTTGCCATTCCGCCAGCAATCAGCTTGCTGCCGCTATGTAATAGCGGGCGAAGGCGAATCAACTGGTCTTCCAGCATTGCCAAACTTTTTGGAACTTTAAGTAGGATCAAATCGAAACTTTCATCCGGATAATCCAGACTGTTTCTTATGCTGATGTTTTCAGCCTCAATGCTGTTGTCATCTGCATTGGAGCGAGTTCCCGCATGCGCCAACCAAGAATCACTGATCATGATGGGGTTGTATTTGTTTAGTGCAACAGACAACGCGCCGAACTGATCGTTGAGTACTAATACTTTGCAGTCATTTTTTAACAACTGTTCCTCATCAATCTGCTGCAGAATATATTCATCAGCAGCATCCCAGGCACGCAGCTGTTCGCGTTTTCTTTTGGGGTAGCGGGAAAGGCTGAACTGCCCTTGAGGGACGACTAAAGTTTCCATTGTGGTTTGGTACTGGCTAGAAAAATAATGCTGGATTCTAACACAAGTGGAGAGATCAACCCGGCAGTATGGCCGGGTTGATAGGCAAAGAAGAGTTATTTGCTGAAGACTAGATTAAAGCTGACAGGTACCGCGAAGGAGATCGAAGGTAGTTTTGCGATCTCTTTGAGTGCGGTTACACCTGAATCCAATGCGAAGTCTGCTGCATTGATTGCGATAGGTTCAGCCGTGCTCACGATGACTTTGCTATCTGAAAGTTTAACCACATTCAGCTTTGCAGTGATCTGTTTTTTAACACCGTGCAGATTCAGAATACCTTGAATTTCTTGCTGAGCGATCACGCCAGTTTTTTGCGTTTTTAGCGTGTTCAGATCAACCTTTGATGTGAAGGTTGCAGTGGTAAATTTGTTGGTCTCAAACAACATGTTCTGCATTCGCTCATCACGAATTTCGATGCCAGTATTAACAGATGTCAGATCAAGCTTCAGGGTGGCCATACCCTGTTCATCAATACTGCCAGAAAAGTTATTAAAACTGTGAGACTCCAGAACCTTAGCTTTCTTGACTGATGAAAAGCTGAAGTCAGACTCTTTTTGGATCAGATTCCAGTCTGCAAAAGAGAACGTGCTGAACAGGCATAGGGAGGTGATGGCTACTATTTTTTTCATGCTTAATATCCATATTAAAAAATTAGTTTGAAGTGCAAAGTTTAAACGACTGTTTGGTTTTTTCCATAGGGAAATCTATTTATGGCAAACTCTGGCCGCAAGTTGTTGAAATGTGAAAGTTTTATTAATTTTGTTACCTGCTTTTGACTTAACAATAGCCAAAAGGGTATAAATAATAATGTATATACAAAGTATATTCTTATGATGTGCGTTGGGGATGCGTTGTATTTGCTGTATTCTTGCTAATAGAATTTATCCGGGGACAGTAAAAGATGTCTGGAAAAAAGAAAGCAAAAAAGAAAAACAGCCAACTGGTAATTCGTATTAACGATCAGGAACGCGATGAATTCGTGTCTCTGTGCGAAGAGCTGGATACTAGCGCCGCAAGGGAGATACGCCGTTTTATACGCGGTTTTCTTGCAGAGCATGAGCAGGATGAAGAGTAGATCAGCTATTCTTACTACCTGACTGTTCTGGATTAATAAAAAGTTAAGGGGAATATCCAGATGGCTAAAGTTAAAGCTAAAGCAGTTAAAAAAGAGATCAAAACACGCAAAGCTAAAATTGCTAAACAGGAAGGTAAGCTGAAGAAACTGAAAAAGCTACTGAAAAAAGTAAAGTAAGAAGTACGTAGTAAAATTGCGTTGTGTAGAGGGCAGTGAGTAAACTGCCCTTTTTTGTGTTCGGTTTTTCCTGAAAGTATCACGCAATGCGCAGATTAAAGTATCTAGGTCACTATCCTGAATCTATCCAGCAACAGGCACAGTCGTTACTTGAAGAGGAGCGTCTGGGCGACTTGCTAAAGAAAAAATACCCTAACCTTCATCAGATTCAGAGTAACAAAGCTTTATATGAATACGCGATGGAATTTAAAAATCGCTATTTAAAAAAATCGTCACCTCTAAGCAAAGTAGAATTTAGTGACAAAGTTTCTGCTGTAAATGCACTGGGTACTCATACCCGAGTCTCCCGCGTTCAGGGTAGTAAACTTAAAGCAAAAAAAGAGATCCGTATCGATAGCCGGTTTCGCAAAATGCCGGAAGAATTTCTACGGATGATTGTTGTTCATGAGTTGGCCCACCTCAAAGAGCTAGACCACAATAAATCTTTCTATCAACTTTGCGAATACATGGAACCTCACTACCACCAGTATGAGCTTGATCTGCGTTTGTATCTGACATGGTTGGACTACAAGTCGGAAATAAATTGATCAGGCTCACTCTTTTACTGTACTACTAAGGGTTTATACCTATTTGCAAGATAGGGGTAGGGTGGTACTTTTTTTGTTCAGGTCGACTAGTCGGTTTTATTAAGTCCTCTCTAGAAGGGCCCCGCATTGTTGTTCTGCTATAAAAAATAAAATAGCTTAGTGTGATTTCGGTGAAGAAAAAGTCAGCTACGTCAATACGTAGCTTTTTGTTGCAGAGAACATTTATCTACTCAGTTCTCGGCTTTTTGGTGTTGGTCTCAGTAACCCATTACGCGTTTACTAAGAGTGTTGCTCAGAACGCGAGTGCGATGGCCGAACGGGTCGCCAAACAGACCTTTAATTCTATGTATCTGGTGATGAGCCAAGGCTGGAGCAGAGAGCAGCTTGAGCAATTCGTACACCAGATGGAGAAAGATAATCGTGATAGCGATCTGCGGGTAACAATTTTCCGTGGAGACCTGGTTACGAAAAAGTTCGGCGAGATGGCATCGCCGGCTATGTCAGATACCCACCGCGAAGTTTTATCTTCAGGTGAATCTCAATTAGTCACCAACGAAGATAGTGTCAGCTACTTTTATGCATTGAATGCCAAAGAGGTTTGTACCCACTGCCACACCAATGTGGAAGATGGTGATACGCTGGGCATGATTGAGGTGACACAGGAGCTGGATCACTCCCTGTTGAATGCCAATAAAGAGTTAATACTGACTCTGATTCTGGTTTCGCCCCTACCCTTGCTGTTAGCATTTTTTGCTACCCGTCAGATCTCCTCAAGAATAAACAGCTCAATAGAAAACCTGGCAACGAGTATTGAAAGCATCGAATCTATCTCGGATCTCTCGCGACTGGAGCAGGGTAAAGAACGCTTGGCCTTCCGAGAGTTACAACAGATCTTTGGTCAGGTAAGGGCGCTTTCCAGTAAGTTGAATGATATTGCGGTTGATAAAGAACTGCTGGAATTTGAGATCCGGCTTTTAGAAAAATTTGTTATCACTTCTGAAGTGGTTCGCGACTGGCGTGAATACGTGAGCTATCTGATGATTGATATAAATAAGGTGATGAAGGTTTACACCATGTTCTCAATCTTCAAGGTTGAGAATGAGGTATTTGATCTGGAGATCTTCTGGCTGCAGCCCCCGACCAAAAGAACCAGGGAGCTGATGGAACAGGCGATAATGAAACGTCTGGAACAGGATAATAGCCCGTTTGCATTTGGTGATGTGAACCTGCGCCATAATCTGGTTGATGAGTATGGGCCAGAGCTGGAACTGGATGAAAAAAGCGTAGAACTACAGACGAAGTCCCTGCTTGTCGAAACACCAAAGATCGGCGGTATTGTAGGTATAGGTGTGCATTCGGATACTATTCAGGACACAACTAAATTGCTGGTTCTGGAAAGTATTTTATCGACCCTTCTTAACGTTGTTGGCTCTGTTCGAGCAATCTATAAGTACACCAAAGATTTGGAGTACTACGCTACCCGTGATCCGCTAACTAATCTCTATAACCAGCGTATGTTCTGGGAACTGTTGGATTATGAGTTGGATCGTGCTGATCGACATGATTATAAAGTGGCTCTGTTACTACTGGATCTGGATAACTTTAAAGCAATCAACGATGGTTACGGTCATAGTTGGGGAGATAAGTTGCTGGCTGATTTCTCCGCTGCCCTCCAAAGAGCTTTAGGCAAAGATGCGATAATCGCCCGTTACGGTGGTGATGAGTTTGTCATTGTTTTGCCAGAAAGTGACGCTGCCCATGCTGCTCAGGTTGCAGAAACAGTATTACTTACCAGCCGTAACCATGCACTGTATTACGATTCTAATACCTTTCTTAAACTAACAGGTTCGCTGGGCATGGGGATTTATCCCGACCATGCTCAGAACAAGAAAGATCTGTTTATGTTTGTGGATAATCTGATGTACCGGGCGAAGAATTCCGGTAAAGATCAGATCGCACTACCGGATGAAAATGAACTAGTGGATATCTTTAAAGAGATGTCCGACAAAACGGTGTTGGTAACTCAAGCGATAGAACGCCGTGAGTTGATCCCGGCATTCCAGCCGATTGTGAACTCTAGAGATGGTGAGATCCATGCGGTAGAGGTACTCAGTCGTATTAAACTGTCTGGCGACAGACTGATGAGTGCCAGTGAATTTATCGAAATTGCCGAGTCTATAGGCAAGGTTCATCAGCTGGATTACATTGTGATGGATAAGGCCTTTGAACAGGTGCAGGCAACAGGTTACGACGGCATGATCTTTATTAACCTTTCGCCTCGTTCGATCATTATCAGTGACTTTATCCCAACCATTCGTAAGCTGGCTGAGGACCACCGGATAAACGCTGAGAAAGTCGTGTTTGAAATCACTGAGCGTGACACGGTGAAAAATATCTCTGTGCTAGAAAGCTTTGTAATGAATCTGAAAGATCAGGGCTTTAAGCTGGCGATCGATGATTTTGGTTCCGGCTTCTCCTCCTTCCACTATCTGAAACACCTGCCGATTGATTATGTGAAAATTGAGGGCGAGTTTATTGCTAATATGGCAAATGATGCCCGCGATATGGCTTTTGTAAACAGCATTTCTCATCTCTCGCAGGAGCTTAATGTGGAAACTGTTGCTGAGTTTGTTGAAAGTGAAGAAGTGTTGAACTTGGTTGAGAAGGCAGGGATAACCTATGCTCAGGGTTTCCATGTTGGAAAACCAACCCCAGATCTGGAAGCTATCCTCAATACTATGCAAAGAGAACCCGCATAAACCGCCGTTAAGTGGTGATAGCTTAGTGTGAGTTCTACTCGTAAAAGCGAGTAAAAATTGATAGCTATCTACTTCCTACTTTGGCACTGAAATCTTGCCCATATACTTTTTTGGGGATGCTTTCCGACTGTGTAGCCGGTAATATGCCCGCGATATCCTTAAGCTGAGAACTGCTGTGTCAGAAGTCACTTTACTCTACCTCGCTGTTGCCTTTGTTTTATTGGTGTTGCTGTTTGTTTTGCGCAAACTATTGAAAGGCAAACCCCAGCTGGATCAGAGTGTTTCTCAAACTGAACGCATGTTTACCCCCGTGCTGGAAAAAGCAGTGGGTGGACAGTATCTCTTGTACTGTAAAGTGCCGGTAGCAGATGTTTTGCAGCCTTCCGCTTCAATATCAGAGCGGGCACAACGCAAAGCGCTAAAACCTGTTCAAGGACGTCAGTTTGATTATCTGGTCTGTGATAAAACAACTCAGGAAGTGGTTTGTGCAGTAGAGCTGGATGATCATAGTTATGACAAAAAAAGTTTCAAAAAACAGGACCTGTTTCTAGAAGACCTGTGCCAATCTGTTTATCTTCCTCTGCTGCGCGTAGCGCCTCAGAATGGATATAACCTGGTCGAAATAATCGAACGCTTTGAGCGAACAATAGCCCCTGCGGCTCCTGCTGAAGCACCTGTCTACAGTGCGAAATTCAATTTGGAGCTTTGTCCAAGGTTCGAGCCTCAGGGCTAGGTCCTAAGGGTTAAGTTCTAAGGGCTAAGGGCAAGGATTAGGTTTTAAGGGCTAGGAGCTAGGATTAGCAGCTATGGCAGAAATTTATCTGCACAATAAATATGCTGGTGGCGATGCCGATGTTGTAAAGCATGCCTGCCTCGCCAGTAGCTTAAGCGCTCTCTTAAGTGCTCTGCCTGAAAAAACTCCCTACTTTGAAACCCATGCCGGGGCTGGATGTTATTCGTTACAGCCGAACAATCCTGAGCGGCAGAACGGTATTAAAGCCGTGGCGCCTCTTTTGGCAGAACATGCCCTCTTTACTGATTTCTCAATCGCTTTAGCGCGGTCCGGATATGAAAGCACAGGTACTTATCCTGGCTCTGCTTACATCGCAGCTTGCTCAGGCGCAATTGGCCAGCTGAGCTTGTGTGAAAATAACCCCGCTATAGCTGATGCATTGCAGCTGAATATCCCAAAAGCAGACGTTTATAAACAAGACGGTTTTGAAAGTTTCTCCCTGGTAAAGCCGGGTTCTCTGGTGTTTATCGACCCTCCTTATAAAAGTTCAGACGATTACATCTCAGTGATCTCTTTTGCAGAACAGCTCAAGAAGGCTGGTATAGAGCATGTGGTTCTCTGGTATCCGCTGATCTCTGCAGAGTTAACAGCTAACATGCTTGATCTGTTGCACAACCTGTTTGAGGAATCATGCTCTGTAACTGTCCATCGTGAGCCTGCTCAAGAGGGGAAAATGACTGGTTACGGTATGTTTGGCTCAAGCCATCTACTCACCCAAAATTGGCAACAGATTATTGAGCTGTTGCAACCTCAATTGCCCATTACTCAGATAGAGTTTAGGGACCAGTAACATTACTGTTTTCCTAAATTGGCTGTTTACCTAACTTTACTGGCTCATAACCCAAGTTTACCTTTCGTTCAGGCATGATCTTCTTATCAAATAATAAGGAGTGTTGTTATGCAAAAAATAATTGTTGGACTTCTGGCGGCGGGTATTCTTTTCGCTAATGCAACGACTGCTAGTGCGGCACCGGGTGCGCCTCACCATCGCCATGCGCAGGTAAAACATCTGCCGGTAGGAGCCGTAGATGTCGTTCTTGCTGGGGTTAAATACTGGCTGGCAGATGGGGTGTACTACCGTAAGGCAGATAACCGTTATGTGGTTGTTAAGTCGCCCGTTGGGGCCAAAGTTAAATATCTACCCAATGGTACAGTGGTAGTGAAAAGAGGCGGTAAGCAGTATTTCCACCATGCTGGTATTTATTACCGTTGGCTACCTAAAGTTCGTCAGTATGAGGTGGTTAAGTTGGAAAAAGTACCAGTGGCTAAGGTTTACCGATTAGGTAGTGTTTTGGAGACGCTACCTAATGGTGCCAATGCAACGTTGGTGAATGGTGTGCAGTACTTTACCCTCAACAAACAGTACTTTATGCGATCCGAACGCAGCGGAAAAACTGTCTACGTAGTAGTCAATATTGATGCGGGTTGAACAGTAAATAAACAAAGCTCATGTGAATAAAGGCCGCAGGTGCAAAAAATAACCATTGCTCTGCAGGCCTTTGTTTATGGGCTTTCTGATAGATACCCATAAACAGTATACAAACTTATCCACAGATTCTGGGGTTAAGTCCTATCGCTGATTCGGTGAGCGAAAATTGATGGGGGCAAGACCTAAAGTTCTGTCTATCAATGCTGGCTTGTTGATAAGCGACATGAAAGCAAACCTCACTGATATCGGGTTACCTCAGGTCTTGCCGGTTACTGGAAAGGCGCTATTTGTTTTCAAGAAATTTGTTTTAAAGAATTAAGCGCCTTGTCTTCAGTAGTGGGTCAGGTCATAAAGTTCCTCTGGAGCGCAGCTGATATGTCCATGAGGATTATTCTTCATCAGCTCTTGAAACTGCTCCCGTTTAATGTGGATCAGATTACGGTGGTCTCCTGCTTCTATGTAGAGATCGTCATCCTCACAAAGAGAATCATCCCAGATCACATCCAGCCCATATGCCTGTCCAATAGCGGGGACTGCGCCTAATTCACAATCACCAAAAATACGTTCAATCTCTGCTTCTTTAGCGAGCTCAGTATGGCAACCGGTAATCTGCTCGATCTGGGGGAGCATCACCTTATTCATCGCAGGAACCGCTGCGAGCATGTAGTGATTATTGTCGTGCAGAACAACGGCTTTAATCACCTGCTTCATCGGTACAGCAGCCATCAGCGCAGATTCAGATGCTGTGCTGGAAAAGCTATGAGGTACGGTATCGTAGTCGCAAGATTTGTTGTGAAGGTAACTATCGAGAGTAGCAGTAACAGACATTGCTGGGCCCTCCAATATGAGTCATGTTTTAAGTGTAGCTTTGATCGAAAAACTCAACTTGAAAATGGCGCAACTTGCTCAAAATGAAGCGTCTAAATAGGGTCATTCCTGCGAAAGCAGAAATCTGGTTATCAACTAACTACTGCGTCTGCATTACTAATTTAGTTACTGCGCAGCTTGCTAGCTAATTCATCGCTTTTTTGGTTGTCGTTGATCGTTCGCGGTGTGATTTAAAGTCTTGCTTGTTGTTTTATGGCTTCAATATCCAGAGGTTTAGCGCCATGCTCTTC
Source organism: Neptuniibacter sp. (assembly GCF_024231755.1). Classification (GTDB taxonomy): domain Bacteria; phylum Pseudomonadota; class Gammaproteobacteria; order Pseudomonadales; family Balneatricaceae; genus Neptuniibacter. The sequence continues at coordinate 11,975 of NZ_JAAEQH010000256.1, forward strand.
CAAAGAATCCAGCCCTTTCTGAACTTCAGCTCTTAAGGTTTCCAGTTTTAGCCGTTCCTCTGCATCACGTTGTTCAAGTAAACGTAGCGCTTCACGAACGACTTCACTGGAAGAGTTATAGCTTCCGCTTTCCACTTTATCTTTGATAAAAGCTTCCAGCTTTGGAGTGAGGGATACGTTCATTGTTATCTCCCTTTTGTGTTTAGTTATGTCAAAGTTTAGCGATCTTTGTTATCGAAATCTTGTAGAGAGTAACAAGCCTAGAACATTGCTCGCTCTATTCAGGCTTAGACTATACTGAACCCGTGGTCGTCAATGAGTATCAGTGGATTTGATTTTGCTATAGGCCATAAACCTGTGTCTCTTTCAGCTTTCAAGACTGTCTATGAAGGGAATTAATCGCTTTATCTGTGGGAATAATTGGACGCTCAAATGCAGCGTTAGAGCCCTTGTTGCGGTTCTATTGCTAAGTTTCTCTCATGTCATAGCAGCACATGAAAAGCATGAATCAAGCATAACCCTTATCACCGAAGATTGGGCTCCGTTCAATTACCGTGAAGCCGGTGAGTTGAAGGGGTTCTCCATAGAAATTATTCAAGCTGTGATGGATGAGCTAGGCGAGCAGTACCCAATAATGTTTCTACCTGGCCCGCGTGGCGAGCACGTACTGGCCACTGAGCAAAATATCATGTCGTTCTCGCTATTCCGCACGCCTGAGCGTGAAGATAAATATAAATGGATAGGGCCTATATCCACACAATCGGTTTATTTCTATAAGCAGAAAGGCAACCCCAAAACTTACAGCACAATCGATGATATTAAAGCGGCTAGGCTGATTACGGTTCCTCATCGTGGCTTGGTTACCGATCATGTAGGTGCGTTAGGTATTACAAATGTGTTGAAGATCTCATCACGTGAAAAACAGTTCTTACTTCTATTCTCAGGGCGAGCTGAGCTGTTGGTTAATGTATCGGAATTCGGAATACCCTATTACCTTAAACAAATTGACCGACCAAGCGACTCACTCGTCAAAACTCAGGTAAAACTGCTGGAGTTCCCGCTCTATATTGCCTGCTCTAAAGATATCCCTGACGAAGTTATACAGCGGTGGCAGGCGGCGTTAGATCGAGTCAAAGCTTCTCCCGAGTACCAAGAAATAAACACAAGATACCTGCATTCTCATTAGCCTCAGCGTTTAGCTGCAGTTCCTAATGGCAGACTTCTAAAAATCCCGTCATTCCAGCGAAGGCTGGAATCTATTCGTCTCCCGTTTCCCTTTTTTGCTATGCCGCGTACTTCCTTGATGCTTATCAATTTGTGTAGTTGATAAGAACTTTTCATAAAGGCATAGTGTTTGGGTTAAGACCAAGGTGGTCGTGGATTATATTCGTCAAAAGGAAAGACGATGAAAGGATGTCAGATCTATAAATTTTCGGGTGCGTTTTACCTTAAAGCTGCCGCATTTACTGTGGCGGGTTGGGTAATGATCAACCTTATCTTTGGTAATTCTCCTCTAGGTGGGCACTACTACATTCCTGTAGTTTTGCTGATCTACCTTCTAGTCCAGCTCACCTACAAAGTTGATCTGCGTAAAGATGCTTTGCATATCAAACGCTTTGGGATGGGGGCAAAAGTTAGTTTTGAAAACCTGCACAAAGTCGAAGAGGAAAACGGAACTATCGGTCTACATGTGCAGGATGGTCGGCAGTACAACATACCACTATCACGTTTCACGCGGCAGGATCAGAAACAATTGTCGGATCAGCTAAATGAGCTTTGGGCCGTTGCCAGATCAGATATGCCTGTAGAGAAAGACCGTTCAGATAGCGATATTCCTGATTACTTGGCTAAAGAAGAGGCTAAGAAAAGAGTGGTTGAGATGCTTGGTTCAGGGGTGCCGAAAAAGGAAGTGTTTGAGCAACTTAAAGACCGTGGCATTAGAGATAACAAATTAGCGATGATGATAGCATCAGTCCCTGATGAGCTGCTCTGTATATTGCATGAAGGAAAAAACAATATTCTGGTCATCGTCTATTCACTCCTTGCGATCCTCGCTATCTGGGGAACATACATGACTGCTCCCGACAACATTCGAACTTTTTCCCTGGTAATACTCATCGTGACCAACCTGTTATTTATCTGGGGTTTCTTTAGTTTCAAGCTTATCGCCTACAACGTATTTATTTTCTTAAGTCTGGTCACAATCCCCAAAGATGCCGTGGCTGTTATCGCAGCGAATGATATTCCTGGCATGGTGGGAATCGGACTATCAGTCTTAGTATTGGCTTACGTGTGGTTTATACGCTCAAGGCTGTACCCGGACATAGGGTTTATTGGGGTTAAAAAAGATAAGGCAGGACAGTACCAGTTTAGTGAGTAAACAATAAGTCCAAGAAAGTCGTGGAAAATATTTGTTATAAGGAAAGATGATGGAATGGATTTTGATTTTGGCAGTTCTAGGTTTTGTAGTGCTGTTCATCTTAAAAGGAATTGCTGCCAATGTTGGTGCTGGTGCCGATTCCCAAAGCTCGTTGGGTTACCGCAAAAAGGAAACCCTTTTCACTGAAGCTGAACGTTCGTTTCTTGGTGTGTTGGATCAATGTATTGAGCCTGCCCAGCACCGTGTCTTCGGTAAAGTGCGGGTGGCGGACATTGTTGAGCCAAACCCGACTAAAAATCGCAGTGAATGGAGTCGTGCCTTTGGTAAGATAAAAGCCAAACACTTCGATTATGTAATCTGCGCTGCCGATAATCTTAAGCCTGTTTGTGTTATTGAGCTGGATGATAAGAGCCACAGCCAGAAAAAGCGTCAGCAGCGTGACCTGCTTTTAGAAAATGTTTGCAAGGACGCTAAGCTGCCCCTAGTTCGCGTCCCTGCACAACGATCTTATAAACCTGAAGCTATTAAGGCTCTGTTAGCGAAAAAGTTTGCTTCGAGAACGGCTGCGTCTATTAGTGGTCAGGGTTCTTCACAAGTTGAGGTAAAAGTCGCTCAGAAATCGGAAGTAATGAAAGCAGATAATACTGATGTGCCGGTAGGTGACATTGGTGGGGCTGTTAGGTAATTAAGATACTCTGCCTCCAATTATTCTGTAAGTTCGGATGCTTCAGGGTTTGCCCCCTTTAATTCTTAATTACTATTTTACTATAAGACTTTTTATAGAGGTCATTATGGCAAGGAAAAAAGGTCCTGACCTTTCTCAAATTCTTTATCTTCTTAAAAGTATTAAGGAGATAAGTGATGAAATTGAGTGGAATGAGAAGCCAACAAATTCTGGTTATCTAGAAGGGGTTGTCATTTTATACGACCAATCTGGTAAGAGCATTCCTGGCCTTACGCTTCGTTGCGAAGTGAAAAAAGCTATCAATATTGATGAAATAGGTTATAAATTTTTTCTTCACCAATCCCATGATAGAAATAACTTCCGCATTTTTAGTTTGGAAGTGTGTGGTCACAATATCATTTCACATAGGGATAAAAGGAAAAGAGAAACAATTTATGGCCCGCATTATCATATCGGATGCAAACAGTATTTGGGTAATGATGCTATTGTTAGGCAGGTTAAATTATTGCTCAAAACCGATGAATTTGGGCGTTGGTTAAAGAGATTTCTTAGACATGCGAATACAAAAAATGGATATGATGTTCCATTTCCTCTTGAATTTGATCTGTTCGGTAATGCGGTAACAGTATGAATTGTTGCAATTTTCTCCAAGCAATAGGCTTTGTCTATGAAAAAGTTGACACAATTAGCGGGTCTCCAGCTTTGAGGGTTACATTACCAATATCCTCTCATGATGGTGAGCCATTTAAACTCTTACTGATCAGTTTACCTGAAGGTAAGGTGGTTATATCTGATGATGGTGGGATTATTCACCTTCTTTCAGGTGAAGGAATTAGTATGTCTGGCCATAGACGCTGGAGTTCGCTTGAGAGCCTTGCTGATTCTTTTGATATTGAGCTGCTCCAGTCCGGTGAATTGAAAGCAACTTACGAGCATATGGATGAGGTCCAATATTTCTTTGGTGATTGGCTGCGTTTTTGTTCCGAAGTTGTGAAATGGCAAGAGGAGCGTTTATTGCTGGATGAGGGGCAAGTGGCTCTTGTTGATGAAGTAGAATTATTGCTGAAAGCGTGGAAAGCTGATTTGCCGATTGTAAAGAGCTTTAAGGTTAAGGGGCTTTCTACCCAGGAACATGAGTTTGACTTTAAGTTGGGAGATCAACTTATTGACACTATTTCTCCTAATGGACGAACAACAGGGTCTAAATTGAGAAAAGTTTTAGATATTAGATCTACTAACGAAGACGTAGACGTAATGCTAATAATGGATGATAGAGCACAGCCAGAAAAAGCAAAATATGAGATCGGGATACTTGGAAGTATAGTGCAGGTCATGAAAATGAGTACGCTTGAGACGTCTGTTCAAGATAGCAAGACACACTAAACCTTATTAATGAGGTAAAGTCCTTTAATCTCTATCCACTAGCAGCAAGCGCTTTAGTTACTAACTCCTATCCCCTCACTAACAACCTTCCTTCTAGGCCTCCAACCAATAAACAGCCCAGAAGAAACGATAAGCGCTGAGCCAATTAAAATTGAAGCGGTAAACTCCTCTCTAAAGAACAACAGCCCCAATGAGCAGCCAAACAGTAAACGGGTATATCTAAACGGCGTTACTGCTGAAACTTCACCGGTGCGCATTGCTTTCATTAAACAGGAATAGGCAACCACCCCTACTACTGTAGCTATCATAATCGTCAGTAGCTCTGCCTGAGATGGCAAACGATAAACTTCGCCTGCCCAGATTGAATATATAAGCCCAGAGATCAGGATTGATAGAAAGCCATAAAAGCCTAGCCTTGCTGTACCTATTGAGGGCGGTGCCATGCGACTGGCAAGGTCTCTTCCAGCAAAACCGATCATGCCAATAACTGCTAGTAGGGACAGTTGAGAGAAGCCATCAAAGCCCGGCTGAATGATTAAGATAACGCCTATCAAACCTATAAATATGGCCAACCACCGAAGAGGACTGACTCGTTCCCCAAGAAATAGCACTGCGCCTGTAACAACGACTAGCGGAGTCGCTTGCAGTATGACAGTAGCAGTAGATAGAGGAATAAAAGCAATTGCGAGTACGTAAAACAATCGGCCTATTACCTCAAAGACGATTCGAATACGCATAGGTAGAGACAGAACGTCTTTGATAAACAATAGCTCTCGGTCGAATTTGAGCTTTGCCGCAAACAGAAACATGCCACCCAAACCTAACAGGGCAAGCACTTCACCGACGGGCAGAGTTTGTGCTGCATCCTTGACCAACGCATCTTCAATGGCAAAAGCTGCCATCGCTGCGATCATCCATAGACTACCGACTAAATTATCTTTACGACTTGTCTCCGTTGTTTGTGCCACTAGCTCGATGTTTCCTAAGGGGTAAGTTTATTTATCTGCTTTTAATCCTACCTATCTCTTTTTAATCCCAAAGGCACACCCAATAGAATATGCATAGTCACAGATGGCTGTTTACACATTCTTTCATCTTCGCATTTAGCTTGCTCTTCTAACCCCATAAACAAAAAAGGCCCGCTCATTGAGCAGGCCTTTTCTTTTATCTAGCACTGTGTGTGATTAAACACCGTTAATCAGTAGATGTACGCCGATACTCGCTACATAACCTAGTGCAATCGCAGGGGTCCATTTCAGGTGGGAAGCGAAGGTATAAACGCCTCGCGCAGTACCCAGTAGTGCAACACCTGCTGCGGAACCGATAGCAAGCATACTACCACCCACACCCGCTGTTAGGGTTACAAGCTGCCACTGACCTAGGGACATGGCTGGGTCCATGGTTAATACCGCGAACATCACAGGAATGTTATCTACTATCGCCGATAGAACACCTACCAGAGCATTCGCTCCTGTTGCGCCCAGATCGTTGTACATTAGTTCGGAAACGATCGCCATGTAGCCGAACTGGCTCAAACCCGCTACACACAAGATTACGCCGTAGAAGAATAGCAAGGTATCCCATTCGGCACGGGATACACGCTCCATCACGTCGAATTCTTTAACCTCTTCACGTTTCTCCGTCATATCTTCAAACAGTTCAACAGCACCTACTGTTTCACCGCTTTCATCAACAACAGGCGCAGCACTGAACATCAGGTATGCACCAGAGTTACCGATATTATCGAAGTAGCTAGCCGCATCGTAAGATTTACCACCCATTGGGTTGGTACGATACTGGTTATGGTAGTGCTGACGTACGCCTGCGCCGGATTCATCTTCCAGAACTGCATCAGCCAGGGTTGGACGCTGGTCCTTATAGAAGCCTCTCCAGTGATCTTTAGTGCCGATCACCTCGTCAGCTTTGATACCCGTTAGCTCTTCAAGAGCGGTATTCCAGTGGGTAACATTTTTCTCTTTATCGATCATAAATGCCGGATAAGGCTGGTCATTTAGGTGTGCGCCAATGTCCTTGCCGTAAGCCTGTAGGACACTTAATGGGTTCTGGTGCGCATCACTACGACCACCAAAGATTGAGTCAGCCATAATCGTACGGCCTTCAACCTTCTTCAGGTAGAACGAGTACATACCCAGGTAACCCAGACCAAACATCATGCCAGCCGCAGGTGGCAGGTGTAGGAAGCTGTGGAAGCTAACTGCAGTCACGATAGTCACTAGGAATAGAGCCATCATTACCTTAGCGCCACGTTTCATGAAGGACTTTTCCTGAGACGCTTCTGGGATCTCATTAGGAATCGCAAAGTTCATGATAACGGCAGGAACCAACCAGTTAACCAGAGATGGGATGAACAGCGGTAGGAACTGTAAGAACTCTACCTTACCTTTCTGCCAAACCATCAGTGTTGTGATATCCCCGAATGGAGAGAATGCACCACCCGCGTTTGCTGCCACTACAACGTTGATACACGCAATGGAAACAAAACGCAGATTCTTACCGCCAACAGCCATAACAACAGCACCCATCAGTAGTGCAGTAGTTAGGTTATCCGCGATAGGCGAAATAAAGAATGAAAGAATACCTGTAACCCAGAAAACCTTACGCAGAGAGTAGCCGCGGGATACCAGATAAGCACGAAGCGCTTGGAATACGTTACGATCTTCAAGCGCATTTATGTAAGTCATCGCTACCAGAAGGAACAGGAATAGCTCAGCGTATTCGATAATGGCATGCTTAATTGCGTGATGCGCCTGCTCTGTGGCACCAATTTCTTTAAATGCCAGCGCTACCAGAATCCAAATCAGACCTGCTGCTACCAGAACCGGCTTACTTTTGAGCAGGTGGATATTGTTCTCTAACGGAACCAGCGAATAAGCCAGAACGAATATGGCTATACTCATGTAGCCATAAAAAGAGGCGCTTAGTTCAGGAATGTCTGCAGCTGCTCCGCCTGTTTCTGCAAAAGCAGTCAGAGGAAGCAGTAATAAACCAACAACGGCTAACACAAAGCGTAAGCTTGAGCTGCTGATCTGTGGAAAAAACATCGACAGGTTCATGGTTAGAATCCGATTTTTAAATTGTTATGTCTGGCCCAGGTTACCGGTTTGAAAATACCCGCCGAAATTGCATAAGAATTGATTATTCTTATGCAATTTCTACCTAGCTGTTGTAGGGCTGAACAGTTGTCTCAAGAAAGAGAGTTGAAAATCAAATTCAAGTAGATCAACGTTAAGTCCGACCAGCTAGGAGTCGGGCGCGTATTCTATGTCAAAAATGCTGCGCTGCACACATTTCTGAGCGGGGGCTAGAGTAACGCTTTAAGACGAAAGTAAAAAGTGGCCTTTAGAGCCATAAAGTACCAACCTTTAGCGTCATAAAGTACCAACCTTTTGAGTAAAGGAATCTGTTTAAAAGGAGAGGAGTCTGAACAGGTTGATGGAAATTTGCGCTTAGAGGCCCGTTTTTCGATAAATTTGGGCCAAAAAGGGACATGCGGCCTTATGCTCTTTTCTACTGGCTTGCATGAATCAGGGCAGAACGTTTTCGAGAGGTTTGTTGTTAATAAGGACGTCGATAGTTGTGTAACGGAACTGGGGGTCCTGACCATTCCACTCTTCCTGATACATAAGGAAGGTACGTAGAGTTTCTGGCGTTAGTACTGCATTAATTTTATCGATTACCTCATTACCAAACTGCGTATCACGGCAGGATGCGTAAATATTCTTATAGAAATTATGTTCTTTTATGCGGTAGCTGATGAACTCGGCCTCAGAGCCTTGAATCCGTTTATAGGCATTGATGCTATTTGGATAACCGATAGCGTAATCACCCGTGCCACGGGTTAGTAGTTTGAGGTTGATCTCGTTGTTACTGCCCGTGAACTCAAATAGGTTTCGCTTACCAATATATGGCTGCAGGTATTTATGCAGGACTGGATAACGGGCGTGAGTTTGGTTAGTGCCTACGTATACCGGCAGCGTCATCAGTTTCAATTCATCATCTTGCAGCAGCGCTTCCAGCGATAAGATTGAACCAGCTGGACCAAATCGCTCCTCAAATCGTTTATCAAAGATCAGAACATGGGGCGCGGTAAAAGTATAAGGCTTAGACAAAACCGTTGTATCGGGAAAGAAATCTCCCCATACATGAGGTGTACAGTGATTCGCTTTTTGCGACTCAATATTCCAGCGTCTTACATTAACAGGCTTTATTTTGTGCTCGTACTCGGGAAGATTCGCCTGAAAAAATTGTAGGAATTTGTCGGCGTATCCTTGCCCTTTGTACTGACCGTCCAGAATATATTCTGGGTGCAACTCCCATATCAGCCAATAAATAGGGGGCTTCTCATCTGCAGTGACCGGTAGGTTTATGCCGAAGAGAAAAAACAGATATAGAAAGAGCTTTTTAAACATTAGGTTTGAACTGGCCGAAGGTAGTCTGAGCATATCATATTGGTAATAGGGGAGTTAGTACGGCTTCGCCAGCGAGGCGCTTTGCATGCTAGTGGAAGCAAAGCTTCATTTTCTTAGGGAGAGGGCTCTGATCCATTTAATTACGGAAAATGGGAGGCCTGACCCCGTTGGCCGCTGCACATTCTGATATTTGATAATGAGGGTTTAATTAGTTCTTAGGGCTAGAGGTGATCAGATCCAGGGCTTTCACAGAGAACTGTTCTTGCTCTAAATGTTGCAGAGCTTGATTGAATTCATTTATTCGTTCAGTCCATTTTGAAGCAGAAGATAGTCCAACATAGAGTTTGACACTGTTGCCGGGTTTGAAAACGGCTTTGTCAATTTGGTGGCTGATACCACGGGATTGGAGTTCGTAGTCAGCCTGACAATCGGTGCCTATAAATGCATCGATGCGTTCCTCTAATAACAGGTTCGGTAGAACTGCTTCCTGCGCCACATTGATTTTAAGAATATCTTTGTCTTTATCGAAAGCTTCATAGTAAGCAGAGCCTCCAACCATTCCCACGGTCATGGTGTGCAGATCACGGTGCTTTGATATTCGGCGGGAATAGCCATGGCGTAAATACAGCTGTGTACTGCATGTGTAGTAATGAGGTTGAATGTAGGTGATGTACTCGGCGCGTTCCTTTCGCCATGCAAGGCCACTCATGGCATCTATCTGACCTTTTTCCATCATTCTCAGGCATCGCTTCCAGGGGCAGCGGAAGAACTCTATCTCGAAATCAAGCCGTCGTGAGAGGCGTGACCATAACTCGTGATCAATCCCGGAAATTTCCTCGTTGGTGACAAATCGAAACGGTGGCCAGTTATCAACACCGATAATCAGCTTATCCGCTGCAGAAGTAGTTAAAGGAAGCAGGGCAACGGCGCTAAAAAGCAGTATAGGTAAGCTTTTTCGCAAGGGAGCCTCCACTAATTAAGGACTAACTTTTTTAACTATAGACGATATAAGAACGGGTAATGGGGAAAATAAATTAATGTTTGTTAACATTGATGCAGATTCGTTCAGCTTTCCCAAAGCCAGATATCACAGAGCTTCCAAGGGAGTGCTCATAACTTATCCATAGGCTTATCCACATAATATGGGGAAATATAAAACCTTGCATTTTTTATTTAGAGCCGATCTATGGAGTAATAAACTAAGCAATTAGATCAAAGTAAATTTCAGCCAGCTCTTACTCTATCCCCAGCTCCCGCATAGCTGCCTTGGCTAGAAAATTCGACCGATTTCCATAAAGACTTTTTTCCTCAACAGCCTTATCAATTTTACTGATCAAGCGACCGGGTAAAGTAACGTTGATCTTTTGAGCTTTGCCGAGAAAACCTGTGATATCCACATTTACTAACGCCCAGATCCCATCCGCATAATCTTTTTCATTTTTATAGGCTTCCAAGGTGCTGCCCATTGGAATTTCTTCGCCATCTTCAGCTAACAATTCAAGGTGGCTTTCAATAGCATCTTGAACCATAGAAAGGGCTTCTTCATAGGTTGATCCGGCACTGAAACAGCCGGGGATATCAGGTACGGTTACACCGTAATCACTGCCGGGATCTTTGTGAATGCAGACGGGATAGAGCATTGGGGGCCTCGGTTCTTGTCTGTCTAATGTCGTCATTTCAGGCCTGCCTGTTTAAAAATGCTGTTGAGTGTTCCCTTTGGCAGGTCCCGTTTTGGGTGAGGTATGGTGATAACACCCGATTTTGTGGGGTGTTTGTATTGATGATGACTTCCTCGCGTCCTCACCAGATACCAACCATCAGCTTCCAGTTGCTTGATTAACTCTCGGCTATCCATGCCAAATCCTATTTTTATAACTCTGGAGTTGTAATCTGAGTCTAGCCCACAAAAAAGCCCAGAACAATGTCTGGGCTTTTTGCTTTTCCTGCTACTAACTAGTAGAGCGACGTATCTGCTAATGACAACCTTGGATTCAAGCCTTCGCTGGAATGACGGTAAGGGTGAGCCTGGATTTAAAGGGCGCTGAGCCGATTTATCTCAGTTTTGAAATCAGGAACGATAATATTCCAGAGGCAAAAATAATAGCCAGGCCTATTGCGCTGACCGTATCAGGCCATTCGTTGAAAACAAGAATGCCCAATACGGTTGCTGCTATGAGCTGTGAATAAACAAACGGAGCAACAATACTTGCTTCCAGATGGCGATTGGCTTCAATTATGATGAGATTGCCTACTGCCGATGCTAATGAACTGATCAAGATCAGGATGACCAACTCAGTATCAAATTGATTTGGAATAGTGGGTATAGCTGCTGGAGTTAATGCAATGCCCCCGACCAGAAGGGTGGATAGCAAAATAAGGCGGGGGCGATAGTGAGTGGCGAGCCAGCGGTTACAAACTAACATGCTGCCGTAACAAGTCCCTGAAAGCAGTGCGAAGAATGTGCCGCTGTCCATGTTTATCCCTGGCTTAACCACCATCAGAACACCAACAAATCCGATAAGTAATATTATCGAGCGTAGTAAATTGATTCGCTCTTTCAAGACAATGGCTGCAAGGAAGTAGGCGACGATTGGTCCAACAAAGAAAATACCAAAGACATCAGCAATGGGTTTGGTTTTTAACGCCGTGAGGATACTAAAAATGGCACAGCAGAATAGGGCAGCACGTATCAGTAACCGCCAGTTGTAGAGGTGTTTTATTTCGCTGAATACAAGCCCGGACAGAGGTAGTATCAGGATAAACCCTACGGCTAAACGACTCCAGGCAATAAAAATAGGATCTGCGCCTTGAAGCCCCAGCATTTTGCCGGCGGTATCACCAACTGGAATCAGTGAAAGTCCTATCAATAGCATACCGAGTAGAAGCCATTTTCTTTGAGAGATCATCCAGGTTTAGCCTTTTGGTGGAGTGCTTTAGATTTATGGAAGCGCCATCCTACTCAAGGTTTTTTTTCATTACTAAGTACTTTACAAAGTGGTCTGACCGAGGGGGATGATAGGGGTATGGGTGTCCCATCATTTCTCAATGAAACTAAAAAGCCCGGTGATTTCTCACCGGGCTTTTTGCTTTTAAGGGCTTTTCCTAGCCACTTGCAGCGGCGAAGCCGCGTTCTAGTAGCGAAGCGTTCTGGGAGCAGAGCGACCCGCGAAGCGTGCTAGCTACTTATTAAAGAGCTTCGATTTTTCCGTACTGCTCTTTCAGCTTATCGAAAGCTGCTTGAGAGCCTGCAAGTTTCTCACGCTCTTTAGCGATAACTGCTTCTGGTGCGTTAGAAACGAATTTCTCGTTACCCAGCTTACCTTCTACACGGCCGATCTCTTTCTGCAGTTTATCCAATTCTTTCTGCAGGCGAGCCAGTTCAGCATCTTTGTTGATCAGACCTGCCATTGGAACCAGAACTTCCATATCGCCAACCAGCTGAGTGGCAGCCATTGGTGCTTCGTCGCCAGCGTTCAGCCAAGTGATGCTGCTCAGGGATGCTAGTTTAGACAGGAAGGTACGGTTAGCTTCCAGGCGCTGCTGATCCAATTCGCCGCCGTTCTGGAACAGTACATCCAGCTCTTTAGCAGGGGAGATACCCATTTCACCACGGATGTTACGTACGCCAGTGATAACGCCTTGTAGCCATTCGATCTCAGCTTCTGCGTCTTTATCGATCTTGTCGTTGTTTGCAACTGGGTAAGCCTGAGTCATGATGGTATCGCCTTCAACACCGGCCAGACCTTTAACCTGCTGCCAGATCTCTTCTGTGATGTACGGCATGATTGGGTGAGACAGACGCAGGATTGTTTCCAGTACGCGAACCAGTGTGCGGCGGGTGCCGCGCTTAGCTTCAGCGGATGCATCTTCGTCCCACAGTACCGGCTTGGATAGCTCAAGGTACCATGCGCAGTAGTCGTTCCAGATGAAGTCGTACAGGGTCTTGGATGCCATATCGAAACGGTATTCGTCGAAGTGTTTAACCACTTCTGCTTCAACCGCTTGTAGACGGCTAGCGATCCAACGATCTGCCAGAGACAGTTCAACATCACCGCCGTTCTGACCGCAATCTTCACCTTCGGTGTTCATCAGTACGTAACGTGCAGCGTTCCAGATCTTGTTACAGAAATTACGGTAACCTTCCAGACGCTTCATATCCCAGTTGATGTCACGGCCCGTTGAAGCCAGTGCAGCCAGAGTGAAACGCAGAGCATCGGTACCGTGTGCCTGAATGCCTTCCGGGAACTCTTTCTTAGTACGCTTGCCGATCTTCTCAGCCAGTTGTGGCTGCATCATGTTGCCGCAACGCTTGTCCAACAGAGTATCCAGTTCGATACCGTCGATCATGTCCAGTGGATCCAGTACGTTACCTTTGGACTTGGACATCTTGTCGCCGTTTTCGTCACGGATCAGACCAGTAACGTAAACAGTTTTGAACGGAACCTGTGGTTTGCCGTCTTCATCTTTCATGAAGTGCATGGTCATCATGATCATACGCGCCACCCAGAAGAAGATGATGTCGAAACCAGTAACCAATACATCAGTTGGGTGGAATGTCTGTAGGCGCTGGGTGTTTTCAGGCCAGCCCAGTGTGCCGAATGTCCACAGTGCGGAGCTGAACCATGTATCCAGTACGTCATCGTCCTGGCGTAGTTCAACTTCTGGATCCAGGCCGTATTTCGCACGAGCAGCTTCTTTGTCTGTTGCTACGTATACGTTGCCTTCGTTGTCGTAGAAGGCTGGGATACGGTGCCCCCACCACAGCTGACGTGAGATACACCAGTCTTGAATGTCGCGCATCCAAGCGTTGTACATGTTCTCGTACTGCTGAGGTACAAATTTGATATCGCCTTTTTCTACTGCTTCAACCGCTGGTTTTGCCAGAGTTTTAGCATCTGCAAACCACTGGTCAGTCAGCATTGGCTCAATAACTACACCACCACGGTCGCCGTAAGGAACCGTCATGTCGTTTTCTTCGATCTTAACTAGAAGGCCAGCTGCTTCGAAATCCGCAACGATTTCACGACGTGCCGCGAAACGCTCCATACCTCGGTATTTTTCCGGGATGTTGGTGTCGATGTCGTTATTTGGTGTGCCGTCAGTGTTAAAGCCTTCGCCTTCTTCGCGGATATCAGCGTTGTAGGTCAGGACGTTGATCATTGGTAGACCGCAACGTTTACCTACTTCGTTATCGTTGAAGTCGTGTGCAGGAGTGATTTTTACGCAACCTGTGCCTTTTTCCATGTCAGCGTGTTCGTCGCCAACAATTGGGATACGACGGCCAACCAGCGGCAGGATGATCTCTTTACCGATCAGATTTTTGTAGCGCTCATCTTCCGGATTTACCGCAACACCTGTATCACCCAGCATGGTTTCCGGACGTGTAGTACCAACTACGATGTGATCTTCGCCAGCTGCAGTTTTAACGCCATCAGCCAGTGGGTAACGTAGGTACCACATCTTGCCTTTGACTTCTTTGTTCTCAACTTCCAGATCAGAGATCGCAGTGTGTAGTTTAGGATCCCAGTTAACCAAACGCTTGCCACGGTATACCAGGCCTTCGTCATACAGACGGATAAACACTTCCTGTACTGCGTGGTAGAAGCCTGAATCCATAGTGAAGCGCTCGTGCTCCCAATCTACGGAGTTACCCAAGCGACGCATCTGACGAGTAATCGTACCGCCGGATTCTTCTTTCCACTCCCAGATCTTTTCGATAAAGGCATCACGGCCCAGATCATGGCGAGTCTGTTGTTTCTCTGCAGCCAGTTTGCGCTCAACTACCATCTGGGTAGCGATACCTGCGTGGTCTGTACCTACCTGCCACAGAGTGTTTTTACCCTGCATACGTTTGTAACGAGTCAGAGCATCCATGATTGTGTGCTGGAAAGCGTGACCCATGTGCAGGCTACCGGTGACGTTCGGTGGCGGAATCATGATGCAGTAAGAGTCACCTTCGCCCTGTGGCGCGAAGTAGTTGTTTTCTTCCCAGGTTTTGTACCAGGATTTCTCAATTTCGTGCGGCTGGTAAGTAGTATCCATTGCGCTTCTTTTGGCTAAAACTTTTACGATTAATGGCAGCCTTGAACTTTGGGGGCTGCTCGATAAGACCGCGCATTATACAGGTTAAAAGTAGCCTTAGGCTACTTTTAACAGCACGCTATGCCGCATAGCGGCAGCTGCTAGTACGGCTGCGCCTGCGAGGGGCTAGAACGCGGCGAAGCCGCTGCTAGGAAAAGCTTAAATGCGGTGGTATTTTAGGTTTTGAATTATCTCGTAGCTACGGAGTAGCGTGCTAGTAGAGGCGGAGACTCGTTCTCGCCACTAGCCACTGGAGCGAAGTGACACAGGAGGTGTCAATGAGTTATGAAAGTCTGGATGTATGGAAACGATCCTGTCGATTGAGTTGTGAGCTGTATATGCAGCTATCGAATTGTCGGGATTATGGCTTCAAAGATCAGATAACCCGTAGCGGTTTATCTATCCCCAGTAATATTGCTGAAGGTTTTGAGCGTGGTTCTCAAAAAGAGAAACGGCAATTTCTCCTCTATGCCCGTGGTTCTGCAGCTGAGCTGAAAACCCAAATCCAAATTGGTAGCAGGGTGGGGTTTATTTCTTCAAAGATTGCTCCGGTTTGGCTGAAAGAAGCTACAGAAATACAGCAGATGCTCGGTGGACTTTTGAATTCCATAGATAAATCAGCACGCTAACACGGCTGCTGGTAAAACTTACATGCGGCGGTAAGCTGGCTTTTTCTAGTAGCAACGAAGTGCGTTCTAGCCCCTCGAAGCGACGCAGGAGCGCGCTCGCTACTGGAGCAGAGCGACCTGCGTTCTAGCCACTCGTAGCTGCTTTGCAGCGTCCTAAAAAGTAGTTACTTCTATACTAGAAGTAACTACTTTTGATCGGAGGGCAAAACATGAAACAGTGTTATGCCGCACGCGGTTTTTTACCTTGTGATGATCCGGCGACTGAATTGGTATTGGGGGAGCCTTATGAAGTGTTGGATACAGTGGGTAATTCATTACCGAGTCTATTGCTAGAAAAAGATGCCCGTGATTATTTGCGTAGGGTATTTGTGCCTGACTGGCCTTATGTAAACATCCCGGACGATCTACGCTCTCAAGCTTGCCTCTACTATGTAAGGCTAGGTTTCATCGCCTCGGGTTACATTAATCAGATAGGTCAACCCCAGTGTCATTCTCTCCCTGCTAACTTGGCGAAACCTTTGTGTAAGATTGCCAATCTTATGCAACGTCCCTCTATCCTGAGTTACGACGGTTATGCGTTGTATAACTGGAAACGGTTTGATCTTCGTAAGCCGGTTGAGTTGGGGAATATTGATACGTTGCAGAACTTTGTCCACCTCTATGATGAGCATTGGTTTATTTTGGTTCATGTGGATATCGAGGCAAAAGCAGCAGAGATTTTGGATGCAGTATTATCCCTGCATGGTGAGGTCGGCCCTAAAGAGGTAGATGTGGCGTTAGATAAAGTGGCTACAGCCATGACTAGTATTATCCAGATACTTCAACGTATACCTGAACGTATGTCTGATGAGTTGTACTTCTCTAAATTCCGACCCTATATCGGTCAGTTCAGAGAAGTGGTTTATGAGGGCGTGAATATTGAGCCAATAAGCTTCCGTGGTGAGACTGGAGCGCAGAGTTCGATCATGCCGTTGTTGACGGAGTTTATGAAAATTCCCCATCAGGACAATAAACTAACTCGTCACCTTTACGATATGCGTCAATATATGCCTGCCGAACATCGCTTGATGCTAGAGCAAGTGAGGGCGATGCCTGATCTAAAACAAGTGGCCCAATCAGATAAGTTTGATGCGGTGTTGGAGTTGATGGCCTGTTTCCGTGAAGTGCATTACCACTGGGCGATTAAGTACATAGCCCGGCGTTGTAATGATCAGCAGGGAACTGGTGGTACACCTTATATGCGCTGGCTTAAGTTCTTAATCGAGGAGACTCGAGGCCATAAGAAATCTGGAGGGGCAGGGACGGTCGTAGCGTAGGTTTCCGCGAGCACGCTTGCCGCGTAGCGGCAGCTGCTAGGACGGCTCCGCCTACGAGTAGCTAGCACGCTACTTTGTAGCTACGAGAAAATTCAAAACCTAAAAGCCACGGGTTTAAGTTATTCCTAGCAGTCGCGAAGCGACGTTCTAGCAGAGGCGAAGCCTCGTTCTCGACACTCGTAGCTGCTGCTTCGCGGCAAGCGTGCTCTTAGCCTCGCCTTAGCGCTTGCGCATATCGTGCATATCAATGGATATGCCGTTTGCCTGGTAGGATTTGTAGTTATTACGAGTGGAGGCTAAGACTTCCTCACTCTGGATAACGATTTCCAGGATGCGGTCAAATTCTAAAGCATCTTTTGGGATGTCCAGATTCAGGTTTACGAACACATCTTTATGTTCAGGGCGTTGAGTGTCCCAGCCAATTTGTACGCCAGAGTTAAGCTTGTCACCCAGCAGTTCGTGAGGGATAAATGCTTCGGGCTGAAACTCCCAGAGAAGCTGATCGATACGTTTAGCTTCAGATTCATTTGCAGTCTGGATATAGAGTTCGTGGCCAAGGGCACGGATTTTGGTAACCAAACGGCATAGGAAACGACCCCGAGCATCGGGATCGTTTGAAGGCAGAACGTAAAAATCAGCTTTACTGGTCATCTGTTGCTTAAACCCTAGGGTTTATTCCTCATCCGCTGCTTGGTTAAGCAGGTATTGAGTCAGTAGAGGTACGCAGCGACCGGTTGCACCTTTCTCTTTGCCACCACTGTTCCAAGCTACACCTGCGATATCTAGGTGCGCCCAGCGGTACTCTTTAGTAAAGCGGGATAGGAAACAAGCTGCGGTAATGGTGCCGCCAGGGCGACCGCCGATGTTGGCGATATCCGCAAAGTTGGAATCCAGTTGTTCCTGGAACTCATCCCATAGAGGAAGCTGCCAGCCTTTATCTGCAGCCTGATCGCCTGCTTGCAGCAGTTCGGCTGCAAGGTCATCGTTGTTGGATAAAACGCCTGTAGCATGGTGGCCCAGTGCAATGATGCAGGCCCCGGTCAGCGTAGCGATATCTACGACTGATGCTGGCTCAAATTTGCCAGCGTAGGTCAGCGCGTCACACAGAACCAGACGGCCTTCTGCATCGGTATTTAGAATTTCCACTGTCTGACCAGACATAGTCGTAACGATATCGCCTGGCTTAGTCGCGTGGCCGCTTGGCATATTCTCTGCTGCAGCAACGATACCCACTACGTTAATCGGTAGAGCCATCTCACAGATCGCTGTCATTGCGCCGAATACGCTAGCTGCACCGCACATGTCGAATTTCATTTCGTCCATGCCTGCGCCTGGTTTAAGGGAGATACCACCTGTGTCGAAAGTGATACCTTTACCCACTAATACGTGAGGCTTATCACCCTCTTCGCCACCTTTGTATTCCATAACGATCAGTTTAGATGGCTGTTCGCTGCCGTTGCCTACTGAAAGTAAGCAGTGCATGCCTAGTGCTTCCATCTCTTCTTCGTCAACGATGGTAGCTGTCAGGTCTTCGAATTCGTCATCTAGCTCGAGTGCCTGTTCAGCCAGGTAGGTTGGAGTACAGAAATTGCCCGGCAGGTTACCAAGATCACGAGCGATGCTGGTGCCGTTTACAATCGCTGTGCCATCGAGCAGTGCTGTTTCAGCAATCTCAGAGTCTTCTTCCGAGGTATGGATTGAGATCTGTTCCAGTTTTAATGGATCAGCTTTTTTGCTTTTGGTTTCGTCGTAGCTGTATAGCTCATGGCCAGACCATTCAACCAGGTGACGTAGCTGACGATACTGGTCTTCATCGTTTGTCAGGTTTTCACCCAATGCAAAAGTAACGCTGCTCACGCCTGTGCTTTTAACGACACCCATCGCAGCTTTAACCGCTTTACGGAAGTTTCGGTCGTTACGATCTTCAGCTTTGCCTAAACCTAGAAGAAGTACACGTTTTGCGGCAAGACCTGGAACTTTATGTAGTAGCAACGTTTGTGCGCTTTTGCCGCTGATATCACCACCATTCAAAATCTCGCTGATATAACCTGAGCTGGCTTCATCGGCCGCTTTTGCTGCGGAGGAAAGGGTTCCTTCTGTTTCTACAGCAACAACTAAACATTCGGTTTCCAGTGAAGGGATATCACTACTAACAATTTCAAAATCCATGGTGGCTCCAAACTCGCGGCTAGCTGCCGTCTAAACGAGACAAAGTTGGCGGATTCAAGGATAATGCCGGTACTTTTATATACACCGATAAGAACGGCACCTTGGTTGTGTACAAAGTCTTACACTGTTTCATCCGCTGTAAGGCTGAATAATATAAACCATTTTTGTGTCGGTAACAGGTTTCGCAAGGATATAGAGTGATTGTTTATCGCTATTTAGCACGTGAAGTTCTGGTCAGCATGCTTGCGGTCAGTTCTGTGTTGCTGGTTATCATCATGAGTGGGCGCTTTGTGAAGTACCTTTCCAAAGCTGCTGTGGGTGAACTGGACCCTGGGGTTTTGTTCTCCATTATGCTCTATCGTTTACCGGGTTTTCTGGAATTGATTCTGCCGCTAGGCCTGTTTCTAGGGTTCCTGCTGGGATATGGCCGTCTCTATCTTGAAAGCGAGATGACTGTTCTTGAGGCGACGGGGATGAGTCAGAAGAGGCTGGTGGCTTATTCCATGGGGCCAGCACTTATGGTGGCGGTTATTGTGGGCACGCTCTCTGTTTTTATATCTCCGCTTGGTGCATCTGAAACCAATAATATTTTTGATCAACAGGAAAACCGAAGTGAACTGGAAAGTCTGACTCCGGGGCGCTTCCAGAAGCAAAAAAATAGTCCGCGCGTGACCTATACCGATTCTCTTGATGAGAGTGGACAGCTGGGTATGATCTTTATGGCGGATCGAAATAAGAGTAATGATCGTCTGCAGATAACTTTGGCGCAGACCGGTACTACCTTTATTGATCAGTCCCGTGACCAGCGTTTCCTGGTATTGGAAAAAGGTTATCGTTACGAAGGCGTACCAGGGCAGGGTGATTATGTTGAACTTGGCTTTGAGCGTTATGGTAGTGAGATAGAGCATAAGAATCAGGAGATACGGTTTGATAAGGTGGAAGCGCTACCTACTTCCTATCTTTGGGCGTCTGATGAACCCCGTCACCAAGCGCAGCTGAATTGGCGACTTTCCCTGCCGGTTCTGGCGATTGTTGTAACGCTGCTTGCTGTACCATTGAGCAGGGTAAACCCACGTCAGGGCCGTTTCGCACGTCTAGTGCCTTCTATCCTTATTTATCTCACCTATTTGGCTGTGCTGAGTAACATCACTAGCAAGGTGGGCGATGGTGAGGCCAGCCCTTGGGCAATCTGGCTTATCCATCTTATTTTTGGCCTAGGCGCTTTAAATATGATTGTTTTTGGCCGTTTTTGGAGTCGGTTGTTTGACCAGATCCCGATGCCAAGTCTGAAACTCAGCAAGATAAAGAAATCATGAAGTTACTCGATCTATACATAGCGCGTCATGTGCTGGGCGGTTTTCTCATTGTCCTGTTGACCATTGTGGGTTTGGATATGATGTTCGCTTTGGTTGAAGAGCTGAAGGATGTTGAAGGTGCTTATACATTCGCTGAAGCCGTTAAATATGTGTGGCTGACGGCACCAAGTCGATTTTATGAGTTCATTCCTCTGTCCAGTTTGATCGGTTGTTTGTTAGGTCTTGGGGTGCTGGCATCAAATGCCGAGCTAACAGTGATGCGTGCGGCTGGTGTATCAACCATGGGAATTATCCTGTCAGTGATGAAGCCGGTTCTTGTCATTATTTTTGGCGGGCTAGCGATTGGTGAGTTTGTGGTGCCGGTAACCGAACCGATTGCCCAGAGTCACCGACAGGTGAAAATCACCGGTGGTGCTATCCATAGTGCAAGTAAGATTTGGCATCGTGATGATATGACCTTTATTCATATTAACGCGGTTGAGACAGATGGTTCGGTGCGCGGAATTACCCGCTATGAATTTAATGATGACCTGACACTGGCGCGCTCTAGCTTTGCCGAAGAAGGTGTCTTTGACGGTGAAAACTGGCTGCTACAAGAAATTGAAGAAACTCGCTTCCCTCTGCCTAGTGCAGATCAGGGTTTTGAGGCACAGAAAGTGCAAACAGCTGTGCTGAAAACAGAAGAGTGGAAAAGTGGTTTAACACCGGATCTGCTTAAAGTGGTTATGGTTAAACCGGCTAATCTGTCAATGGTGGGCTTGATTGACTATAGCGATTATCTGGTAGAACAAGGGCTGGAGGCATCTCAATATAGGGTGGCGTTCTGGAACAAGCTACTGATGCCGTTGGCAATCTTTGCGTTGGTGTTAATTGCGGTTTCCTTTATCTTCGGGCCGTTGCGAAGTGTGACGGTAGGCCAGCGTCTGATTACAGGGATAGTTATTGGATTGGTCTTCAAGCTTACTCAGGATCTACTGGGGCCGACCAGTACTGTGTTTGGGTTCTCCCCGTTGATTGCGGTTCTTTTGCCTATCCTGATCTGTTTTGCCTTCGGTGTATGGTTACTACGTCGCGCTAGGTAACTATTGCTGCGGACTGTTTTGTATTGTGTTTCTCGAAATAATCGATCTTTATGTTAACTAAAATCGATTTTTTTGTTTTTGGGGCTGCGTATAACCTAGTCATCAGTCACAGGTTATTCCCTCATGCTAAGAACCTGTAATTGCTACTTGGAAATGTAGCGGCTCTCGGAATCAAAGGTATCTGATTCCAACATCATAGCTCTTGTACGCCCCGGCTTGCCGGGGCTTTTTTTAAGCACGCATATATAAAGGCAATGCGTTCGTTATCAAAGTTCTGCAGTTCGAAGGGAAATTACCCTTAATCCTTACAAATCTTGCTTAATTGATGTGGCAGCAGTTGAACTGAAACAACGGCTGCTATATTGTTCCTCTATCTATAACTTTATTAAGCCTGCCGTGATGCCATTTGCAACAGCAACGCTGAAAAATACTGGAACAACTGGTCGTTTCCCATTTGTGGGTGAGCGATGGCGATGGCGTGTCTGAATAAACCGGCAGACACAAATTCGGCTGGGGTCTATCCTGTAGCTCCAATGCCCTGACATATCAGCGGTTCTTGCTAAGCCCTGAAGATACCTTCCCTATTTTGTCTGCTCGATACGCCTGTTAGTTCGTCTTTATCGTTTTATTATTTTTTACCGGCATTGTGAGAGACCAAAATGACCCCTGAACAGTTTGCGGAACTGGCCGCACAAAACTACAACCGGATCCCTGTTACCCGCGAAGTACTTGCTGATCTGGATACACCTCTTTCGACTTTCAAAAAACTGGCTAATGCGCCTTATAGCTATCTGCTCGAATCTGTTGAGGGCGGTGAGAAGTGGGGGCGTTACTCGATTATCGGTTTGCCGTGTCGCACGATTCTGAAGGTGCATGGTGATCAGATTGTTGTTACCGAAGATGGCCAGGAAGTTGAGTCATTACAGATGGAAGACCCGCTGGAATTTGTTGAACAGTTCCAGCAGCGTTACCGAGTACCAGAACTACAAGGCATGCCACGTTTTAATGGTGGTCTGGTGGGCTATTTTGGTTATGACTGTGTTCGTTATGTTGAAAAGCGTCTCAAAGACAGTTGCCCTGAAGATGTGATTGGCACTCCAGATATTCTATTGATGGTGTCTGATGAAGTTGTGGTGTTTGACAACCTTGCCGGCAAACTGATTTTGATCTGTCATGCTGATCCTGCTGAAGAAGGATCTTACGAAAAAGCTCAGCAGCGTTTGGATCAGTTGGTTAATGACCTACGTGTTGCAACACCTTACGATGAGCCAATCGAGAATCAGCGTGAAGTTGCTGAAACTGAGTTCAAGTCCAGTTTTGGTGAGCAGGCGTTTATGGACTCTGTGGATAAGATCAAAGAATACGTACTGGATGGGGATATTATGCAGTGCGTTATTTCGCAGCGTATGTCTATCCCGTTTGCCAGCAAACCATTGGATCTATACCGGGCCCTGCGTTGCTTGAACCCTTCTCCTTATATGTATGTGCTGAATCTGGATGATTTCCATGTGGTGGGCTCGTCTCCTGAGATTCTGTCGCGTGTGGAAGACAGCATCGTTACCGTGCGTCCAATTGCCGGAACGCGGAAGCGTGGTGCTACGCCAGAAGAAGATCTGGCGATGGAAGAGGAGTTGCTGGCTGACCCTAAAGAGATCGCGGAACATCTGATGCTGATCGATCTGGGGCGTAACGATGCTGGCCGCGTATCGGAGATCGGAACAGTTAAACTGACCGATAAAATGGTGATAGAACGCTACTCCCATGTAATGCATATCGTTTCTAATGTTGATGGAACGTTAAAACCGGGTGTGACGGCTATGGATGTTCTTCGTGCAACACTCCCAGCGGGAACGTTGAGTGGCGCACCTAAAGTACGTGCCATGGAAATTATTGATGAGATGGAACCGGTAAAACGTGGCGTATATGGCGGTGCGGTAGGTTACCTCTCATGGAATGGCAATATGGATACAGCTATCGCGATCCGTACTGCCGTGATTAAAGATGATGTTCTGCATATCCAGGCCGGTGCCGGTGTGGTGGCGGATTCGATTCCGCGTCTGGAATGGAAAGAGACGATGAATAAAGGACGGGCTGTTTTCAGTGCAGTCGCAATGGTGGAAAAAGGGCTGGACAACCTCTAGTCAATGTTAGATCGCCCCATTTCCCAATTTTGATAGAGACCACTGCCTCCCGGTTGGTCTCTATTAAAAACTGTTCTCTATGTGAAAACAGCACTCTTTTCGGAAACTGATCTGTATTTGAAAGCTGATCCAAATTAGCTTGCCCTAAAAACTGTAGCTATAGTTTTACTTTAACCAATAACGTACAAGGGAAAGAAAATGATGCCCAAATCGCTGGCCCTCACGTTTATTTTGTCCTGTTTAACCTTTTTTGCCAGCTCAGCCTTTGCCGCACCTTTCAAAGTGTTAGTGGTGATGAGTTATGAGCAAGATTTTCACTGGAGTAAGGCAATTAAAAAAGGGATCGAATCCGCACTGCTAACCGAGGCTGATTTGACCTTTTTTTATATGGATACCAAGGTTAATAAAGCGGGAGGGGCTCAAAAAGCCTCGGAGGCTTTTGCTCTATACAGCTCCCTGAATCCAGACGGTGTAATTACGATTGATGATAATGCTCAATCTATGTTTGTAGTGCCGTACCTGAAAGATAAAGTAAGCACCCCAGTTATGTTTGCGGGTGTAAACGCCGCACCTGCTAAATACGGTTTTCCTAATGATCACATCTCCGGAGTTCTAGAGAGAGGTCATATTCGAGAGTCGATTGTATTTCTCCAGCAATTGATGCCGAAGGTTAGCAAGATAGGTTTTATCACCAAGGACAGTCCTTCTGGGAAGGCGGTGATTGGTCAAGTAGAAGAGGAAAAAGGTGACTATGCTGCAAGCATCTGTGGGATTGAGTTTGTTCATGATGTAGCAACAGTTAAGGCTGCAGCGCAGAGTTTGTCTGAGTCATGTGATGCGGTTTATATCGATGGCGCAGCTGGGATTAAAAAACCTCAAGGGGGAAGTCTCAGCTATAGCGAATTGTTCAGTCTGGTTGCGCAGGATTTTTCGGGGCCTATCATTGGGGCAAATGGCCATCATGTTGAAAGTGGAGCATTTTCTGCCGTGGTTAAAACAGGATATGAACAGGGGAATCGAGCTGGATCATTGCTTCTTAAGGCAATGCAAGGAACGCCTGTTTCAGCGATTCCAGTTACTCGGAATTACCGCGGTAAGCGTGTCTTGAATGCTACGGCAGTTAAAAAGTTTTCTTTAACCCCGAGGCCTGTTCTGCTGCGTGGAGTGAAATTGGTGCGTGGGCAGTGATAGATGGCAGGACTGGCTAATCTTCGATTAAGTAGTAAATTACATATTCTTGTTGCTGTGGTGGCCATAGGGTTGGGGGCCATGGCGCTTCTGATGGCTGTTACTTTGAAAGATGTACAGCATCTGTCAAAACAAACAGCTTCAGAGCAGGCTATCTCTCTCGTAGATAATGCCCGTTTTGGAAGGAAACTTTCGAAGTTCCTGCTGGATGTAAAGCTGTTTGAGAGTGGCTTCTACAATGATATGGCGTACCTTAATGAAGAAGGCGCGCGTATACAGGCAGAGTTGCATGATCTGGTTTTAAATGCCCCTACTCAATATCAGCAGTTACCTATTCGGGAGTATGCTCGTAGCTTTAGGGAATATCTGCAGATCTGTTCTTCAATCAATCTGGCCTTAGAGCAACAAGCGCTTTTATCACTTAGCCTGCATACCCAATTGGATCTACTGGAGTCAAAACTGACGAAATGGTTGGTGGATGCAACAGTAGAGGGACGTGATGTTTACTTCTATGAGCAGATATTAGCGCTCATTACGGGTTATCGGGAAACCTTACTTAAGATCGATAGACAGCAGGCTGAGCATGAAGGTTATATGCTGCGCCGAACTAGTAGTGACTGGTTTGTCGAAATTATGTCGCTTATCGATGATCTAATCCTACGTTTAGATACTGCCACTGCTTCGACTCCGGAAATTTCTTTAGTTACTTCTAGTATGCAAGATAATCTCAGGCTGTTTAAGCGTAGCCATGTTGTGCTAGAAGAAAAAACGCAGGCGTTATGGCGCTATTCAGATGCTAATCATGCTACAGCGACAAAAGCATTAGGCGTGCTTGAGCGTAGTGAGGAAGTTGTTGAAGAAACAGCACTAGAGCTTGGGATGCTACTTGATGAAATTATTGATACCTCGCGAGAGCGGATTGTCTTAATTCTGATTGCGGTGCTATTTATCACCTTGCTTTCAGTCACCTTAATTATCAAGCGTAATATTCGTAAACCGTTGGACGGTTTAATACAGGGTATCCAGGCTTTTCAAGAAGGAGATCTTGATAAGCAGGTCGATTTAAAGCGTCGAGATGAGTGGGATGATGTGCAAACGGCGTTGAATCAGATGGCGCACGCGCTGAGAGTCAGTTATGACAATATCCAGGATAAGCAAGACAGTCTAACCCACTTAGCTCACCATGATGTGCTAACCGGTTTGCCTAATCGCTTGATGTTAATGGAACAGTTGCAACACACCATACATAAGTCAGAGCGCTCGGGTGAGCGTTTCGCGCTGCTATTTATGGATCTGGATCGGTTTAAGAACGTTAATGATAGTTTGGGTCATGCAGCGGGAGATAAGCTGTTGATCGAAGTTTCAAAACGTTTAAGTGCCTCAGTACGCAAAATGGACACTCCCGCTCGTCTAGGCGGGGATGAATTCACCGTGATTCTGGATTCTATCGAGGATCCAAAAGATGCGGCTAAGGTGGCGCATAATTTAATCGACGCTTTTTCTCGCGTAGTTGAGATTGAAGGTCGTGATCTGTATGTAACGACCAGTATCGGTATTAGTTTCTACCCTGAAGATGGCAAAGGGGCTGATGAATTGGTGCGTAATGCCGATGCAGCGATGTATAAGGCTAAACAGAATGGGCGCAATGGGTATCAATTCTATACCGAGAAAATGACTCAAGAGGCATTCACACGCATGGAGTTGGAATCCAGCTTGCACAAAGCGGTGAAAGAGAATGAGTTTATTGTCTTCTATCAGCCGAAGTTGGAGCTGAAAAGTGGAAAAGTTGTCGGGGCTGAGGCCTTAGTACGTTGGCACCATTCTGAGCATGGCTTGATTTCCCCAGATAGCTTTATTCCTGTAGCAGAAGAAACAGGTCTGGTGGTTGATATTGATTTCTGGGTACTTCGCAGTGTGTGCCTACAGTTGAAGGACTGGGATGAACTGTCTGACCAGGGTGAGGCTTTGGTTGTTTCAGTTAACTTTTCCGCCAGGCATATGGAGCAGTCGAATCTCACTGAGAGAGTGAAGGCGGTGATAGATGAAATCGGAATTGAAGCCTCTCGAATTGAGATCGAGGTGACCGAAAGTTTGATCATGAATAACATGCAGGTGGCGATGCAGCAGTTGCAGGAGTTGCGAGAAGCGGGCTTCAAAATTGCCATTGATGATTTTGGTACCGGTTATTCCTCTTTGAGCTATCTGAAAAATCTCCCGGTTGATACTTTGAAAATTGATCGTGCTTTTGTCTCTGATCTAGAAAATGATCGTCATGATGCAGCGATTGCGCGTTCGATTATTTCGCTGGGCAATGATCTTGGACTTGCTGTTATTGCCGAAGGTGTTGAGTGCCAGGCGCATCTGGATTTCTTGGCTAAAGAGGGGTGCCAGTTTGGCCAAGGGTTCTTTTTTGAACGTCCTATCCCTGCTGCAGAGTTTTATGAATTGCTGGAAGATGCGGATAAAAAAATGCCCCAGGTACAATTTCCCTCTGGGTAACTAGGAAGTGAACTGTTAGAATCCTGAATCCTATTTTTTAAGACATATGCTTGTTGTATTGGAAGAGCTGCTTCCATAGCAACTGCCTGCTCTATAAGGTATATCCGCTATGCTGATTATGATCGACAATTACGACTCGTTTACTTACAACGTGGTGCAGTACCTCGGTGAGTTGGGGGCAGATGTGCATGTCTATCGTAATGATGAAATTTCTATTGAAGAGCTAGAAAAGCTGAACCCTACTCATCTGGTAATCTCTCCAGGTCCATGTACTCCCAATGAGGCGGGTATCTCTGTAGCGGCAATTAATCACTTTGCTGGTAAGTTACCTATTCTGGGTATCTGCTTAGGGCATCAGAGTATTGGTCAGGCTTTTGGCGGTGATATCGTCCGTGCCAAGCAGGTGATGCATGGTAAAACCTCTGCTGTTCATCATGAGGGAGGTGGAGTCTTTGCAGGACTTAACAATCCAGTCGAAGTGACTCGCTACCACTCTCTGGTTATTGACCAGAAAACCATTCCGGATTGTTTGGAAATTACGTCCTGGACTCAGGATGAAGATGGAAATATCGATGAGATCATGGGTGTTCGTCACAAAGAATTGGATATCGAAGGGGTGCAGTTCCACCCTGAGTCCATTCTGACTGAGCAGGGACATGATCTTCTGGCTAACTTCCTTAAGCGAAGCTGATTAAAAAGGTTAAGAACATGGATATTAAACAGGCACTGGCAACTATCGTTGATGGCCACAGCTTAAGCTCCTCAGATATGAAGCAGGTTATGGGGCAGATCATGACCGGCAATGCGACTGATTCACAGATTGGTGGGTTGCTTATAGCGCTGCGCATGAAAGGTGAAACCGTGGAAGAGATCACGGGTGCAGCTGATGCGATGCGTGAGCTGGCTACCCCAGTACATATTGACGCTGCCAATGCTGTAGATATTGTTGGTACAGGCGGCGATGGTGCAAACCTGTTTAACGTATCCAGTGCATGTTCATTTGTCGTTTCTGCAGCAGGTGGCAACGTAGCTAAGCATGGGAACCGTTCTGTTTCTTCCAGTTCAGGATCTGCAGATTTGTTGGAAACAGCGGGTGTGAATCTGGCGCTTACTCCTGAGCAGATCGCGCAGTGTATTGATCAGGTGGGTGTGGGCTTTATGTTTGCTCCTCAGCATCACAGTGCAATGAAACATGCCATTGGTCCACGTAAGGAGATGGCTCTGCGCACGTTGTTTAATATTCTTGGTCCGTTAACCAATCCTGCAGGTGCGAAACATTATCTGCTAGGTGTGTTTGATAAATCCCTGTGTAAACCTATGGCAGAAGCACTCAAAGCATTGGGTGCAGTACATGCGCTGGTGGTTCATGCGGCTGAAGGCCTGGATGAGATCAGTCTTGCAGGTGAAACTTATGTGGCTGAGCTGAAAGGTGGTGCGGTCTCTGAATATAGCATCACAGCAGAAGATGCCGGTTTGGAAAAACAGTCGCTGGATGGGCTTCAGGTGCATAGCTCTGATGAGAGTCTGGCTCTTATTCAGTCCGCATTTGCAGGTGAAAATAAGAAAGCGATTGATATGATCGCACTGAATGCGGGTGCGGCTCTGTACGCTGCTGATCTGGCTGATTCTCTACAGGCGGGTGTTGCCCAGGCGAAAGAGGTTATTCTAAGCGGCGCAGCTGCAGAGAAAGTTAAAGAACTGTCTGAATTCAGCCAGGCGTTTAAGGGTTAGGCTTTTAAGGTTAAAACATGTCTGATACACCAACGATTTTAAAGAAAATACTGGCGCGTAAGGCAGAAGAAGTAGCGGAGCGTGAGCCTAAAACTTCTACGGCTGACCTGAAAGCTCGAATTGCAGATCAGAAAGGAACTGCTTTTGATCCTCGTGGCTTTGCTGCGAATATGGAGCGTGCGATTGCTGAGGGGCGTTCAGCGGTTATTGCTGAAGCGAAGAAACACAGTCCATCCAAAGGCCTGTTGCGTGATCCGTTTCTGCCCGCTGAAATCGCTAAGTCATATGAGCTGGGCGGTGCCAGCTGTTTGTCTGTGCTGACTGATAAAGATTACTTCCACGGCTGTGAAGAGTATCTGATGGAAGCGCGTGCTGCGTGTTCTCTGCCGATTATTCGTAAGGATTTCATCGTAGATCCTTACCAGGTTTACGAAGCGCGTGCGATTGGTGCTGATTGCATTCTGCTAATTGTTTCTGCTCTGGAAGATCAGCAGATGGCTGATCTGAATGGGTTGGCGGTTGAACTGGGTATGGATGTGCTGATCGAAGTGCATGGTGCAGATGAGTTGGAACGTGCGTTACCACTGAATAATAAGCTGGTGGGTATCAATAACCGTAACCTGCATACATTCGAGGTAACACTGAACAATACTTACGATCTGTTGGATTCTATCCCGGATGATCGAATCGTGGTGACTGAGAGCGGTATCCATAGCCGCGAAGATGTTCAGGCGATGCGCGAACATAATGTACATAGTTTCCTGGTGGGTGAGGCATTTATGCGCGCTGAAAATCCAGGTCAGAAACTGAAAGAACTGTTTGAATAAGGTCGTAGCTGTATGAGTATGAGTGCCAAAGTTAAGTGGGATGGTGATGTTCGTTTTCAGGGCACTACGGGTTCCGGTTTTGATGTGATGATTGATGGCGAGCTGAAGCAAGGTCCTCGCCCAATGGAGCTGATGTTGTTAGGCCTGGGTGGCTGCACCAGCTATGACGTCGTGGGGATTCTAAAGAAAACCCGTCAGGATGTGGTTGATTGCGTAGCTGAAATCGAATCCGAACGCGCTGATGAAGTTCCTGCAGTATTTACTAAAATTCACGTTAAGTTTGTCGTAAGTGGTCGTGATCTTAACCCTAAAAAGGTTGAGCGAGCGGTTAAGCTTTCTGCTGAGCAGTACTGCTCTGCTTCTTTGATGCTGGAGCGTGGTGGAGTAGAGATTACCCACAGCTATGAAATTATTGAGGTAGAGTGATTGGGTTGCTGATTCAATAAGATCAAATGCTTAATGGCTTTTCTGGGCGGGTTATTCGAAAGAATGACCCGCTTTTTGTTTTAGGGAGCAGAAAATAACACTAAAAATAGTTATAGTCGCATGAGCGCTTTTTAATCAGTATTTGTGGTTTATAAGGTGTGAACGCATATGCTGGTTGTTATTGGGTGATGTTATGCGCTTATCTATTACGAAAACAATGGCTTTGGGGATTGTGGTATTACAGGTTGTAACAGTCTGTATTATTCTGCTTTCCTCCTACTTCACGACTGAGCAGGTCTTGCTTGGTCATGCCCAGCAATTGATGCGTAACCTTTCCCGTGAAGTTATTCACCGTTCTGAGGAATTCCTCTCTCCTGCTAGATCGGCAGTAAATCTGACTCAAAGTTTGGCCAAACATCAGGTTGTAAGTTCTGAGCGGCCAAATGATATGGAGCATTATTTCTATGAGCAGTTGATGCTCTATCCTCATATTGCGGGCATCTACTACGGTAACCTGGACGGTGATTTTTATTTTGTTAGACGTAGCTCGGAAGTGGCAGATTTTCAGATCAAGCGCATTACCGAAGATGGTGGAGAGCGTCGGGTCTGGAATCGTTGGTATAACAATGATTTTCTCCTAAAAAAAGAGATGGATGATCCAGAGGATCGTTATGATCCTCGTACTCGCCCCTGGTTTACCAAGGCAATTGGTGAGCGAGGTCAGATCTGGACAGACCCTTATTTGTTTTTTACTTCACAGACTCCAGGCATAACGGTTGCTAGCCCTGTATTCTCGAAATCTGGGGATATGATGGGGGTTGTTGGTGTTGATATTGATCTATCTTCCCTATCTGATTTCCTCGGTCAGCTTGATTTGAGTGAGCAAGCCTCAGCTTTGATTGTGAACAATAATGGTGATGTTGTTGCTCATAGGAGTCTTAAAGGGGCATATATTGAAGACAAATCTTCCGGCATGAAGCGTTTGTTGCGGGTTGAAGAGCTGGAGCAGGCAGAATCTAGGGCAGCTGTTGAATCTTTACAGCTTTCGCCCGGTTGGTATGTATTAAATACGGCTGTGAATAGTGGTTTTGAATACGACGGTAAGATGTATCAGGCGGTGTTTACTCCATTCTCCGATAACTGGCCGTGGTTGTTAGGTATCTATATGCCAGAAGAGGATTTTCTGACCGAGATTAAAGCTAATCAACACTTCAATATGGTGTTGGCCGCTTGTGTAACGCTGATAAGCGTTTTACTTGGGGTTTGGTTTGCTCGCTCTCTGTCCCGGCCTATTCTGGATATTCAAAAGGGAGTTCAGTCTGTACGCAGGGGAGAGCTAGAAGTTGATATCGATTCGCGGGGCAGTATTTTCAATGATATTGCGGAAACTTCTGAGGCATTCTCCAAAATGCTTTCGGTTTTGAAAGAAAACCAGCTTCAGGGTGATCAACTTAAGGCAGAACTGGCACGACAGACTCATTTTATGGAAGCCGCTCTGGCTAACATTGATGATGGGGTTGTTGCCTGTGATGCTGATGGGAAGATGATTTTCTCCAACCGTGCGGTTATGAAACTGCGTGGTTTACCGGAAAATGCTCGTTTAGAACGTTTTGATGATGCGCCTTTCAGGGTTTATGCAGCGGATGGTTCAACCTTGCTGGAAAAATCTCAGTGGCCAATCTTCAGGGCTCTTCATGGTGACGAGGTTTCAAATCTCGAAGTGGTTATAGTGGCTGCTTGTGGGGAGAAGCATCGGGTTAAAGTATCGGGTACTGCGCTGTTTGATAGTGATGGCGAGAAGATCGGTGCTGTCGTCGCAATGCATAGGGTTGGTTTCTCCTGAATCCCTTTTTATATCGCTTGCAAGCACCTTGCAAGGTGCGTAGAATTACGCGTCCTTTGGAGAACTATTTCCAATCTCCTTGCCCTCGGTCACATGGTGTGGTCCGGAGGCTACTAACCCGTAAGGAGCTACAATGCGTCATTATGAAATCTTATTTCTGGTTCACCCGAACCA
>NZ_JAAEQH010000257.1 GCF_024231755.1 Neptuniibacter sp.
AAATTCTCGAATCGAAACCAAACTTGGGACTAATATTGGGACTGAGCCTGGGTCTCGCAGCGCCTGTCTCACTAATAATCTTCATGGCAGGTATCTGCCTTTATGTTAAACGTGCATTGCAAACCGAAGATCTCCACGCAATTGAACTAAGGGACTACGGCGCCGTGGAAAATACAGAAAATCCATTCGTTGAAGCCCGGGCAGCTGCTTACTGCTTCAAAAGGTATCTACCGTGGCGCATAAATGCCAGATGCAGGCAGCTGCTTACTGCTTCAAAAGGTATCTACCGTGGCGCAGAAATGCCAGATGCAGGGCAGCTGCTTACTGCTTCAAAAGGTATCTACCGTGGCACAGAAATGCCAGATGCAGGCAGCTGCTTACTACTTCAAAAGGTATCTACCGTGGTGCAGAAATGCCCAGAGGTCATAATTTGGTCATGGTCGGAGGGTTCCAGGGTTAAAATGATGCTCGTATTCGAATCCCACGCCCATGAAAACCCTGGGTGCCAAGTTTCAGCTCGATCGGACGATTGGTTGGAGAGTACAGGGACACGTTTGAACCTGCCTATAATGTACCTTGTACAGTAATCGTATTTTGAATTCCCCCTCGATCCCTAGTCCTTAGTTCCCTATTGGCTGTAGAGGCTCTAGGGAAGCCGACTCTGCCCATTTTTTCACGTCCGATTTTATTGCTCGCTACCTCTTGATAGAGTGCTCTACCTTCGCTACGTTAGCGTCAGTAGCGAAAGTAGAGCGAGCTTGACTCATCCCATAGATAACGCTACTTATGTACATAGAGCTCTACCTGCTCTATGCTTGCTATAACCAGGCAGTATCCTATGACG
>NZ_JAAEQH010000258.1 GCF_024231755.1 Neptuniibacter sp.
AATCAATGGAGACATCACTACAACCATATCAGACCACATAGTTCACTGGGTTATATGTCACCAGTGGCATTTAAAAACAAAGCAGCATAGGATGAAAAATCTCATCGAGGAAATGGTTCTAATGATGGGGAAAGGTCAGATACTCTCCTTGTACTATTAGCATTTGAAATGGGAATTGTGGGCCTGCTCGACATCCATCTGTCTGGTTAATTTAAGGTTTTAACCTACTAACCAAATCAAAACAACTGCCGTTTATTTAATCAAGATACGGCACGGGCCAATCCTCCCCTCTGTGAAGCCGAGCATTGGAAGGTTTAATCGAATAAGGTCGAAGCCTGTTTGAGGCCTGAAAGGCCGAGTTCTGCAGCCCTCGATTAAAGCTGAAACGCACAGGGAACCGGGCTAAGCCCGGCAAGCAGTGGGGCTGCAGGGGATTGATAAGGGGAGATCAGCCTCTCCCCTTATCTCGTCTTTTGACGAAAGGAAATAAACCTAGAAGTAATCTGCCTGTCCGCATAGAATCTACCTCGATCGAGAACTAATGAGGCACACAAGATCACTCATATAAGCAAATCTTATTCTTATCCAAATCCCTGATATACGCCGAATACCTCCCCGAACGCACACAAGGCTCACCTTCACTAACGCCCCCCAATTCAAGGCCCAATTTATACAATCGATCCACTTCTTGAGCAGAGCCAACGTTAAAGCCCAGCATCGTACCATTGCCATTTGATGCCTCTTCCCCATCAAAAGGCTCAGCCACAGCAAACATAAAATCGTCTTTCGCCCACAGAGTCATGCGACCTTCAGTGTGAATCTTGTTTAACCCACAACCTTCAAAAAATGTGTCATAGAAAGTGACGGCTTTTTGTTTGTTATTTGTACCAAATACAAAGTAATTCATTTTCATCGGAAATTGCTTCCATCTATAAAAGTTAAATACAACATCCACCAACTGAATTCTAAAAGCGATTAGCGTGACTATTGCAGATAAGTAAAGCGGATACAAAGTCATAACTGTTCATAGCCATTTGTTCAGCGCCATGATGTTTCAGCCTATGTATTTGTGACACAATCAAGCTAACAAACTAACAGCTCAGGTCGCCCGCTAACTTGTTCTAAATATTCATATAAACCCAATGATCTCAAAACTATATATTCTCAGCCTGGTTACTCTGTTTGCTATTGCCGGCTGCTCGGCGAACCAAAGCCTTTATTATCAAGGTAAAGCAGCTTATGACGAAGGTGAATTCGACCTTGCTGCCCAACTATGGCAAGAGTCACTGTCAAACCCGAAGTCTCTCAACGCGTTAGGCCAGCTTGCTGAACATGGAGTTGGTGCTACTCCATTAGATACTAAGCGCGCTTCAACCTTGTATATGCAAGCAACCAGACAAGGTATTCATGAAGCCGCCTCAAATCTGGGTACCCTACTAGTAAACGAGGGTTACCAGAAAGACGGAATTCTATGGTTAAGATATGCCGCGCGCTGGGGCATAAGATCAGCACAGATAAAGCTTTATAACCTTAGGCAATCCATACCCTATACAGACCTGTCAGCGGCAGCGATGGCTTATGATGAGCTTCCCTACGATGAGATGAAACAGAAGCGTAAAGCGTTTATTGAACAAAGCTATGACAACTTTATCCAGTCTCTAAGCGAATCAAAGGAACGGCTCTCTTTATCTGATTAAGCTGTTACGTGAAAGGGCTAACCTTTCCAAGTAACAGATGTTAATTAGCGTTTAGATCCAAAACCTAGCCAAACTGCCACTCAGTCGATAAGCCTGGAATATCCGTATTAAACGCCTCCGGCGGCATCCTCGATGAAAGCATTTCAGCAAAGATTTTCCAAACCTCAGCTACGGGTACGCTTCCTTCCAACCGTTCCTGCAACTCAAACGAATCACCCACCTTCAACTGCCCCTCTTCGATCACACGGTAATACCAACCGCTGATCGCCTGTGACATCAGTACCGGTGCCATATGACCATTGCCGAATCTGTGGTTTACCTTCCAGCAAGGTCTACGGGGTTGCGATACCTGTACCAGCGCTTCTCCTATTTTTAGAATGTCACCAATATGCACCTGCTGGTCATCAATACCAGTACTCGAGATATTCTCTCCGATGCTACCGGGTAAAAATTCGCTTTCTAAATGACCGAATGCTTGCTTAAGGATGGCGTAGTTATCAGCAGGAAAATGGTACAGCGCTTTCTCTGGCCCACCGTGGACACGGCGATCAACCTGCATATCCCCTTCCAACCCAGTTTTGGATAGAAAACAGCTATCGACTGGTTCTTTGAAAATACCCGTCGGCGTATCATCCGGTCCGATAGGTTTCGGCTGACCGATATAGATACCTTCGATACTTCCCGTGTAACCCTGCATAACTTTGCTCCATCTTTAAATAACATATAAGCAAACGCCCAATGAAATTAAGCATAGCCAAGGATCACAAAAAACAGACTGGTTAATTAATAGCAGGAAGCTAATCAAAACGGTGTAAGCCTAGGGGACTAAGCAGATCGAGGCTCAATCCGAGTTCCACCAAGTAAAATAATCCCGTCGACTAAGAGAATTCCACTCAGTAAAGCTTTTCAGTCTACCCTTAAGGATAAGTATGGCGATTGAGGGCTGATATATGCTGAAGCATGTTAAGGCAGAACTCGAAGACCCGATTCTTAAAGTCATGGCAAGTTTCAAAGCCTCTCCAGCTAAGAACAAACATGATTTAGGTATCGGTGTATATCGTGATAGTAGCGGAGCAACACCAATCTTTAAGGCCGTAAAAGAGGCTGAGCTAATTCTGCAAAAGAATGAGAAGAGTAAAGCTTACCTTGGCCCTATAGGTGATGTTGAATTCAACCGATTGCTACGTCAGATGCTCTTTTCCGGTACGCCTCTGTTAGATTCTGATTCGATACAGTCTATCCAAACGCCAGGAGGAACTGGGGCACTGCGTATTGCTGGGGAGCTATTAAACCGTGCAATTCCCGGCGCAAAACTCTGGTTGTCAGACCCTGCTTGGTCCACCCATAAACCTATCTTCACCGGTGCCGGGTTAACAACAGCGACTTATCGCTACTTTGATGCTCATAGCAAACAACTCGACTTTACGAGACTGTGTGATGATCTGAACTCAATTCCCGAGGGTGATGTAGTTCTACTGCAGAGCTGTGGTCATAACCCCAGCGGATGTAACCTGACGAAGGAACAGTGGTATCAAGTTTCTCAGCTGATGGCTGAGCGTAAACTGCTCCCTCTTCTAGATCTGGCATATCACGGTTGGGATCAGGGACTGGATGGTGATCTGGTATCACTCACCGCCATTGAGTCGTGCCACGATGAATGGATGCTCTGCTACTCCGCCTCTAAAACCTTCAGTCTGTATAACGATCGCACCGGGGCTTTGATAGTTCGCAGCGTTAACGCAGATGTGTCTATACAGGTGCTTAACCTGACTCTGAATTTGGTATGCGCTAATTACTACATGCCCCCTGCTCATGGTGCGTCTGTAGTTCGCACGATTCTCTCAAGTGCAGAATTAACCGATATGTGGCAGCAAGAACTGGACGCTGCGCGTTCTCGTGTAGAAGAGTGTCGCCAGCGCTTTATTCAGGCACTACAAGCAAAAGGATCTGAGGCTTATGATTTTCTTAAAGGACAGCGTGGGCTTTTCGTTTATCTTGGATTAGATGAGAAACAGCTGGATTGGCTGAGGCAGGAACATGCTCTGTATTTTGGCCCAGGGGGACGCTTGAATATTGCTGGGCTGAATCGTCAGAATTTACCCCAGATCTGTGATGCACTTCTGG
This sequence comes from Neptuniibacter sp., assembly GCF_024231755.1. GTDB lineage: Bacteria > Pseudomonadota > Gammaproteobacteria > Pseudomonadales > Balneatricaceae > Neptuniibacter. The sequence continues at coordinate 3,822 of NZ_JAAEQH010000258.1, forward strand.
ATCTGGAACAGATTGATGCCCGCTCATTGAAATAGATAGAAACCTGCCGCATGAAGGGGAGTCATACGGCAGGCCAAAAGTAGCTAGCTATTTAGCAGAGCCTTTAGCGGGTTTAGAAAGAGCCCTCAGCGCTTCTAAAAAGAATAGTTAGCGATCAAACGTACCTCATTGATATCGTCATACGCATCCGCGTTTACATTGGAAAGGCGCATATGTAGATTCAATCCCTGCAGAGAACCACTCTGTAGCTGATAAACAACATCAACGTTAGTCTCTGCTTCATCAACAGTGTTGCCACTGTCAGTGTAATCACCCCAGGTGTGACGCGCCATCAGAGATAAGCCTTTAACACTGCTGACAGCATAATCAGCCCGTAGCTGCCAGGAGTCTTCATCCTGACGGTTGAAATCCATAATCTGTACCGAGTGGCTAGTTTGCAACACGTTGTCATCATCGCCACCCCAAGTGAAATCATACCCAGTGTCGCCTGAAATAGTTTGATAAGCAGCAGACAGTTTCAAGTTATCGAACTGATATGAAGCAGCCAGATTAGTCAGATTAGAATCAAATGCGGCATTTGTCCCCTCACCTTCACCATTGTAGTGGGTCAGGCTCAGTGCAACGTTTTCGTTAACCTGGAAACCCGCATTGAGGAAAGCCTGCTGCTTGTAACCATCCGCATCACCATAGGCTGCAGCCAAAGTTAAACCGTTTTCCAAAGCCAGATCACCACCCACAATCACAATGCCGTAATCATCACCATTGGCATCGGTATATTTCGTAAAGGATGTATCTGTTTTAGATGAAGCACGATCAGTATACAGTGCGTAAACCTGACCTTTCTCGAACTGATTAGTCAGTTGAATCGCCTGTGTAGAAGAAGGCGTTGCTCGACTATCGGAATCACTCAGCAGCACGGTGCCAATCACCCAACGGCCTACACGAATAGAGATTGAATCGTTGAAGCTATAATCCGCATAGATCTGACCCAGCTTGGCATAGCTGTTACCATCATCTGAATCCAACAGACCTGTCAGGTGAGCATCACCATCATCAGTCAGTTTTAGGTTAGCAAATAGGGATGCGCCCAGATTCAGGTTGTCAGTTGCCTGCCCTACGTAATCAACACGCAAAGCCTGTGTTAGTGCTTCACGGCTTGCTGCACTGCCTTCGCTGAAATCACGGTTGAAGTAGAAGGTACGCAGATCAACATTCACATCAGCCAGAACCGCAGGGGCTTAGGTCAGTAAAGTTGTTGCCGCAAGAGTTAACGCAAGAGGTTTTAAAGTAGTTTTTAGCATCGTTATATTTAGACCTACTTAATCATTTAGTTATTTTTATATTTGAAACAGTGGCTACTGTTTCCATTTCGAGAGCACAAAGCTCCCCTTCATTCTCAATGAGAACAAAACTTAAAATGGGAAAAAGGCGGGGTAGAGCTACCCCGCAAAAGCGTCCAACAGATGTTGGATGCACACCAATAAAAATCTTGCATTACGCCCTAGATGTCCCATAGCGGTGTTAAATCCCTTCTCTAAATGCTCGTTTACGTACAGTAAACTGTGCTTTCTCGAATGAATTTGCCTTGCTCTGAAACATCTATCCTCGTAATGCCAAGCTCTTTAAAAGGGTGCAGTCTGCCAGTGGCTGACAGACTGCGGAGAAGATGTGAGAAATGGGATTCACATCTCCCAGGGAACGTTCGACTTTAAGAATCAGCGAACAAACCTGAGTGAATTCACTGACTCCCTTTTAACTAGTCCCGGTAAGCATCAATGCCTGGGCAGGAACAGATAAAATTACGATCCCCGTAAACGTTGTCGATGCGGTTAGTCGCAGGCCAGAACTTGTTCAGGCGGGTTGCCTCATTCGGGAATACGGCTTCTTCGCGACTGTATGGACGATCCCATTCAGCGCTCATCACATCAGCTTGCGTGTGTGGCGCATTGCACAGCGGGTTGTTGTCCGCAGGCCATACACCAGATTGAACTTTGTTGATCTCTTCGCGGATCTGCACCATCGCATCGACAAAGCGATCAATCTCTGTTTTCGATTCAGATTCGGTTGGTTCGATCATCAACGTGCCAGCCACTGGGAATGACATAGTCGGCGCGTGGAAACCATAATCCATCAGACGCTTAGCGATATCTTCCTCAGATACCCCGCTCTCCTCTTTCACCGGACGGATATCAACAATGCACTCATGGGCAACTTTGTCATTGCGTCCGCGATAGAGAACCGGATAGTGCTCAGCCAATTTGTCTGTCATGTAATTGGCATTCAGGATCGCCAGCTCAGTAGAGCGTTTCAGACCGGACTTACCCAGCATTTTGATGTATGCCCAGGTGATTGGCAGGATCGCACCGCTACCGTATGGCGCTGCTGAAACCGCACCGTTGTCACCGCTGACAACACCCGTTGCGCTGACTTTATGGCCCGGCAGGTAAGGAGCCAGGTGACTTTTAACACCAATCGGCCCTACACCTGGACCACCGCCGCCGTGCGGGATAGCGAAGGTTTTATGCAGGTTAAGGTGGGAAACATCGGAACCGATCAAACCTGGTTTCGAGATACCTACCTGGGCATTCATGTTGGCACCGTCCATATAAACCTGACCACCGTTTTTATGGATGATGCTGCAGATCTCTACGATCTCTTCTTCGTAAACACCATGAGTAGATGGGTAAGTGATCATCAACGCAGATAGATCATCTTTGTGCAGAGTTGCCTTAGCGCGCAGATCAGCTACATCAACGTTACCGTTTTCGTCACACTCTACGATTACCACTTTCATACCCATCATCGCTGCGGATGCAGGGTTAGTACCGTGTGCAGAGGATGGGATCAGACAGATATCGCGATGACCTTCACCGTTGGCTTCCTGATACTTACGGATCGCTAGCAGACCTGCATATTCGCCCTGTGCACCAGAGTTAGGCTGCATGGATACGTTGTCATATCCGGTGATTTCGACCAGAGCCGCTTCCAGCTCGTTGATCATCTCCAGATAACCTTGGGTCTGGTTTTCTGGTGCAAACGGATGGATGTTTGCAAATTCAGGCCAGGTAACCGGGATCATCTCTGCCGTAGCATTTAGCTTCATAGTGCAAGAACCCAGAGGGATCATGCCGTGAACCAACGAGTAGTCTTTGTTTTCCAATTTCTTCAGGTAACGCAGCATATCGGTTTCGCTGTGATAGCTGTTGAAAGTCGGGTGAGTCAGAATTGCATCTTCACGGCGCTGTGCAGCGCTAATACCTGTGTCAGCTCCTGATGAGATAGCTGTATCCAATTCAGTAATAGACAGGCCATGACCTTGACCCAAAATCACGTCAAACAGCTGTGCTACATCGTCAGCAGAAGTGGTTTCATCCAGGGAGATACCCAACTTGTTATCACCTACTAGACGGAGATTACAGCCAGCATCCAGTGCGCGCTGGTAGATCTCATCACGCCCTTCAACAAAAGACAGAGTCAGGGTATCGAAGTAGGTATCGTTTAGCTGAACACCCTTCTCTTTCAAACCATTTGCCAAAATAGAAGTCAGACGGTGTACACGCTCTGCGATTGTTTTCAGGCCTTCTGGGCCGTGATAAACCGCATAGAAAGATGCCATATTTGCCAGCAGAGCCTGTGCTGTACAGATATTCGATGTCGCCTTTTCACGACGAATATGCTGCTCACGGGTCTGCATCGCCATACGCAGCGCTTGATTACCATTAGCATCGATAGAAACACCAATGATTCGACCCGGAACTGAACGCTTCAGCTTTTCAGAGGAAGCGAAGAACGCAGCGTGTGGGCCACCAAAGCCCATCGGCACACCAAATCGCTGAGAGGAACCTAGTACAACGTCTGCCCCCATTTCACCAGGTGATTTCAGCAGTACCAGTGCCAGAGGATCTGCAGCGACAGATACCATCGCTTTCAGATCTTTAGCTTTTCCGATCAGCGACTGGATATCTTTAATATCCCCGTAACTGCCAGGGTACTGCAACTGAACACCAAACGGATCAGCTGATTCAAGATCTGTTTCCGGGTTACCTACGACTACTTCGTAACCGAAATATTCTGCACGAGTTTTAATGACATCAATCGTCTGCGGGTGAACATCATCAGCTACAAAATAGATATTGCTCTTCTTACGGTTGGAACGTTTACACAACGTCATCGCTTCTGCAGCGGCCGTTGCTTCATCCAGCAGAGAAGCATTTGCCAGTTCCATACCGGTCAGGTCCATCACCATCTGCTGATAGTTCAGCAGTGCTTCCAGACGACCTTGTGCAATCTCTGGCTGGTACGGAGTGTAAGCGGTGTACCATGCTGGGTTTTCCAGCACATTACGCAGGATTACGTTTGGCACCAGGGTATTGCTATAACCCATCCCGATATAGGATTTATTGACAACATTCTTTGCTGCCAGCTGTTTCAGGTATGCCAGTGTGTCAGCTTCAGTGACACTGTCATCCATGTCCAGCGCATCATCCAGACGGATGGAATCAGGAACCGTTTGAGTTATCAGTTCGTTCAGAGAATTAAAGCCCAAAGAGGACAGCATCTCTTTAGTCTGTGCCGAATCCGGGCCAACATGACGACGGGTAAAATCAGTCGTCTGTTCTAGATCACTCAAAGTGCGAGTTTCTACTGTCATAACAATAACCTGTTGTAATTCTTATTATCGAAAGCCATGTGGCTCTGCGATGAGATATTGGGGTGCGAAGCGGTCCTGCACTACCGCTTCGCCTACGGAATCTGAGAATTAATCCTGCAGACTCCTTTGCAAAAACCGATTGGGGACAGTGGAAATCAGATAGCAGGTTGATTAGTCCTACAAGTCTGGCTCCCAGATCAATCAGCCTTCTTCTGCAATCGTTGCTGCGTAAGCATCTGCATTCAGCAGTTTGCTCAGCTCAGATGAATCAGACAGTTTGATCTTAACGATCCAACCATCTGTGTAAGGCTCGCCATTCAGAGTCTCTGGTTCATCTTCCAGCGCTTCGTTTACTTCCAGTACTTCACCAGAAACTGGAGAGTAGATATCAGAAGCGGCTTTTACAGATTCAACCAGGGAGAACTCTTCTCCGGTTTCAACTTCGCGACCAATCTCAGGTAGCTCAACAAAAACCACATCACCCAGTAGCTCCTGTGCGTGGTCAGAGATACCCAGAGTGATAGTGCCGTCACCGTTATCCAGAACCCATTCGTGGCTTGGAGTAAAAAGGTAGTTAGATGGAATGCTCATAATCTTTTTTCCTATAACTTTTGGTTTTTCGGTATAGAGTAATTAACGATATAAAGGGAATTTCTTGCACAGCTCTTCAACTTGAGCACGTACTTCAGCTTCCACTTTTGAGTTGTCATCTGGGTTAGCTACCAAGCCATCCAGTACATCACTGATCAGGTTACCGATCAGTTTGAATTCTTCAGGACCAAAACCGCGGCTAGTGCCTGCTGGTGTGCCCAGGCGGATACCGGACGTCACCATCGGTTTTTCAGGGTCAAACGGGATACCGTTTTTGTTACATGTGATACCAGCACGCTCTAGCGCTTCATCTGCTGCATTACCTTTAAGCCCTTTAGGGCGCAGATCTACCAGCATCAGGTGAGTATCAGTTCCACCAGTTACGATGTCGCAACCACGCTCAACCATGACACCCGCCAATACGCGTGCGTTTTCAACAACACGATCAATGTAAGCTTTGAACTCAGGCTGCAACGCTTCACCGAAAGCAACTGCTTTAGCAGCGATAACGTGCATCAATGGACCACCCTGCAGACCAGGGAATACGGCAGAGTTGATCTTCTTACCCAGATCCAGATCGTTAGACAGGATCATGCCGCCACGAGGGCCACGTAGAGTTTTGTGGGTTGTAGTTGTTACAACATGAGCATGCGGCAGTGGTGATGGGTGCGCACCGGTCGCAACCAGACCTGCAATATGAGCCATATCCACAAACAGGTAGGCACCCACTTTGTCAGCGATCTCACGGAAACGTGCAAAGTCGATCTGACGCGGAATAGCTGAGCCGCCAGCGATGATCATTATTGGCTGGCACTCTACTGCCAACTTCTCAACTTCATCGTAATCGATACGGCTATCTTCACGGGATACACCGTACTGCACAGCGTTAAACCATTTGCCAGATAGTGCCGGACGCGCACCGTGAGTCAGGTGACCACCTGCATCCAGAGACATACCCATTACGGTGTCACCCGGCTGCAGCAAAGCCAGCATTACAGCACCGTTTGCCTGCGCACCTGAGTGGGGCTGTACGTTAACGAACTCACAACCGAACAGCTGCTTCGCACGTTCAATTGCAAGACCTTCCGCTTTATCGACATACTCACAACCACCGTAGTAACGGCGGCCAGGGTAACCTTCAGCGTACTTGTTAGTCAGAACAGTACCCTGCGCCTGCATAACCGCTTTGGATACGATATTTTCAGAAGCGATCAGCTCAATGCCCATCTCCTGACGATCAAACTCTTCATCTACTGCGGCAAGCAGCTCTGCATCCCGTTCAGCCAGATTTTGAGTAAAAAAAGCTTCGCAAACAGTGTCGTTGCGATACAGATCACTGTGACTCATGATTTTATTCTCGTATTTTTGTTTTAGTAGGGCCTGTTCACACTATTTTTGTTGCCGATGTTGTGACTAAAAAGCCTCCAATTTAGGCGCGAGGAACGCTGTTTGGTCATTCCAAATGAGAGACGAGCAACGACAAGTGGTGGCTTTTTAGCCTCAACCCGAAGGGCTGGGGCCATTTTTGCACCCAACTGCGTTCTCAGTCGTTCATGTAGAATCACTACATATCTCTCCTTCCGCCTTGCTGGTCACAAAAATAGCCACCAGCAGCGATAACAAAATTAGTATGAATAGGCCCTTGATTCAGCGGCCGCGGTTAACATGCAACCACGTTAACGGCCAACCCACCTTGAGAGGTTTCTTTATATTTGTCCTGCATATCAAGACCGGTCTGTCGCATGGTCTCGATTACAGAATCCAGAGGAACGTGGTGTTCACCATCGCCACGCAATGCCAGACGTGCCGCGTTAATCGCCTTAACTGTGCCCATGGTATTTCGTTCGATACATGGCACCTGCACCAGTCCACCAATCGGATCACAAGTCAGGCCCAGGTTATGCTCCATTCCAATTTCAGCAGCATTTTCTATCTGCTGATTGGTCCCACCCATCACTGCACACAAAGCACCAGCAGCCATGGAACAAGCAACACCGATTTCGCCCTGGCAGCCCACTTCAGCTGCAGAGATCGATGCGTTCTTTTTATAGAGCATGCCGATAGCAGCGGAGGTCGCCAGGAAATCAAAAATACCCTGCTTGTTGGAACCAGGAACGAAACGGTCGTAATAAGCCAAAACTGCAGGAATAACACCTGCTGCACCATTAGTTGGCGCTGTGACAACACGTCCACCTGCAGCGTTCTCTTCATTAACTGCAATGGCAAACAGGTTGACCCAGTCCATGACTGTCAGTTGATCTTTAAGGGCAGCTTCAGGGCTTGATTTCAGCTCTTCATAAAGCTCATGGGCACGACGTTTAACATGCAGACCGCCCGGTAATTCACCCTCTTCTCTGCAACCACGTTTGATGCAGTTGTCCATCACCTGCCAGATGTTCCAGAGTTTCTCCTCCAGCACATTCTGCTCATGCCAAGTCAGCTCATTTGCCAGAACGATCTCGGCAATACTTCTGCCCTCTTTCTCACAGATATCCAGAAGCTCTGCACCGTTATCAAAGTGGAAAGGCAGTTTGAACTCAGGCTCAAGATCAGCTTTATCCTGACCCGCTTCAGCATCACTTAGGACAAAACCACCACCAACAGAGTAGAAAATATTGTCATGCAGAATAATTCCAGCCTGATCGTAGGCTTTGAAATGCATACCATTGGGATGTTTTGGTAGGGACTGACCGAAATTGAATGGAAGATCAGTCTCCGGGTTGAACCTGATCAGGTGATCACCTGCAAGATTCAGCTGACAGCTAGTTCTGATCTCTTCTACATAGTGAGGGACTTTATCTGGATCAACCAGATCTGGCTTCTCACCTAACAGGCCAACCATTACCGCTACATCAGTGGCATGGCCTTTACCGGTCATCGCCAATGAACCGAATAAACCTACGTGTACTGAAGCGACAGCTTCAAGCTGCTCGCGCTCACGTAGCTCGTCCAGAAAACGATTAGCCGCCACAACAGGTCCCACTGTGTGAGAACTTGAAGGGCCTATGCCGATCTTGTAGAGATCAAAAATACTTAATGGCATGTTACCATCTCCGCAGCGGTTCAACCGCTCTTTTTATTTTAGTCGTTCTTCTTAGCCGGTGAGTTACTGCCTAATAGTTATGACAGTCTCTACCCAAGAAAATTCTGTGTTTCCTATCCGAGAAATCGAACAGTTTTTGAACTATTTCTCGTCAATCTGGTTTCAGACTAGCAGTGCTTTTTCTTATAATCAACAAAAAGTTTCCTATTGGAAACACGGTTTTTTACTTTAAATCCTCCTTTTAGAGTAAAAAACTCTCTGTATTCAGATTGTTAATTTTGCTTAGCCTACCATCTCAAATTTTTCTCAAGTTATATAAGCTACTGTTTATAAACAATTTTAATAAATAACCCTCACTTTCTTGACCCTATACCTAAATTTTTCGTTGCATTAAATTTCCTTTTGAACTAGCTTTGTTTCCTATTGGAAACTTTATTCCCAAGTAACTCTTTGCTCCATTTATCTCAACTTATGAGACCTTAAGCAGCAACGAAGTCACTTAATAAACATAAAGAAGCTTTAAGAAAGCAGAAAGTTCCAATCAACCTGTCTGGTCGATTACCAAGTGCAAGCGGACAAACAGGTGCCAAGAGAAAGCAAATAAAAATAACAACCCTTGATGGAGTCGGTTTATGGAAACATTAACCTCTATAATTGGCGCAATTAACGGAGTCGTATGGGGCCCGTTGATGCTCGTTCTTATTCTCGGTGTAGGTCTATTCCTAATGCTGGGATTACGTCTAATGCCTCTTTTAAAATTAGGCACAGGCTTTAAGCTTCTGTTCGAAGGCCGTAACACCAGGAAGGGTGAAGAAAAAGATGGTGAGATCTCACCATTCCAGGCTTTGATGACAGCTCTCTCCGCTACCGTAGGTACAGGTAACATCGCTGGTGTTGCAACCGCTGTATTCCTGGGTGGCCCCGGTGCCCTATTCTGGATGTGGTGTACCGCTCTGGTAGGTATGGCTACCAAATTCTCCGAAGCCGTTCTGGCAGTTAAATACCGTGAAGTTGATGAAGAAGGTAACCACGTTGGTGGTCCGATGTATTACATCAAAAACGGTCTGGGTGCTAAATGGGCATGGCTGGGCACCGCCTTTGCGATCTTTGGCGCAATCGCTGCGTTCGGTATCGGCAACACGGTACAGTCCAACTCTGTTGCCGATGTGCTTCACTCCAATTTTGGTCTGGATGTATGGGTAACCGGCCTGATCCTGATGGTTCTGGTTGGCGCAGTACTGATTGGAGGTATTAAACGTATCGGTGCTGTTGCCGGTTCTCTTGTTCCTCTGATGGCTATTGCTTATTTGGGTGCAGGTCTGGTCGTACTGGCTATTAATGCTGACGCAATCCCAGCAGCACTTGATCTAGTCTTCACACACGCCTTCTCTCCTGCTGCCGCTGAAGGTGGTTTCGCAGGCGCTGCTGTATGGGCGGCTATCCGCTTTGGTGTAGCACGTGGCGTATTCTCCAACGAAGCAGGTCTGGGTTCTGCACCAATCGCTCACGCAGCATCGCAGACTAAGAACCCTGTTCGTCAGGGCCTGATCGCTATGTTGGGTACATTCATCGATACCATCATTATCTGTTCTATCACAGGTCTGGTAATCATTACTTCCGGTGCTTGGACATCAGGTGAGTCCGGTGCAGCGCTAACTTCTGCGGCATTCGCTCAAGCTCTGCCTGGTGTAGGTAACTATCTGGTTGCTATCTCACTTGCGGTCTTCGCCTTCACAACCATCATCGGTTGGTCTTTCTACGGCGAACGTTGCGTTGAGTTCCTGTTAGGTGTCAAAGCGATCAAACCTTACCGTCTGCTTTGGATCGTTGCTGTGCCTGTTGGCGCAACGACAGGTCTGGATTTCATCTGGCTTGTTGCAGATACCCTGAATGCAATGATGGCTATTCCTAACCTGATTGCTCTGGCTCTGCTTAGCCCTGTTGTATTCCGTCTGACTAAAGAGTACTTCGCTCGTAACGGTGGTCCGGCAGAAACAACAACTAATCAGGAAGCTTAAACGCTTCCCCCTGCTGTCGTGCCATCACGGCTGGTCCGACAGCTCTCTACTCCCATACTGTTTTTCGAAAAGGTTCCGGCTGCACCCTGAGCTTTTTCCACAAACTGTATTTTGAACAACAACGCCATCAGCAATGGCGCAAGAAATAAGAATAATGGAGAAAACGATGTCAGAACTGAGCAAAACACCTCTATTCGATCTGCATGTGGAACTGGGTGGCAAGATGGTCCCATTCGCAGGGTTTGAAATGCCGGTTCAGTATCCGTTGGGTGTAAAGAAAGAGCACCTGCATACACGCGATCAGGCTGGCCTGTTTGATGTATCCCACATGGGCCAGGTAATTCTGCGCGGCGAGAACGCAGCAGCAGAACTGGAGAAACTGGTACCAGTAGACATTATCGATCTACCAGCAGGAAAACAGCGCTACGCCCTATTCACTAATGAAGACGGCGGAATTATGGATGACCTGATGGTTACTAACTACGGCGATCATCTGTACGTGGTGGTTAACGCAGCATGTAAAGAGCAGGACATCGCGCATATGCGTGCCAATCTGGGTGAAGGCGTTGAACTGGAAGTCTTGGAAGATCGTGCACTAGTTGCACTGCAGGGACCAACAGCCGCACAGGCACTTTCCCGTATCTGCCCAGAAGTAAATGAGCTGGTATTTATGGATTCCCGTCACATCACAATCGACGGTGTTGATTGTTTCGTAAGCCGTTCTGGTTACACAGGTGAAGATGGCTATGAGATCTCTATCCCTGCAGCCGAAGCAGAGCGTCTGTGTCGTTTGTTCCTGGAACAGCCAGAAGTGGAATTTATCGGCCTGGGTGCGCGTGACTCTCTACGCCTTGAATCAGGTCTGTGTCTGTATGGTCACGATCTGGACCAGAGCACGACACCTATTGAAAGTAGCCTGATCTGGGCAATCAGTAAGAACCGTCGCGCTGATGGTGAACGTGCCGGTGGTTTCCCTGGCGCGGAAAAGATTCTTGATCAGATCGCTAACAAGAACTACGAGCGTAAACGTGTAGGTCTTCTTGCGTCCGGCAAAGCACCAATCCGAGAAGGTGCAGAACTGGTTAATGCCGATGGTGTAAAAGTCGGCACTGTTACCAGCGGCAGCTTCGGTCCAACCGTAGGCAAACCTGTGGCAATGGGTTATGTGGAAACTGAGTACTCCGCTCTGGAAACTGAGTTGTTTGCACTGGTTCGTGGCAAACAGATGCCAATGGTTGTTTCCCGCGCTCCATTTATTGAGCAGCGTTACTACCGCGGTTAACTCTTAATTATTTACGAATTGTCTCTACGTCGATAAGGCAGTTGGAGACCGTTTCTATCAGTAGGATCAACGGTCTCCCTTTTTAACTTGAGGTACGGATTATGGAACTGATTCCACTTACTCCACTAAAAGAACTCAAAGGTGAATCAAAGATGTCCCGGTTACGGCATAAGCCAGACCCGGAACGTGAACGCCTGCGTAAACCGGAATGGATCCGTATCGATGCTCGCTCAAACGCCAATGTTAAGAAGGTTAAACAGCAGCTACGTGATCTGAAACTACATACAGTGTGTGAAGAAGCTTCCTGCCCTAACCTAGCAGAATGTTTCAGCCACAAAACAGCAACACTGATGATCATGGGTGCAATCTGCACTCGCCGTTGTCCGTTCTGTGACGTAGCTCACGGTCGCCCGATGCCTTTAGACCCAGATGAACCAAAGAATGTGGCCTCTACCATCAAAAAACTGGGGCTTAAGTATGTGGTCATCACCTCGGTAGATCGTGATGACCTGCGTGATGGTGGCGCTTCCCATTTTGCCGAAGTTGTAAAAGAAGCACGTCTGATCAGCGATTCGTTAAAAGTTGAGATTCTGGTTCCGGATTTCCGAGGAAAAATGGACCCGGCACTGGAAGCACTTTCACAACAGATTCCCGATGTGTTGAACCACAATCTGGAAACTGTACCGCGTCTATATGAAAGCGTGCGTCCTGGGGCGGATTACCACTGGTCTTTGAACCTTCTCTATCAGTTCAAACGACTGCATCCTGGGGTTGATACTAAATCTGGCCTGATGGTTGGTTTAGGTGAGACCAAAGAAGAGATCATTGAGGTAATGAAAGACCTCCAGGCTAACGGCGTTGATATGCTGACCATCGGTCAGTATCTGCAACCAAGTAAACATCACCTGGCAGTTGAACGCTATGTAACGCCGGAAGAGTTTAAAGAGTACGAAGAGATCGGCTACGAACTCGGTTTTAAGAATGTAGCCAGCGGCCCGATGGTTCGCTCTTCATACCACGCTGACCTGCAAGCCAAAAATCTGGCAAGTAATTAATCTGTAATGGAGTTGACGTTATGACGATTGAGCAGCACACCCTACAGACAAACGACTTTGAGAATTACGGCACATTGGTACATCTGAATGTGCAGGCGGCGGTCGATAACGATCGCCGTATCAACAGTATTATCGTACGAGAACGTCCTTTCATCGGTGATCTGGCTCTGGATGCGGAGCCAGATAAACAGTTGCTGATAGCACTGGGTGAAGTGATGAGCGTTTCTCAACCACTGACGGTAAACCGCATTTCCTGCATGGGGCGATTGGCGATCCTATGGGTTAATGAGAACAGCTGGTTGGTATTGCCCGCAGCGGGAGCACATGAATCAGTGACTCAGGCACTGTATGAAACTTTCGGTAGCGACCTTACTTTAGATGAGCCCGAATCAGGACAGCTATCGGCGCAGCTAACACCTGCAGCAATTAACTATCTGCTCAGCAGTTCCAACACCCGTCGGTTCAGTGAATTGAACGTATCGGAAGAGGTCCTTTCTAAAGGAGTAAATATCCTGACACTAAAAGAGACGCAGGATTACGACATTCTAGTACGCAAAAGCTGTGCAGAAAGCCTGTGGGAATGGCTGCAACAGAACACTCAATCTCAACACTCTTTAAAGCATTAAGGAACCCTAAGCGATGTCGGTTTATACCTCAGTTAGTTTTTCTGAACTGGAAACATACCTGCAGCATTACTCTGTAGGTAATCTGGTCAGATTTGAGGGAATCTCTGCTGGGGTAGAGAACAGCAATTTTTTTGTCTATACCGACACAGGCAAATTTGTACTGACTCTGGTTGAGTCTGTTGAAGAAGAGAAACTACCGTTTATTCTTAATCTGGTTGATCACCTGGCAGCAAATGACCTGCCCTGCGCCCAACCGATCCATCTAAATGATGGACAACTATTTGGCCTACTTAACCAGAAGCCAGCTGTTTTGATGAACTGCCTGGAAGGAGAACCACTCGGAACACCAAATAAAAATCAGGCTGCAGTTATTGGCCAGACACTGGCACAATTCCACCATCTCTCTTCCTCGATGGAGATGGAGCACTATACCCATATTCCGCAGTGGTGTTCTGAACTCGCAGCCAGGCTATTCCCCAAACTCTGCAAAGAGAAGCAAACACTACTCCAACACGCGCTAATGGAAGCCGGTGATATCGACTGGACTACGCTCCCCAGTGGACCAGTCCATGCAGACCTGTTCCCAGATAATGCCATGTTCGTTGAAGATAAGTTGTCCGGCTTGATCGACTTTTACCATGCCTGCAGCACACCCTACTTATATGACTTGAGCGTTACCCTTAACGCATGGTGTTTTGAAGAACAAACATCCGAGTTTGATAACCAGAAAGCGCAAACACTCCTCAGCCACTATCAGGAGATCCGCCCTTTAGATCCGATGGAAGCCGATCTATTGCCAGTAATGATGCGTACGGCTGCATTGCGCTTCTGGTTATCACGTTTACGGGATTTTCATTTTCCAGCCACCGGTGAACAGGTAACTCAAAAGAACCCTGTCGGCAAAGAAAACCTGCTTAAGGCCTTACAAAACATAGAGTTAATTAAATAGTTACGCACTAAAACAATGCATAATCAGCTCTAAATAAAAATAAGTAATTTCCCTAAAAGAAATTAATATAAAGAAAAAATTACTCTAATTTTCATGCACCAAATTGGACTTGCTGTTCTGCATCACAGCTACAGCCCTGATGAATTCTAGATTTACCTACTTGAACCGTTCTCAATTTTCGCTAATGCAACATGAATAAAATTTCATGAGTGATTGTTCATAGTGAATTTTTATCGTTCTTTCGTATTAGATAAACGTTCAACACTCTCCTACACTCATCTCTACCGGTGAAGATAGCGCACCGGAAATGCCAGCACACGCAAGAAAACATAAAGATAAAAATAAGCCTAAATGGCACGAGGAAGAGAGATGTTAACGTACGAAGAATGCTTAGAGCTAAGTGATCTTACAGCAGACGAAGTTGACGCAATTGCCGAACATGAACACATGGACCCAATGATAGCAATGGCCTTGGGTCACTATATGATCACCCATGAGGGCGAACAGAAGATTAAAAAGATCATCATGGATGATATTGAGAAAGCGCAGCGTGATCGAAACTACGCCCACGCTGAAATGTTGCAGAAAGTTCTCCAGCACTTTATTGCAACACACCCTGAACATAATACCCGTCGAGCTGCTGCTTAAGTTCATAGCCTTAACAGCAGTGAGGTAACCGTCCCCCCCTTCAATACCGGTAGCGGGTGCGTTTGCACCCCAAGCCGGTGTGTTTTTTGATAGCCATCAACTTCTGTACAGCCGATTGATGCTAGACTTCTAGCAAATTCTGTATCCCACTTGATTTAAGTTTATTCATGCCCGGCATTCGCCCAAATCCAGCTAAACGAGCTGTTCCAAAGGATCATCAAGATAGCTATATCTATCAGATCCGTAACAGCCTCTATATTAACCTGACAGATCGCTGCACTCTTGCCTGCCAGTTCTGTCCGAAACATAACGGCTCAACTGAAGTTAAGGGACATGAACTGTTTCTTAGTAAAAGACCCGAACCTAAGCAGATCATTCAGGAAATTGGCGATCCTACCTGCTACGATGAGATTGTCTTCTGCGGTTATGGCGAACCTACTATCCGCCTGAAAGCACTGTTAGAGATCGCTAGTTGGGTAAAACAACAAGGTGGTAAAACCCGTATCAATACAGATGGCCTGGGCAGTCTCTTCCACAAGCGAGATATAGTGCCTGAACTGGCTGAATGTATTGACGCTCTCTCCGTATCCCTGAATGCTCAAAACGAAGAGGTATACCAGCGACACTGCTTACCAAGTCTGCCGAACTCTTACGAAGCGGTGAAAGCGTTTATCAGTAGCGCCAGTAAGATGATTCCAGAAGTACATGTCTCAGCTATCAATGGCCTTGAGGATGTAGATGTAATTCAGTGCAAGGAGATTACTGAGCAGTGTGGTGCAACTTTCCGCCAAAGGGAGTTGGATGTAGTCGGTTAATCTACGCTTTAATTTGCTCAGCATAGATATCACTACATAGATAGCACTGCACAGCGGGGCTCATCACTCATTCAACAAACCTTAAACTCGTGATTTGCCCCACTATTCCATTATGCGTTAGGTGAATGGCTAGTTTTGTTGCGGAACATTTCTAAGATCCAGTGTATACGGATATTCATTAGAGAAAACCTCATCACACAACGGAGCAGGTTTAGCTGGCCTATCATCTGGTGAGAACTCCCTAATCACCCGAGCACCGGTAGTCGCATCAAAGTCTCCAGGCGTATGCCCGAATTCATCGTAACGCGATACTCTGCGTGCTTCCGCTTCATGGCTATTCACTGGATAGGTATCATAACTACGTCCACCCTGATGGCTGACATGGTAGGTGCAGCCTCCAATGCTCTGCCCGTTCCAGGTATCGACTAAATCAAAGGTCAGAGGCGTATGTATTCCTATCGTTGGATGCAGCGCTGAAGGAGGCTGCCATGCCCGGTACCGGACACCCGCAACATATTCACCATTACGCCCTGTTTTACGCAGTGGGATTCGGTGACCGTTACATGTCACCATATAACGACCTTCATCCAGCCCGGTAAGCTTAATCTGCAAACGTTCTACAGAAGAATCCACATACCGCGAAGTACCAAAGCTACCAATCTCTTCACCCAGTACATGCCAGGGTTCAATAGCCCAGCGCAGTTCCATATTCACATTATCGATCTGAACACGGCCATAATGCGGATAGCGGAACTCCTCAAAAGGCGCCAACCAGTCTAACTGGAAAGGAATACCATGTTCCTGAAGGTCCTTCACGACAGTTTTAAGATCCGCCCAGGCATAATGGGGCAGCATAAATTTATCGTGTAGTTCGGTTCCCCAGCGGGCCAAAGGTTTTTGGTAAGGCTCATCCCAGAAACGAGCGATCAAACTACGAATAAGCAGTGCCTGTACCAACGCCATACGCGAGTGTGGCGGCATTTCAAAACCACGGAATTCAAGCAACCCCTGGCGCCCACTCGCACTACCCGGCGCATAGAGTTTATCAATACAGAACTCAGCTCGATGTGTATTGCCTGTCATATCAACCAACAGGTTTCGAAGAATCCGATCAACCAACCAGGGTTGATCGATAATCCCCTCAGGCATCTGCTTAAAGGCAATTTCGAGTTCATAAAGCATCTCATCTCGAGCTTCATCAACTCGTGGGGCCTGACTGGTTGGGCCAATAAACATACCGGAGAATACATACGACAAACCTGGATGATGTTGCCAGTAAGTTATCAGGCTACGTAACAGATCAGGGCGGCGCAGGAGAGGACTGTCAGCCGGAGTATTTGCACCGATAGTTATATGATTGCCCCCACCCGTGCCAGTATGACGGCCGTCCAACATAAATTTTTCTGTTCCAAGACGACATTCGTGGGCAGATTGGTAAAGACGAGTGGTGTTATCCACCAGCTCACTCCAACTCTCAGAAGGGTGTATATTTACCTCAATTACCCCAGGATCTGGTGTTACCAGTAATTTTTTAAGTCTGCTGTCTTTAGGTGGCTCGTACCCTTCCAACACTACCGGCATATCAAGATCTGCAGCAGTTTTTTCGATCGTGGCAATCAGTTGTAAGAAATGCTCGAGATAAGTGATGGGCGGCAGGAACAGATACAATTTACCATCACGAGGTTCAACACAGAGAGCAGTACGAATGACTTCTGCTCGATGGCTACTCATCTCATCCGATGGTTTCATTTCACTGAGCTGATCTGTTGCCTCAGTGAAATAGTCCGGTTTTGGTAATGGCCGGGAAAACTCAAACGGGTCGGCTTCTACCTGTGGTTCACGTTCCTCAGGAACCTGATAAGGTAGCGAATCAAGCGGCAGACGGAAACCCATAGGCGAGTCCCCCGGGATCAGCACCACCTGCTCACGCTTCATAGGCCACGGAGAGGAATACCACTCAGAGCAGCCAAAATCCCACGCAAGAGGCAGAATAAATCCACTCGCACTGGTAAGACCACGTTGCAGCAGTTTAGCTATTCGCTTGCGCTCCAGATCGCTATCCAGATCCGCCTTTAAAGGATCGACATTGCCGGGCAGGCTCTGTTCCTTCCAGAGAAAATACAGGGCATCTTCATAGGCAGGCAGTACAAATTCTTCATCAAGCTGAAGGTTCTTACTTAGCTGAGTAATGAACTTTTCTGCATCATCAAGGCCGTGTCCATAATCTTTATCTACCCTCGCCAACAACGAAGGCTTATTCCAAAGAGGTTCGCCATCTTCACGCCAGAAGCAACCAAGTGCCCAACGGGGAATCTCTTCCCCCGGGTACCACTTACCCTGACCATAATGCAGTAATCCACCTGGGGCATATTCTTCTCTAAGACGAAGCAGAAGATCCTTAGCCAGCTTTAACTTATCTGCCCCCAGAGCTTCAGTGTTCCACTGCTCTGATTCCATATCATCAACCGAGACAAAGGTGGGTTCCCCCCCCATAGTCAGGCGGACATCCTGCTCACTCAACTTCTGATCCACAGCATCACCCAGTTGCATAATCTCTTGCCATTGCTGATCACTGTAGGGCTTGGTCACCCGCGGATCTTCATGGATACGAGTGACTTTATTTTCGTGCTCAAATTCGACTTCGCATGGGCTGGTAGCGCCTGTGACCGGGGCTGCAGATACAGGGTCAGGAGTACAAGCAAGGGGAATATGGCCTTCACCAGCAAACAAACCGGATGTTGGATCAAGACCAATCCAACCGGCCCCAGGGATATAAACCTCACACCAGGCGTGTAGGTCAGTAAAGTCCTCTTCTGCACCTACAGGTCCCTCAAGAGGCTTCACATCGGGCTTTAACTGGACCAGATAACCTGATGTAAAACGGGCAGCCAGCCCTAGTTTTCGTAGAATCTGCACCAGCAACCAGGCAGTATCTCGACAGGAACCCTTTTTGATAGATAAGGTTTTCTCACAGGTTTGAACACCAGGCTCCATGCGGATGCCGTACTCAATCTGCTTTTCCAGCTTTTGGTTTAGCTCGACAAGAAAGTCATTAATGGGCCTTGGTTTCTTGTCGATCTTACCTAACCACTTTTTCAGCAAGGGGCCTTGTTCTGTACACTTGAGATAAGGCAGTAATTCTTTTTTAAGCTGAGCATCATATTTAAATGGGAATTTCTCAGCGTATTCCTCAACAAAGAAATCGAAAGGGTTTATCACAGTCATATCTGCAATCACTTCGACTTCGATACTAAGTTCATCTGTTTTCTCAGGGAAAACGAGTCTAGCCTGATAATTACCAAACGGGTCCTGCTGCCAGTTCAGGAAGTGCTTCTCAGGCGTTATTTTCAGTGAGTATCCATGAATATGGGTACGAGAATGCGGCGCTGGCCTTAAACGCAAAACATGCGGGAAAAGGCTCGTTCTGCGATCAAACTTATATTTGGTCTTATGATTTAAGGCTACCCTTATTGCCATTCCTTATGCTCCTAAGCTGTGCGCAGAGATTGTCGGGTTAGAATTCCTGAACTAAAAAAAATGAACCAATGACTGAATTGAACCCACCTTGGCTATTTTTTAATCGATCAGATAAATCTGTTTATCCCATTGTGATCAGAGTTAAAGCTCTTTTTTGTTGCGCTTTATCTAAAGACAGCAAGCTTTAAGCCAATTCATATTCCCCTGCTATATCCCTAGCAAATAAGAACCAGACTTAAATGCCATAGCTACAGGGCACCAGAGCAGACTAAGCCCACCTTTTTCATTTAATGGCCTGATATTTGCTGAGGTCTATATAAGTCAAAAATGAATAGAAACAACGGTCAAAAAATGGCCATGAGCACCAAGGTATGGCGGTCGTAGAGCCTTGAGTGCACTTGCTGCACCGCAATAGTGCGCATGTAAAAGGTCAGATCTTAGGAAGTAATGGGTATGAAGAATATTTGGGATGGGTATGAGGCGGAAGCGCATTTCGATGAGCTGATATCTGCAAAAGGGGATGCTCGTCAAGCCGCAGAAAAATTGGTTCGACATGTCTCTGAAATGGAACAGGGGGAACTGGATAAACGCCGCCAAATGGCAGAAGCGACTATTCAGGAGATGGGGATTTCATTCACGGTTTACACCGAAGAAGGCAATATCGACAGGGCCTGGCCATTCGATATTATCCCCCGAACAATTCCTTCTGATGAATGGAAACAGGCAGAGAAAGGCCTTAAGCAAAGGCTGCGCGCGCTGAATATGTTTATAGATGATCTCTACCACGATCAAAACATTATTCGCGATGGCGTTGTCCCTGAACATGTGATCAAAGAATCACCCAACTATCTACCCGAGTGCAAAGGCGTAAGCCCAGCTTATGGCGTGTGGGCGCATATCTGTGGTACTGACCTGGTCAGAGATGGAAATGGCAAATTCTTTGTTCTCGAGGACAACCTACGCGTACCGTCTGGCGTATCTTATATGCTCGAAAACCGAGCGATCACCAAGCGGGTATTACCGGAGATATTTGAAAAAGAGAATATCCTGCCACTGGATGATTACTGCGCGCAGCTTTTCGATATGCTGGCTTCTCTCTCCCCTCGAAAAGTCGAAGAGCCGGAGATAGTGGTCTTAACCCCTGGTATTTTTAACTCGGCTTATTTTGAACATGCGTTTCTAGCCCAGCAGATGGGAGCCGAGCTTGTAGAAGGCAGCGACCTGTTTGTAGAAGATGATTGCGTCTACATGAAGACAATAGCAGGTCCGGAACGCGTGGATGTCATCTACCGTAGAATTGATGACGCATTTATCGATCCGGAGGTTTTCCGAGAAGATTCTGCTTTAGGTGTTCCCGGCCTGATAGGTGCGTGGAAAAAAGGCAATGTTGCTATCGCTAATGCACCAGGCGCCGGTGTTGCTGATGATAAGGTTGTTTATGCCTATGTCCCAGAAATCATCAAATATTATCTGAATGAGGAACCGATTCTTTCCAATGTGGACACTTATCTGTGTGAAGTTCCTGAGCAAAGAGAATACGTGCTAGCCAATCTGGATAAACTGGTTGTAAAACCTGCCAATGAATCTGGTGGTTATGGGATGTTAGTGGGACCGCATTCAACCAAAAAGGATCAGGCAAAATTTGCTCAACTCATTCAGGAAAACCCTCGAAATTATATCGCCCAACCCACGCTAAACCTGTCTACAGCCCCAACATTGATCGGGCCACAAAACCTTGAACCCCGACATCTGGATCTGCGTCCTTTTATTCTTCAAGGCAAAGACTCTTATGTAACAACCGGCGGATTAACCCGCGTCGCAATGAAAAAAGGCTCACTGGTGGTGAACTCATCACAGGGTGGCGGAAGTAAAGACACCTGGATCGTAGATACGGAGGCTGAATAATGATGTTATCTCGCGTAGCTGAAAGAATTTACTGGGGCGCTCGATATCTGGAGCGAGTCGAGAATATTGCTCGTTTAGTCAGTGTCTATGACAACCTACTTTTCGATCTGCCGAAAAAAACCAATATCAGTTGGTACAACCTGATCCGCATAAACAGTAATGCTGAAACCTTTAGCGAACGTTATAAGGTCCAGAATGAACACAACGTGGTTAAGTTTCTGTTAGCAGATGATACGAACCCTGGTTCACTACTCTCTTCGCTTAAACAAGTGAAAGAGAACATCCGAACCACAAGGGATGTTGTACCGCAGGATACTTGGGAACAGATTAATGAGCTGGACCTATATGCACGAAATCACATTCAACAAGGCATCAGTCGTACCAACAGGCACCAGTTCCTGAACACTATTATTCAGCGTTGCCAGGAGATTACCGGCCTGTTTGAAGGTGCTATGAGTCGCGATGCAACATGGCAGTTTGTCGTGCTGGGTAGAAATATCGAGCGGGCAGATATGACCACACGCATTCTCGATGCTGGCGCGTCAATCATGCTGCAGCCTGACGAAAGCATACAGGCCAATCTGGCCCAAGTTGTTTGGGGTAACGTACTACGTTCTGTAAGCGGTTATATGAACTATCGCCGTGGAGTAAGGACAGCCGTACAATCGAAAAAAGTTGCCCGGTTCCTCCTTGAGGATCCCCACTTCCCTCGAACACTGAGGTTCTGCATCGAAGAGATGAGTACCGCTGCTGAAAAACTTCCTAGATCAACCAATGTTTTACGTGGCATCGAAACGGTCAAACAACTCCACTACCCGTTGGATAATGGGGAACAGTTGAACGAGTCATTCCGGGATTACCTAAATGATCTACAGATCTGTGTTTCTGAACTTCATAACGATTTCAGTGACAATTGGTTTGCATTCAACCCGAGCGTTTCTGCTGCTGCACTAACCACAGGTAAAGTCAGCGATATCCAGATGGCACGACAGGGATAGAATAAATGCCCAAAGCCGCATTTAAGCGGCTTTTTTTATTCATATGCCTGTAGCTGTATAGAAGGCAGACTTTCTTTAAACAGCCGCTATAATGTGCGCAATCCAAGTCAGCTAATGAGTCCGTCAGTGCAAAATCAATCACAAACCATAGTGGAAGAGCAATCGAGCGGCTATTCAGTCCCCGATGGCCACTATAACGAGGCGTTTGATCTCAATCAGCCACGTTCGCATTGGCAGTATCTGCTCGACAGCATTCAAGCGTTGGGCAATGACGGCCTTCAGGATCGTTACAAAAAAGCAGCTCGAATTCTGCGTGATGATGGCGCCACATATAATCTGGCCAGCAGCCCGTTAGAAAGAAAGACCTGGGAACTAGATCCTATCCCGATGCTCATCCCCAGTGAAGAATGGGGAATCATCGAAGCAGGTCTGACAGAGCGCGCTGAACTACTGAATCTCATTCTTAAAGATATCTACGGCCCAAGGGAGCTGATTCGTCAGTCGATCATTCCGCCAGAAATAATCTATAACCACCCTGGTTTTTTACGTCAGTGCCAAGGGATAACCCTACCCGGTGAACATCAGTTAACGCTGCATGCTGCTGATATGGTGCGTGACTCAGATGGCCGGATAGTGATTATTGGTGATCGTACTCAATCCCCTAGCGGGGCTGGTTATGCGTTGGAAAACCGTACGGTACTGTCACGTGTTCTACCCAGTCTGTTTCGTGATAGTCAGGTACACCGGCTATCGCTGTTTTTTCAATCTCTGAGAAATACGCTTTCCTCGTTAGCAGAGGATAAAACAGACGACCCTTTAATCGTTATTCTTACACCAGGCGCATACAGCGAAACCTACTTCGAACACACATATCTATCAAACTACCTTGGTTATCCCCTTGTACAGGGTAGCGACCTTATCGTGCGAGATGGCTCGGTGTGGCTTAAATCCCTGAATGGTTTAAGCAAAGTGGACGTCATTCTTAGGCGTGTTGACGATATCTACTGCGACCCGGTTGAGCTGAAATCCGATTCATATTTGGGGATACCTGGCCTAGTCGAAGTGATCCGTGCTGGCAATGTAGTAGTCAGTAATCCTCTCGGATCCGGTATTCTGGAAACGCCAGCGTTGCTGAAATATATGCCTCAGATAAGCCAGCATTTCCTTGGCAGAGAGCTAAAACTTCCATCAGTCTCTACCTGGTGGTGTGGTGATAAAGATGATCTTAGTTTTATTAAGGCAAATCTTGATTCATTAATCATCAAACCCGCTATGCGTCAGCAAGATAATCCAAGTGTTTACGGACATCTGCTGACAGAGGAAAGTAAAGCTGAAGTGTTGGCGCGTATTGAGGCAACCCCGCATGATTTTGTAGCTCAAAGCTATGTTGCGCCTTCCTATCTTCCTGCATGGCAGGATAAAGAGATCATCACCCGCCCATCCATCTTCAGAAGCTTTACGGTATCCAATCAGGTCGCTAACCAAAGCACCTATACCGTAATGGCAGGCGGCCTTACCCGAGTTGGTTTAAGTCAACAGGATACCGTTGTCACCAACCAGGCGGGATCACAAAGCAAAGACACCTGGATCCAGGCATCCGAGCCAGAAAAACAAACCTCATTAATTGAGGAGCACACTGGAATTACCGATTTGGCACATGAAACAAACCTGCCAAGTCGAGTGATTGAGAATCTTTTCTGGATGGGACGCTACGCAGAAAGAGCTGAGTCCAACATGCGTCTGATGCGTACTGTATTTATGCAGATGAATGGTATTGATCCGCTACCGGAACAATCCAAAAACATACTGCTTAAAGCGTTATCACAGCAGACCAATTGCCTACCGGGCTTTATGGACGAAGCAAAACTGAATAATCCCGATCAGGAACTGATCGATATTATTCTGGATAACAATAACTCAAACAGTATTCGATCAAGTCTACTTGCACTCTTAACCTGCTCCGAAGAGGTTAAAGAGATGCTCTCGGCAGATACTCACAGGATCATCAATGACCTGAGAGATAACCTGTTTGAGTTGGAACGCTCCTATATCAGCGGGCTTCCTTCTGCACCTGAAGAATCCCTTGATCCACTAGTAACAACTCTGCTTGCTATGTCTGGCCTAAGCCATGAAAGCATGCTTCAGGGTGTGGGCTGGAAATTTCAGGAGATCGGTCGACGTAGCGAACGCGTTCTGCAAACAGCCCGCTTATTGCAGTTATTACTAACAACAGCGCTACCCCGCTCTCAACAACAGCAGATGCTGGAAACAGTGCTGTTGAGCGTGGAAGCACTGATCACCTTTAGAAGACGCTACAGAACCCATACCGATGTTGCACATGGTCTGGAACTATTGATGCTGGATGAAACCAACCCTCGTTCCATCCTTTATCAATTACAACGCTTGAAAACACATTTCTCAGATCTGCCACAACCGGATTCACTCAAACCAGGGTTGAGCCCGGGTGAAAAACTACTGATCAAATCGCTGAATGATATCCAACTAGCGGATCTGGAAGAGCTGGCCAAATATGACGCCGACACTCAATCTCGCATGCAGCTCCACAAGTTGCTCGATGAAGTGATCGCTCATGTGGAAGAGTTCTCTTCCGTGCTCAGCGATCAATACTTTGACCACCAGTCAGGCCCTCAGCAGCTGGCAGAAACTCAAGGGATTGTATTTCTATGATCTACCGAATCAGACATATCACAGAATACCTTTATCACAGCCCTGTTTCTCTCTGCTATAACCAGGCTCACCTGCTACCGCGCAGCACGGATTACCAGAACTGCCAGAAAATGCAGGTCAATATCACGCCTAAGCCAAGCTACTTTTCACAGCGAGAAGATTATTTTGGCAATAACTATTTCTATTTCTCTCTGCAAAATCATCACAAGAAACTGGTTATCGATGTCACCACTGAAATTGATACCCAATCGGAACGTGCTTCTGTGGATCTGGATCTCGGTAATACCTGTTCTCAAGCGAGACAGCTTTTAGAGCAATCGGATACTGCAGAAGTTATAGAAGCAAAAGAGTTCCTGCTCGACTCACCGATGATTAAAGTTAGCACTGAACTCAGAGAGTATGCCGCCGAACTATTTGACGACAACCGCCCACTGCTGTCTGCAGTACGCGAGTTAACCAGTAAAATCTTTAACGAATTCAAATACGACCCTAACTCCACAACTGTAGCTACGCCCCTGCATGAAGCTTTAGAGAAAAAAAGCGGCGTTTGTCAGGACTTCGCCCATGTAGCTATCGGCTGTTTAAGAGCAATGGGTTACCCGGCTCGATATGTCAGCGGTTACCTGGAAACGTTACCGCCGCCAGGAGAAGAAAAACTGATCGGAGCTGATGCGTCGCATGCATGGTTTGCAGTTTACTCCCCTGGTGAAGGCTGGTTCGAGTTTGATCCGACCAACGATAACATTCCAGCAGACCAACACATCACCACGGCCTGGGGACGGGACTACTCAGATGTCACACCACTACGTGGGGTAATATTCGACGGAGGCAATAGCCAGGAGTTAAATGTCTCTGTGGATGTGCAACGGCTTGCATAGGTTTACATGTAAGCTCGACAACTTCGACGAAATACACTATCTCACCTATTTCGTCCCTTTCCTCGATGAGGGAAAACCACCTCACCGCCATCGACGGGCAGAATACTGATCTGCTCTGGCTCACCTTGATCATTAAGTAGAACCTTACCAAGCGCACTTCGATTATAGACACGCTGCTCGGGGTGCCCCTGAGGTATGCGTGAACGGATCTGCATACGGCGACGTTTAGTAAACCAGTTTAGTGGGGAGCGACTACCGTAGAGCCAGCGATTAAGGCGATCAAATAGGCGCAGCAGCTTATGCGGGAATTCGTTTTTAAATCCGCTACAGGTCACCTGCCAGATATCCGGGCTGTTCTTGCGGAAACGAATTTTAATATCGTATGCAAATGAGTAGTGCACATCACCGGAGAGAATCACAAAATTTTGCGGTGTTTTAGGATGACGGAAGATATTCAGAATCACATTGGCCGATCCTTCGTGGGCCATCCAGTTTTCTGCATCCACCATAAGCGACTGCCCAAAGAATGTGAAGATCCGCTGTACGGTTTCAATCAGCTTCATACCAAATATTGGAGCCGGAGATACCAGAATCACTGAAGGTTCCCCCATTAACTCCTGCTGAAGTTCCGACAGGGCTTCCCAATCCATCAAACCTGATGGTTTAGCCATACTGCTCTCAGACCACCAGCGTTTAGTTCGTGTATCCAGCACCACCAGCTTAGGAGATGTGGGCAAACTATAGCTCCAGGACTCAAACTCAAGAATCTGTGTAACCAGATCTTTACGCTGCGGATTAGTATCCAACGTATCAGAGTTTTCCAGCTGTTTATTCCATTGCTCCGGGAACTTCTCTGGCGCATTACCCCAGCCCTGACAGAGCCAGTAGCCGATCAAAGCGTTGCCCAGAATCCGACGGGAGAATGGATGCCCATAGGCTGCTTCTTCCCAACCTCGGGTCAGGTTCCAGTCATCAGTCACATCATGATCATCAAAGATCATATATACAGGAAGATGGGCTAAAGCACGTTGCACCTTATCCAAACCCGCCGCAAAGTTTTCTACCTGTTTTTGCTCATCCAGATAGAGATCGGTGTACTTGTTATCTACATCGGAGATGCCTAAACGAATAAATGACCACAACTGCGGTGACCACACCAACAGATACATAGCGATCACTTCTGACAACGTGATCAGATGATTGTGCGCAGTATCCGCTGTAAAGATCGGCTTGCGTGCTCCACCAAAGAAGCGATCTTTTAACTCTTGATTAGCCTCAGTATGCGGTAGAAGTTCTTCTCGCTGATAGTAACAATATTGACTCTGATAAAGCTGCTCACTGTTGCTGACCGTCGCGCCTTCAATTATCTCTGGAGCTAAACCAAGCAACTTAATGACCTGATGAATTGCAGAAAGCGTTGGCCCTGCAACATCATCAGCATAGATCTGATCCCCTGACATCATTAACAAAGCGGGACGCTTGGCCACATTATGCTGAGACTCAGATAAAACCTCATCAACTCGAAGTAAAGCATCATCAGAATCATAATGGGGTTTACGGCAGGAACCATGCAGGATCTGATCGATTTTAGTTTTAAGGACAAAACCCGGACGGGATTCTCCATCGTAAAGAAGATGAGGTAACAACTCCCCTAAATTTTTGGTTTCGCTATCTACCGTACAATGCAGGTCATAACCAAGCCACTCGTTAACGGGCAACTCGGATTCAGGTCGGTAATTGATTAGATGAATATAAGCATGTTCACCAACCTGAACCGATTGAGTCATTTCAGCACACTCAATCTCTGTCTGGCGCTCATCCCCTTGATACAGACTAAGTGTCGCCTGCAAAGGCTCACGAGTGACCAACCATAACACCATATGGTCTGGTTCTAACCTGCGCATGATTGGGCCAGCAATAATATAAGGAAGTGATTCGTGTGCCATATAAAAGAGGTGCCATCTATAAAACTTATATAAGCCATAGTCTAGCGAGGCTGATTACCTGTAATCAAACCCTTTAACCGTTATTAACAATCGATTACCCATATACGCCAACTGATCCACTTATCTATCATGTTCAAAAGCAGAAGCCAAAGGCTCCTTCATCGCTAAAAGTCCCTATTTTTAGGTGACAAACCCTCTCAAGCCATTCACCTAACCTTTACTCCATCAGCACACGCAGTACGCGGTAAGTGCAAAACCAACAATAACAACGTTAGGCCCTGCGATAGGCTAAGAGGATTATGTAATGCAATATCATCTCAATGGATTCAAACCAGGTAACTATCAGATTCCAGACTCCGTGCGTGAACCGGCCTCACCACCCCCTATTGTCGAAATGCCAAAAGAAGTCGATGTTTTGATTGTTGGCTGCGGCCCTGCTGGACTCGCGTTGGCAAGGCAGCTATCCGAGTTCGCAGATATAACCACCTGCATCGTTGAACAAAAATCTGGTCCTCTTCTTTTTGGGCAAGCTGATGGAATAAGCTGCCGCACAATGGAGATCATGAAAGCTTTCAATAGCAGTGAACTTGTTAAGGAAACTTACCAACTTCATCAGAATGCTTTCTGGGAGCCAGATACGGAACATCCTGAAAATATCAAACGCACACATAAAGTAGCTGACGCTAGGCTTGGCCTGTCCGAGTTTACTCACGGTGTGGTTAATCAGGCTCGTTTACATGACCTTTTGCTTGAAGGCATGGAAAGTTCTGTAGCCCACTTGATTCCTCACTATAACCGCCGGTTACTTGAGTTAGATGTTGACGCAAACCTGACTCAGGACCTAAACGCTTATCCAATATCGGCAACATTCGAGAGAAACGACGCAACCCAATCAGCCAAAGTCGAAACAGTTCGCGCCAAATATGTGGTCGGTTGCGATGGCGCCAGAAGCGCAGTACGTAGGAACCTATCCATAAATCTGGAAGGTGATTCGGCCAATAAAGCCTGGGGGGTTATGGATGTCCTGCTTGTAACAGATTTCCCAGATATACGAGTAAAGAGCTTTATCCAATCTAAAGACAACGGTGCTGTAATGCTGGTCCCCCGAGAAGGTGGTTATCTGGTGAGGCTCTATGTGGAACTTGATCTGTTAGATAAAGACCAAAGAGCATCGAATCTTGATCTTAGCGTCGAAGATATTATCGCTAAGGCTCAATTGATCATGAACCCTTACAAACTTGATGTGAAGGAAGTTGCTTGGTGGTCAATCTATGAAGTTGGCCAACGTGTGGCGGATCGTTTTGATGATAGGCCTCTGGATAATGCAGAAAACCTGATCCCACGTGCATTTGTTGCCGGTGATGCCTGCCATACACATAGCCCTAAGGGTGGCTGGGGCTTGAATACATCCCTGCCAGACACCTTCAATCTGGGTTGGAAGCTAGCTGCTGTATTACAAGGCAAAGCGCAACCTGAATTGCTACAAACTTATACAACAGAACGCCGAAAAGTAGCCCACATGCTGATCAACGCAGATAGGGAGATGTCAGCATTAGTGGCGACTCGCCCTTCAGCGAAGAACGGTCATTCTCAGAGCAAAACGGACACCGCAGATATTGAGAAGTTCATTGCGCGTCAGAATGGTTTTATTGCTGGCACATCTATCCAGTACGACCCTTCATACCTCTGCACCGGCCAGGAAAACCAGCACTTAGCCGATGGTTTCAAAATCGGGCAGCGATTCCATTCTGCTGAAGCGGCTCGTATATCAGATGGTAGACCACAACATTTAGGGCATTTGAACAAAGCTGATGGCCGCTGGCGTATTTTCGTATTTGGCAGTGAGCAAAACCCTGTAGATCCAACTTCAGACTCAAGCAAACTTATTAATTTTTTAGCTTGTTCTGCGGATTCACCCGTAAATAAATACACCCCATCAGGTTCAGATATCGACTCGGTCATTGATGTTTATGCGGTGTTCCAACAACAAGGAATTTCCATTGAAGAGATGCCTGATTACTTATGGCCCGCCAAAGGTAAATATGGTCTGAGAGATTACGAAAAAGTATTCTGCTCTATAAAAGAGCGGGATATTTTTGAGCAACGCGAAATCAACCGCGCTCAGGGTTGTATGGTCGTGGTTAGACCTGATCAGCATATCGCCACGATCTTACCTCTAGATGCTTATCAGGAATTAAGCGAGTTCTTTGGCAAATTTATGATCGAGTGAGGCTGCATCTAAACCTGGAGCGCTATCAATAATAGTAATTTGGATAGCGCTCACTTTTGTTATTATTCCAGCAACTCGGCTGAGAAGACTGATGTTTTCGGATGGAAAGTAAACCAGGCAAACCAGAAGGCGTTCACCGCTGGTTTAGATTGTTGGTTCGGGGATAGAAAAACCTCCCCCGTTCTGTTCTTAGCGTTAAACCGCAAGAGCAACTCTTCGCCATTAAATTGATCCTGTAACTCATTGCCTGATAGTTTCGCAAGCTCAGCAAAAGGATAGGCTTTGAACTTTCCATTTACCTCTATTCCCAATACCCGCTCTTTGGGATGATACTGACGGCTCAGGAATTCGACAGGGAAATAAAGGGCTGGGCTCTGATCATAATCACCATAAGGGCTAGTGGAATAATCACGAGAGTAACCAGCGTTGCGGCTTAGTACCTCGCCTTTTGGGTAGCGTTGTTTCCAATCACCCCAGCGCATCTGGTTAAGGGTTAGCTGCGTAAGTTTGTTTCCAGCTAAAGGTCCGCTCACCGCTTGGCTCATAATCTGCGACCAGAGCGAATCCGTCTGGCGGTCATAAAGCAAAACATCGCTGTTATAGAGTAAGCCTGAAACACCAAACTCTAAAACCCGCCCCCCTATTGCAGAAGAAAAAGCCATTCCGGTTCCACATAAGGGGCAGTAGCTGATCACAACAGATTGATTACCTAAACGATCATTAACAATCTCATGCCAGTTAAGAATAGCGATAGGATAAGCTCTGGAGATTCCATTTAGTTCAAGACTAAGCACCATATCCGTATCAGACAGCCAGTTACTCTTATCTATAGTGACAAATTCCGGCTTATCAATTGAGGGAATGCCATCCCTGGCGGGACCTCCCGGTAGTATCTTTTCCTGCGAGATCTGACTATTCGTCAGATCAAAGCCATTATTCTCTTCGGCAAGCAGCTCACAGCTTTTCAGACACAATAGCGTCACGAAAACAGCGATAAGAAAAGCTAATAAACTTACCCTTGAGATCATCAGGTTCTCCAAATTAAGCGGATATTGCTTATTTGAGTGTGGAGAGCGGTAATAATTCAAAATGATTTTACTGGCGTGATATGATGCGCGCAGATTTCACCGACAATAGATACACACTGATGAAAAACAATTTTTACTACGATCTGGAATCCGCTGAATTAGGCACTTCAACTGATCTGTCCGCCGCGCTGGATAACCTGAGATATAACGAAGATGGTCTGATCCCTGCTATTGCACAACAGAATGATACCGGCGAAGTTCTGATGATGGCCTGGATGAACCGCGCATCTATTGAAGAGACACTGAAGACTGGCCAGGTTTGTTACTGGTCTCGCTCTCGCCAGACATACTGGCGTAAAGGTGAAAGCTCAGGTCATGTACAGAAACTGGTGGAGATGCGTATTGATTGTGACGGCGATACCCTGCTCTGCCTGGTTAACCAGAAAGGTCCTGCTTGTCATACTGAACGCTCTAACTGTTTCTTCCACTCAGTAAAAGATGACAAGATAGAAATTATCGCTGAGCCTTGCTGTAAATAAAGCTCCCGCCTAAGAAAGATCAGCTCTCACTCCTACTGTAGGGGAGCTGATTACTCCTTCACGTCAGCCTCCGTTCTTATGCCTCAATGTTAGGGCCTGTTAACAGATCGTCTACACTTAATGATTATCTGATAACAGGAGAGTGAAATGGCCGACAGCTCATGGATACTCACGGCAAGCTGCCCCAGCCAACTGGGTACTGTCGATGCAGTGACTGGTTTTCTCTACCAGAATGAACACTATATAGAAGAACTTCACTCCTTTGATGATAAGCAAAGTAAACATTTTTTTATCCGGGCGTGTTTCAGCACCAATAGCCACTTTGATCAGAATACATTCCGTCAGCGCTTCTCTCCTAGAGCCGAAAAGTTTGAAATGCAATGGGAGTTACAACCGAGTGATCACAAGCCCAGAGTTGTAATTCTGGTATCTAAATTTGATCACTGTCTCAATGACCTGCTCTACAAAAACAAGATTGGGCAGTTAAACATCGATATACCCGCAATTATCTCTAATCATCCCGACCTGAAAGCTCTGGCCGACTGGCATCAGATCCCTTATTACCACCTTCCTATCACGCCACAAAGCAAACCACAGCAGGAACAGCAACTCTGGCAAATAATTCGGGACTCCAAAGCAGATCTCGTTGTCTTAGCCCGATATATGCAAGTGCTTTCTGATGAACTCAGCCAAAAGCTGGAAGGCTGGGCGATAAATATCCATCATTCACTTCTTCCGGGCTTTAAAGGGGCAAAACCCTATCACCAGGCTTATGAAAAAGGTGTAAAAACGGTGGGGGCTACCGCACACTATATCAATGCAGATCTCGACGAGGGTCCTATCATTGCACAAGGCATAGAACCTGTTGACCATACCTACTATCCGGAAGATCTTATCGCTAAAGGAAGGGATATTGAGCGCATTACACTCTCCCGAGCCGTGAAATACCATATTGAGAAACGGGTCTTTCTCAATGGTAACAGGACAGTGGTTTTTAAAGAGTAGAGGTAATATACAAACTTAGAGACTGTACAGCAGTCAGCAAGACCGCTGTACTGAGCTCAGCCCTTACTTAAGAATATCCTTAGCAAAATCCTGCTGACGAATAGTCTGGATATAGTTCAGTACATTTTCGTGCTTGGCCACCAGCGGTTTACCTACCTCTGCACCTTCGATGTAATCGATAATTGGGATCAAAATTAGATCCGCAGCTGTGAGTTCGTTACCACAAATATATGGGTTATCTGCCAGCTGATCGGCAACCACTGATAGTGCATTTTGGATGCCAGGAATGCCTGCTTCTACTTTATCCATTCTTACCGTTCCGTTTTCACCTTTCGGAAAAATGAACTCTAGAAGTACTTTACGCACAATTTCAAAATCGACATAGATTCCGCTGATACCACTCCACGCTTCAACCTGAGCTTGGGCATAAGGGTCTGTTGGATATAGCTTAGTGCCACCGTATTCATTTTCGAGGTAATGCAGAATCGCAACGGTTTCTGGGATAGGCCCTTTCTCAGTAAGAAGCACTGGAAATTTGGTATAGGGATGAATCGCTTTATGGCCCGGGGTATGAAAACCTACCTCTTCCCCATCCACTTGTGTAGTTACCTCGTAAGGCAATCCTTTAAGCTCGCAAGCCATCATTACACTGCGCACAAATGTACTAAAAGATGGTCCATAAATTCGGATTGGTGCAGTCATGTTTAACTCCTGTTATTCAATTCGGTTAAGCCATTCACTTAACTACCTGAACTCCACTTTATTGGCCGACACAATATGTTCAAGAACATATTTTGAACTTATGCCATACTCCGCTTTAAGCAAAACAGGAGTAGTTTTATGGGTTGGACGGCTGAACAAAAGCAACAGAGTCGAAAGAAGATTATCGATAGCGCCGCAGAACTCTTTACCAAAGATGGCTTTGATAAAGTCGCGATTAATGATGTGATGAAACATGCCGGTCTCACCCGAGGCGCGTTTTACAATCACTTTGAATCTAAGAGCGAACTCTATGCCGAAGCGATTTTAAGTGCCGCTCACCTGGCCAAAAGCCATACGGTGGAACGTTCAGGTTTTCAGCTATCAGATATTATTGAAACCTATCTCAGCGACAAACACAGAAACGGTGAGTTCTGTTGCCCTTTAGCTTTTCTAACGACTGATATTCACCAACGGGACGATCAGGTCCGCACCACTTACACCCGCGTACTCAAAGGCTTTATCAATAACATCAACGAGTTTAATGAGGGTAAGCCTAAGCTTAATGAAAGCGAAGCAATTAAGAAGGCAGTATTAATGATCGGTGGTGTTGCGATTGCCAGAGCCGTCAATGAAGACGATTTTGCTGAGCAGTTATTAAGTGCTTGCCGTGAAGGGGTAAACGGCAGATAACGGCAGGCTAAAACGAATAAACCCCAAAAAGAAAAACCGGCTAAAAGCGTTAGTTGCTCGTAGCCGGTTTTCGTTGACCTTAGCTGTTATAAGCCGGTCTTATAATATTACTTACCCCAGGAATCGCGAAGGCCTGTAGTACGGTTAAAGACCAACTTCTCTTCCGTAGAGTCTGAATCAACACAGAAGTAGCCAGTACGTTCAAACTGGTAACGGCTCTGAACATCCGCATTCGCCAGCCCAACTTCACAACGGCTTTCATTCAGCACGACAAGAGATTCTGGATTAATAAATTCCAGGAAGTCCTTCTCTTTATCGCCTGTTGGGTTCGCTTCGCTGAATAGACGATCATACTCACGTACTTCACAGGCAACAGAGTTATCTGCAGATACCCAGTGCACAACACCTTTGGCTTTGTAACCTTCAGGGTTTGCACCTTTAGTAGCCGGATCGTATGAACATTTCAGCTCGATCACATTGCCTTCTTCATCTTTGATAACTTCATCACAAGTAATCACGTATGAACCACGCAGACGAACGGCAACACCTTGAGTCAGACGCTTCCACTTGCGAGGAGGAACTTCAGCGAAATCATCCTGTTCGATAAGAAGATTCTTAGTGAAAGGCACTTTACGCATGCCCATGCTCTCATCCTTAGGATGATTCGGTAGCTCAAACCACTCTTCCTGACCTTCGTCATAGTTGGTGATAGTCACTTTCAACGGACGTACTACACACATTGCACGTGGAGCATTCTTGTCCAGATCTTCACGAACAAAATACTCAAATTGCGCCATATCAACTGTGCCGTCTGTTTTGGCTACAGCCAGACTGTCGCAGAAATTACGAACTGCCTGTGGAGAATAACCACGACGACGTAGGCCTGAGATTGTTGGCATACGAGGATCATCCCAACCATTTACATGGTTCTCGTCTACCAACTGTTTCAGCTTACGCTTACTGGTCACTGTGTAGTTCAGGTTCAGACGGCCAAACTCATACTGAGCAGGTTTGGAAGGAACAGGTAGGTTTTCGATAAACCATTCATACAGTGGACGGTGATCTGCGAATTCCAGCGTACAGATAGAGTGTGTAACACCTTCAATTGCATCTTCCTGACCATGTGCGAAATCGTAACTCGGATAGATACACCATTTATCACCGGTCTGGTGGTGCGACTCTTTGCGGATACGATAAAGGATAGGATCACGCAGGTTCATGTTTGATGAAGCCATATCGATCTTGGCACGTAGCACACAGCTACCTTCATCAAACTCACCTTTTCTCATACGCTCAAGCAGATCAAGGTTTTCCTCTGCAGAACGATTGCGATACGGACTTTCTTTACCCGGCTCAGTTGCCCAGCCACGGTATTCACGTGCTTCATCAGGGCTCAGGTCACAAACGTAAGCTTTGCCTTCGCGAACCAGATGCTGTGCCCACTCATAGAAAGTATCAAAGTAATTGGATGCATAACGTACATCGCCAGACCATTTAAAGCCGAGCCACTCTACGTCCTGCTTGATAGCGTCAACGTATTCCTGCTCTTCTTTGGTCGGGTTAGTGTCATCAAAACGCAGATTACATTCACCGTTATACTTTTCAGCCGTGCCAAAGTTCAGGCAGATCGACTTAGCATGTCCGATATGCAGATAACCGTTAGGCTCTGGAGGGAAACGGGTAACAACCTTACCGCCATGGGTTCCTGCTTCTAGATCCTGTTCGATAATCTGGTGAATAAAGTTAGTTGGTTTACTGCTTTCTGTATCACTCATAAGAAACGTCTTATCAATCCCGGCAACGTACGTAAAAAATATCGCGACATTATAAACGGATGCCATCCATAAATGGCAGTTTTATCCGACATTTACCCTAACAAAAATAACTTTGGTCAGACCATATATGTTGATACCAAGCCGAGAGGACTAAACCCTAAGATTCACACCCCCACATCGAAAGAACAAACTAGGGATGCGTTTCTTTAAGACTTGCGTATAATGTCGCGGTCAACGGCGAAGAAATGGACTATTACTACAATGATTATTCTCCATACGAATTTCGGTGATATCTCTCTTGAACTGGACCACGAGAAAGCACCAAAAACGGCAGAAAACTTCGAGCAGTACGTTAAAGATGGCTTCTATGACGGTGTAATTTTTCACCGTGTTATTAATGGATTTATGATTCAGGGTGGTGGCTTCGAACCGGGCATGGTTCAGAAAACCACACGCGAAGTAATTGAAAATGAAGCAGATAATGGTCTGTCCAACGCATCAGGTACTATTGCGATGGCACGTACAATGGACCCACACAGCGCTTCCGCTCAATTCTTTATCAATGTTTCCGACAATACGTTCCTTGACCACACTGCAAAAACAACTGAAGGCTGGGGTTACGCAGTATTCGGTAAAGTTGTTGGCGGTATGGACGTAGTTAACAAGATCAAAGCATCCTCTACAACAATGCGTGCTGGTCACCAGGATGTTCCTGTTGAAGATATTATTATCGAATCAGCAGAACTGGTTGTAGAAGAAGACGAAGAGAACAACGAAGAGTAATAGCCACGCTATATGTCTGTTTATTTTGTATCAGACCTTCATCTGAAACCTGAACGCCCGGACCTTAGCCGGGCGTTTTCATATTTCCTCAACAGCACCGCTCAAAATGCCAGTGAGCTTTATTTGCTTGGCGATATCTTTGAGGCGTGGATTGGGGATGATGCCCCTACTCCGGGTCTGGAAGAAGTTCTGACGGAATTAAAGAACCTATCCGACAACGGCTGTAAGATTTACTTTCAACACGGTAATCGGGATTTTCTGGTTGGTGAACAGTTCTGCAAAACTATTGGCGCTGAATTACTTCCAGAACAGATAGTTCTGTCACTGCCAGTCGGCGATGCTGTAATCCTGCACGGTGATCAGTTGTGTACTGATGATACCGAGTATATGCAGTTCCGCGGACTGGTTCGCAACCCCGCATGGCAAAAAAACTTCCTCAGTAAATCACTTGAAGAACGTCTCGCTATCGCGCGTCAGCTCCGAGATACCAGTAAGCAGAGAACCACTGAAAAGTCAGAATACATAACCGATGTAAATACTGATGCAGTGACAC
Source organism: Neptuniibacter sp. (assembly GCF_024231755.1). Classification (GTDB taxonomy): domain Bacteria; phylum Pseudomonadota; class Gammaproteobacteria; order Pseudomonadales; family Balneatricaceae; genus Neptuniibacter. The sequence goes on from NZ_JAAEQH010000258.1 coordinate 40,697, forward strand.
AAACTCTGGCGGAAAGTGGCGTAAATCTGATGATTCACGGCCACACCCACCGCCCTGCGATTCACAAACTTGAAGACGCCACACGCATTGTTTTGGGGGACTGGGATAAGCAGGGCTGGTATCTGAAGGTAGACGACTCGGGTTATGACCTTGTGAGCTTTGAAATCGACTAAAATTCAAGATCGAAAAAAAGGCCGTTAAACGGCCTTTTTATTATGCATCCAAAAATGTTGGTGCCCCGCTATGGAAACGAAACTCATCATCTGGTGATTCGATAAGCTCTCTTTCCTCTTCACGGAAAAACGCAACACGCTCATCAATAGGTTCGCCCGCATAATCTGCAGCCAAGCCAAGATAGTCTTGGTAATGACGCCCTTCTGACTTCAACAACGACCGATAAAACTTAGCCAATTCGTCATCCAGGAAAGGGGCAAGTTTGGCAAAACGTTCACAGGAGCGTGCTTCTATATATGCACCGATAATTAACAGATCAATCAAACGACCTGGTTCCGAGGTACGCACGTGTTTACGCATCCCCGCAGCATAACGAGCGGGTGACATATGATCATATACCACACCCCGGTCCTGCATGATCGCTAGCACCTGCTCGAAGTGAATTAGCTCTTCACGCGCCAAACGAGACATCTTATTCAGCAGATCCAAACGGTCCACATAACGGAACATCAGATTCATCGCTGTGGACGCTGCTTTCTTCTCACAGTGGGCGTGATCAATCAGCAAAATATCCTGATTCTGAAGAGCCGCTTGAATCCAGCTATCTGGAGTTTCACAAGCAAGGAATTGTTTAATCTCGTCTAGAGCATCCATCTAATAAACCTGAGTATCGAAAAATCAAAGTCGCGTATTATATCCACCCGGGAGATGCTATGTAACATCATCAGTATTTATTGCTGTACATATTGATCTACTACAATAGAAACAGCCCCTCAATTTTAGATGTAATCATGAAATTACTTTTTGCCTTCGCAACTTGCTTACTACTTACCACTTCACTACAGGCTGAAAACTTGGTTGTTGGCGTGCATTCCAATTATGTAAATGAACATTTCCAAATCGCAGCGGACAAAGAAGGTTATCAGACAGTACTGGATGTAGATGACTGCCCTCCTCTCCACTCAGAGGAGCTTAAAAATATTCAACGCATTACAATGGATATCATGCTGATATGCCACGCTCTAAAAGAATCTGGCATAGCAAATAAAATCGAACTAGTGGCATACCCTAACGTAGAACGAGGGCTGCAAATGTCATTGTCAGGCTCTACTGATATGGTGGCTCAGACACTTTTTCTGAGCGACCACCCAGAATACAACAACATGCTGATCACTGATCCGGTGATTCGACAAGGTGAATTTCAGGTTGGTGTGTTTACCACGCGTAACCGAAGCGATATTTTATCAAAAAGAGAGTTATCCGAATTCCAGAAACTCCGAGCAGTTACTGTTAAGAGCTGGAAGACCGATCAAAAAGCCATGAAGAATCTGAATATCCAGCAGGTTCTCACACTCCCAACCAGAGAACTCTTATCAAAATTTATCGCCAATAATCGTGCGGATTTCACATTCTCATATCTGAAAGAGCCAATAGTCACTCGTATCGGGGGTGAATTAATAAGAATTCCTAACGTCAAAGTCAGCTTTCCTGATACCCGTTCATTCTTCATACCTAAACGAAATCACGCACTGCATAACGCTATGCAGAAGCAACTAAGGAATCTAAGAGCACTAAATCCAGATGCCTTGAGAGCGGCCTACTTACACGCTGGTTTTATAACAGAGGAATACGAAAGCTGGAAAGATCTATCCACCAGTAGAATTCCCTAGAGACAGCCGATTCCAGCCACTAGATGAACAGTGCTGTAGCCCAACTGGATAATGCAGGTAAAGAGTTACAACACGTAATCTCTCTCTTTAAACGCTAGTGCTGAAAGCACCGCTCGATTAACCTGAACAATAAAAAGGGCGACACTTAGTCGCCCTTTTTATTTGTAAGTGATATCTAACCTAGCGCTCTGTAGTAACCAGTTTTAATGCTAATCCAACGAAAACCACACTGGCCAATTTGTGAATCCACCCCTCCAGGTTAGGAGAGTTTTGCAACAGAACACGGATAGAACCCGACAGCACCGCAATAAAACTCATGACAAGAAAACCGATCACAATGAATATGCCGCCTAGCTGGAGTAGCTGTAAGCTGATTGCACCCTGTGACGGATCCGCAAACTGCGGTAGGAAAGCCATAAAGAAGATGGCCAACTTAGGGTTCGTGGCACTCATTAGAATACCGCGCTTATATAAAGCGGTATTACTCAATTTAGGCAGCTGCTTGTTATCAAGATGGCTACGGCCAGCCTGAAACGCCTGCCAAGCCAGGTAGAGCAGATAACAAACACCCACTACTTTTAATGCGGTGAAGGCAACGACACTGACCTGAAATATAGCAGCCAGCCCCAAAGTCACCAGCAACGTATGCCCGATCAATCCAGTACATAAACCGAGAGTAACGATGATGCCTGCTTTTCTGCCATGCATAGCAGATTGCATAAGAACAAAAATATTGTCAGGACCGGGAGCAAAGCTTAGCAGGACTGAAGCCATACCGAAGGCAAGTAAGGTCTCATAACTCAACACTATCTGTTTCCTTAGGTTCATGAAATATCCTGTAACAGGATAAGGCTCCAGATATAAAAAACGCAACACCGCTTTGTTAACAAATCAGCGGTATTGCGTTATTCGGGGTACTACTGAGAGAGCTTAGTCGAACAGTGTGTACTCAACACCCTCAGTCATCATACCAACCAGATTAATCTGGTTCTCTTCACTATTGATAAATCCATTTACCGCTACAGCTCGAGATGCGCCAGAGTCCAGATAGTTAACCCAGGCATTCAGGCCATCAGTGTCAGAGTCACGGCCCAGTACATTTTGGTACAGCCCTTCGATAAACTCCGTATTACTGGTCACTCCCTGGGCAAGCTTTTCACTGCTGTTTAGGAATGCTTCAATTGTGGCGATTTCAGAGAAGTTATTATCTTCAATGTAGTTAACCCATGCACCCAATTCATCCGCATCAGCTTCACGATCCAACACTGCATGATAAACACTGTGCAGGAAAGCAGCATCGCTATCGGAGTCATAAGAAACAGCAGTGGTTGAATCACCCAGTTGATCCAGATTGATCAATGCAGTTGTACCGGATACTTCGAAGGCAACAGCCAATTGTGGTGTGCCTGAAGTTGAGTTTTCAGCATCAATGAACTGGATTACTTCTGGGGATAGATTGCCGTACTCTTCTGCATCAATGTAACCAATGTACTCTGAGTTAGCTGGATCTGTGATGTTGTAAACCATGATGCCGTTATCTCGCTCAAGGCCAATAAATGCATAATGGCTGTCACCAACTGCACCTACGGCAATCGCCTCAGGCTCAGGACCTTTATCATCGGAACGGCCATCAACTTCGCCATCATCCTGATTGAATTTTTCCGGACGAATCTGAGCCAGAATCTGCTGGAATTGATCGCCACTATCAAAGATTTCGTTTCCATCAGCGTCATAAATAGTGAATGAACGAGAACCGTAGGAGAACAGCTGATCGTAATCGCCATCACCATCAGTATCACCATCTACAGTTGATACTTTTAAACGACCCAATACAGCTTCGTCTTGCAGTTCAGCCGCATTAGGGAATGCAGTTTCATCCAGTGTCAGATCCTTGATACGCTCATCTTCATCACGAGCATCACCTTCATTTGCTGTCGCGAAATAAGTAGTGCCATCAATCTCGAAGCTAGTAAGAGCGTCCGGCATACGCATACCAAAGATTGGGTAGGTATCGATGTTAATTGCATCATCTTTGTTAGATGCATCAAGACCATTACCACTTATACTATGATCAGTTGTACCCAGCGGTAATAGCTCAGCAACAGTTGCCGTTTCAATATCAATCACAGCCACTGCATTATTTTCCTGTAAGGAAACAAAGGCTTGAGTACCATCCGGGCTAACAGCAATATATTCAGGTTCAAAATCCTGAGAAGCCGAGTTACCCGGGAAAATACGAATACCCTGCTCTCTTAGTGTATCTTCCTGTCCATCGTACTGAGTGAAATCAATCAGTGTGACTGCCGCATTAACCAGACCATCACTCAAATCAACTATTGCTACTCCACCTTCAGGATCAACTCCACCCTCAACCGGTTCAGCTTCGATGGCTACAAGAATTTTCTGGCCATCCGGAGTGAAGGTAAGCATATCAGGCAAGACACCTTTAGCATCAAGGCGGCTCAATAGAATACCGTTCTCAGCATCAAACAGCGCAATACTGCCTTCTTGAGCATCGCTGGATTCAATTGCAACAGCAATCAAACCATTTTTAATCGCTACAGAATTCACGCCGTCGTAGTTCTTAACTACAGTCAGGTCTATAGCCTTAACCAGCTCGCCGCTTACAGCATCAAAAATATCAATTTTGCCTTCTTCACCGTTGGTTACGTAAAGGCGGCCGTTTTCCTGTGCTACTACCTCAGAGCCTCCCTCACCAGTCTGGCTGTCGAAGATCTGCTGAAAGGACGTGCGTAAAATATCCATGTCTTGTTCCTTGGCTTACTCAATTTATTGTCGTTGGTTGAGAAAACTTCAGACTAGATAAGTAACATTAACTTTCAGTGACAGGTTGATGACGAGGGAATGAATCCATCTACAGCTTAATAAGGGCTCATGTGCTCACGATTAAAGCTTCAACTCGCAAAGATTGAGGTAAAAAACAGGCGAAATTACAAAATGTGAGTTGAAGATTTAGGTTGATGAAAAAAAAACCAAAAAAAGCGTCATTTCCTTGTAATTTTTCTTCTAAATGTCATCAAAAAGTCTGTATAATGTCGCGCAATTTTTGGAACCTCACCTTAGTCGAGTAAAGAAATGACAGACTTAACCAAGTACAGAAACATTGGTATTTTCGCGCACGTAGATGCGGGTAAAACCACTACAACAGAACGTATCCTGAAGCTTACTGGTAAGATCCATAAGATGGGTGACGTTCACGATGGCGAAGCTACTACTGACTTCATGGAACAGGAAGCTGAGCGTGGTATCACAATCCAGTCTGCAGCGACTACTTGTTTCTGGAAAGATCACCGCATGAACATCATCGATACTCCAGGCCACGTTGACTTCACAGTTGAAGTATACCGTTCCCTGAAAGTACTGGATGGTGGTGTTGGTGTATTCTGTGGTTCCGGTGGTGTAGAGCCTCAGTCTGAAACTAACTGGCGTTACGCGAACGAGTCTGAAGTAGCTCGTTTGATCTTCGTAAACAAGCTGGACCGTCTGGGTGCTGACTTCTACCGTGTTGTAGACCAGGTTAAAAACGTACTGGGTGCTAACCCACTGGTTATGACTCTGCCAATCGGCCGTGAAGACGGTTTCACAGGTGTTGTAGACGTTCTGACTCAGAAAGCTTACATCTGGGATGATTCTGGTCTGCCAGAAAACTACGAAGTAACTGACATCCCTGCTGACCTGGTTGATGACGCTGCTGCTTACCGTGAAGAACTGATCGAAACTGCTCTGGAGCAAGACGAAGATCTGATGATGGAGTACCTGGAAGAAGGTACTGAGCCATCTATGGAAGACATCAAACGTTGCATCCGTGAAGGTACACGTAAACTGGACTTCTTCCCGACTTTCTGTGGTTCTGCATACAAGAACAAAGGTATCCAGCTGGTTCTGGACGCTGTTGTTGACTACCTACCTGACCCAGTTGAAGTTGACGCTCAGCCACTGACTGATGCAGAAACTGGTGAACCAACTGGCGAAGTCGCTACAGTATCTGTAGATGAGCCATTCCGTGCACTGGCATTCAAGATCATGGATGACCGTTTCGGCGCTCTGACTTTCGTACGTGTATACTCCGGTGTTCTTAACAAGGGTGACACAATCCTTAACTCTTACACTGGTAAAACTGAGCGTATCGGCCGTATGGTTGAGATGCACGCTGATGACCGTACTGAGCTGGATTCAGCACAGGCTGGTGACATCATCGCAATTGTTGGTATGAAGAACGTTCAGACTGGTCACACGCTGTGTGATCCTAAGAACCCTTGTACTCTTGAGCCAATGATCTTCCCAGAGCCAGTAATCTCTATTGCTGTTACTCCTAAGGACAAAGGTTCTACTGAGAAAATGGGTATCGCTATCGGTAAGATGGTTGCAGAAGATCCATCTTTCGTAGTTGAAACTGACGAAGATTCCGGTGAAACAATCCTGAAAGGTATGGGTGAACTTCACCTGGATATCAAAGTAGACATCCTGAAGCGTACTTACGGCGTTGAGCTGGAAGTTGGTAAGCCACAGGTTGCATACCGTGAAACTATCACACAGTCTGTTGAAGACAGCTACACGCACAAGAAGCAGTCTGGTGGTTCTGGTCAATACGGTAAGATCGACTACCGCATCAAGCCAGGTGAGCCAAACTCTGGCTTCACGTTCACTTCTACAGTAGTAGGCGGTAACGTACCTAAAGAATTCTTCCCAGCGATCGAAAAAGGTTTCGCTGGAATGATGGAAGAAGGTGTACTGGCAGGCTTCCCTGTACTGGACGTTGAAATCGAACTGTTCGACGGTGGCTACCACGCGGTTGACTCCTCTGCAGTAGCATTCGAAATCGCTGCAAAAGGCGCATTCCGTCAGTCTATCCCTAAAGCAGGTGCACAGCTGCTGGAACCAATCATGAAGGTTGACGTATTCACTCCAGAAGACAACGTGGGTGATGTTATCGGTGACCTGAACCGTCGTCGCGGTATGATCAAGGACCAGGAAGCAGGCACAACTGGCGTACGCATCAAAGCAGACGTTCCTCTGTCTGAGATGTTCGGTTACATCGGTCACCTGCGTACAATTACTTCTGGCCGTGGTCAGTTCTCCATGGAATTCGAACGTTATGCAGCTTGCCCGCAGAACGTTGCTGATGAAGTAATCGCTGAAGTTAAAGCTAAAAACGAAGCTAAGTAATCTAATTTCTTAATTCGAATAAAAAGCCCGGTGAGAAATCACCGGGCTTTTTTGTTTGTATCGAGTTACAAGCTACAAGCTACAAGCTACAAGCTACAAGCTACAAGCTACAAGCTACACACCATCGTTATTCCAGCGCAGGCTGGAATCCAGCCCTTTTAAATTCCTTTTCTACTTGTTGGAGCGATGTCCTCATCGCGATAAAAACTCGCCACTAGAAGCACCTCCTACAAATCCAGCTTTTCCTAGCAGCCAAAGGCGTTCTCGCCCCTAGCAGGCGCAGCCGTTCTAGCAGCTGACATAGTCAGCGTTCTCCTGGCTTCGCCAGGATCACGCGTGCTTCACATTCATCGTAATATCGGCAGTAAAACAGGTCTCCCCCGCATCATCCAAAGCCGCCACGGGAACAACCACTTCACCCGGCTCTGAGAAATCGACTTCCTGTGCATCACAAACCACTTTAAGATCGGTTTTGGCTTTCGCCACATACTCAACACTCATGCCTTGCGGAATCCAACGTGCACCCGCGGGAATAGAAGCATCCGTCGTCATACCTGCCACTAGCTCAGCAGCATTACACATCGCAATCGCATGTACAGTTCCCAAATGGTTATGAACCTTCTTCTGGTTACGTAGTACCAACTCACAGTAACCCTCTTTGAAATCCACAATCTCAGGATCAATCGTCGCAAAGTAAGGTGCAACCTGACCAATCCCCTGTGAAAACATCTCATTACCCATCTGCTTATACATAGCTAAAAACTGACTCATTACACATCCTCATCTTTGATTATCATTTTGCTAGAATCGAAAAGTTAGAACCGCAAGATTGCTGTATTAAGGAACCGCTGGACTACCTCAAGCTCAGCTTCATCAAAACCATCGGTCAATCTGCTGTTTAACTGCCCCAATAAAGGCGGTACGAGAGGCAGAACCTCCCTCCCCTTATCAGTCATAAACAAACACCAGGCCCGACCATCAGACTCACTTTGATGCCGCGCAATTAATCCATGCTTCTGCATACGGCCAACCAAACCAGAAACAGCAGGCTTATTAAGCCCAAGGGCTTTACCCAACTCCTTCTGCGGGCAACCTTCGTTCTTAGTAAGAAAAAGCAAAGCCGCCACCTGAGTAACCGGCACACCTAACTGCTTCTCAGCCTCAGCATCCACATGCTGAAACACCTTATGCCGAGCCATATTCAGAAGAAAAAATAAGCGTTGATCCACGGACAATCCCTTAATTAGTTTGCTAACGAATCAAATAGTACGCACATGAACTACTTTTCAAATAACAGAACAATTCAATATTTCAGGAAGGATGAAGGAAAACGTAAGTGCAGTTTTGACTGGAGCAATCAACTCATGCCATGATGCATGGACCAGGGAGATCTTAGGTAACTACTCTTGAAGGGATGTTTTAGGCACTTTATTTCAATGAGCTTTGGGCTGAAATGGTTAACCCGTAGATATATGTCAGATTGACGCTTTTTATCTGAAAGAAAATATCTAGTTTGGCTTAATACCCTTTACTAACAGTAGCTTACGCTAAGGTTTCGAAAATAAGTTTCTGAGATATATGTCAAATTGACGCAATTAATTGCATCAATCTGTCATATATTTAGCTGTTAGCACTACTTAATCCATATATAACAGAATGATTTCAAGGAAGAAAAATGAGTATCTTATCCAGATTTTTTGGCAAACAAGAGGCTGAATCTGACAGCAACTTGATCTTAAATGATCAAATAGAGTCTCCTCTCAGTTTGCAGGTTCTTTTCAGCAATAGCTTTGCTTTTAATTCGTCTAGTTTTGAGAGTAAGTTTCGTTCATACCACCCAAGTCTCTCAGAAGCAAAAATTGAGCTCGATGAAGAATTAAAGCAACAAGGGAGCCTAATCGGATTAATCGGTTGGGGCGAGCATGTTATTCAAATTGTAGGTTTCGATCATGCTATGCCCGCAGAGGCTGTAGAACAGTGTATAGCCCCTTCACACTACAGGCAGGATTTAAAGTTACAGGCCAAAGCGCATAAGAGTCATATCATCCTGTATTACAAAGGCTACGATGACAATCCAATAAATCAATATGCATCAATGGCTCTTGTTGCTGGTTTCTTATCCTACTTCGGTGCGATTGTTGTAACGAACGAAAGTGCTTTAACTTCCTTCCCAACAATAGCCCTCAATAGGGATAACGTTGATGGAGACATAGTTGAACTCATTCAGAGCCTTCCTTTACTCATTCTTTTTTGTGGGATCGTGAAGTATAAGGTTGATGGGATTGATGGAGTTTGGTTAAGAACATATGGCGCTCAACTGCTTGGGTTACCAGATATGGCGTCCCTAGCAAGGGATCATTCTATTAGCCAGAGCATATTTGATATTTTCAGTAATGTGTTTGGTTACCTGTTGAACTCAGGAGTGAAGTTTTCTGAAGGAAATACAATGCAAGTGGGTGAAGATCTATTCATGAAGTTGCGCTTGCCATCAAGAGAAGAATATTTCCTCAATGGTGAGAATGAGTTATTTGTTGTTGAGTTTATTACTCAGTCTGAAATCAACCAGTGCTAACAAGCAAAGGCAATATCGCCCGCGAGCGGGCTGGACTCGCTTCGCTCGCCGTTGCTTTGGGCGTTATGCATCAAAGAACGGAAGGAGTCGTACAAGTGATTGACAATGAAAATCATCCGGTATGGGGTGTTTATGATTTATACCGAAGTGCAAAGTTAAATGTCCGTTATTACTCGGCGCGACTTCATAGAATTGAATCCACAAACATTGGCATGGAGTTAGTGATCGCAGCCTGCGCCCCGTCATCTGCCATTGCTGCACTATGGTTTTGGGATACGCCATTTGGTGCGCTTGTCTGGAAATTATTAGGAGTTATTGCTGCAATCGCAGCGGTAGCAAAGCCAATCATGATGCTGCCAAAGAAGATGAAAGCGTATAACGAAGTTCTCGCTGGGTATAGAGCACTTGAACATGATCTATATGAAATAAAAGAAATAATATCTCAGAATCAAAAATACGGTAGAGAGCAACAAATGGATTTTAAAAAAGCACTAAAAAGAAAAGGGGTGCTGGCTGCGAAAGATCCAGAAACAAAAAAGGACAAAAAATTAATTTCCAAGTTAGCGTTAGAGATAAAACAAGAGCTGCCCGTTACTGCTTTCTATGTGCCATTAACATAGTTTTTTGAGAGACCGGAGGTTATTTTGCAATGAGTGATAAAATAGTCAGAGAGCTAGCATTGCTTAAAAGCGATCTCATGGATCAAATCATATCAGATGAAATTTCATCTGATATGAGGCAACCGATAAAGGAAGCCATTGTGCAAATTGATTTAGCCACAACTCGAGCAGTGATGCTGGATACTGGCTCCATCGAAGTTACTCAAGAGTATCGCGATCTATTAGAACAAGTAAATAAAACAAGACTGAATATACGTGGGCTTACCAATGATGGACAGGAATTAGAAAAGGTTATTGTTCACACTCAGTCGGTGCTAGGCAAGCTAGATCGTGTTGTTGCTTTTGTTGAACCTGACGAACCATGGCCGAGAAAGTAATACATCACAATACACCCGATCTATCTGACAAGGAAGGGAGATGTAAATGTTAAGCATCAAAAAGATGGACGTAGGTCCTATTGTGGGACATGCGGATATGGATCACGTTCGCCTATGGGGTAGGGCTTCATACGAAAAACTTGCTACTGGAGAGCCAAGACGTGCGTTTGGAGTAGCACGAATAAAAAAAATAGACAGCGGCGATTATGGTTCTCCCGTGTACTTCAAGATGAATCCAAATTTTGATATGAGTGGAGTGGCTATATTCTGTGGGCTCAAGCCCGATACAAAATATGCATATCAAATGGGTTGGTTTTATTCTGATAAGGAGCTTGAAGAATTAAACCTAGACTTGCATATCGATTGGGGCAATTCCGACATTGGTGAATTTGTTACATCTAGTGATAATTCATCTGATGAGAAGCAGTTCATTTTTGGATCTTGTAGATATCTACTCCGTTTGTTTGAAGGAAGCTGGTTTGACAGCCGTGGAGATAAAACATTCCGTTCCATTTTGAGACAGATAGATGATGGAGATAGCGTAGATAAGTTTTTGATGGTTGGAGATCAAATTTATGCGGATGACCTGAACTTTCTATCTCCAGATAAGCAAGTAGATGAGTATCTCTCTAGGTATCGTGATGTATTTTCACAGAAATATATGAAGAAACTAATGAGTAAAGTTTCTACTTACATGACTCTAGATGATCATGAAATTGAGGATAATTGGCCTAGTAAGGCTGAACCTAGAGACATGATGGTTAAATATCCAGCAGCTATCCACTCTTATCAAATTTACCAAATGAGCCATAGCCCTATTATTCCGATTGATGCGCAATGTAAACTTCAGGGGGTACCTGAAGGCTTTTATTACTGCTTCAAGGACGGATGTAGTGATTTTTTTGTTACTGATACACGTACGGAAAGAGATCTTGAAGATAGGGAAATAATTAGCGAGTTTCAAATGGAATCTCTTCTTCAATGCTAAGTGATGGAAGTGAAAGGATTAAGTTTGTTGTAACATCTGTCCCCTTCTTCCCCGACTTAAAAAAGCAGAATAATGATAAATGGAGTGGCTTTTTAAGCCAACGAGATCAAATTATTGAGCATATCCGAAACAATCAAATTAAAAAGGTAGTGTTTTTGTCTGGTGATGTTCATTGCTCAATGGCTGCAGAGCTAGATATAAGTTTAGCAGAAGAAGAATCTCACAAAATATATTCTGTCATATCTTCATCTTTTTATTGGCCATACCCACACATGAAGCGTCGTAAGTTTAAGCTATCAGGCTTTGTAGCTTCTGAAGATAATACAAATGCATATAAACTTGGAGAAATTTCAGACGTATTTTCAGGCAATAACTTTACTAGAATCAAAGCATCACAGGAGGCTTTAAACATATTTGTATATGAGCGAAAGGGCAACTTAGAACATCAGCATAAATTTTTGTTTGAAAATGCATAACAACGCGCTCAAGTGATGACGCGCTTTGCGCGCCACTTAGCTGAGCGTTATACGTTCTCTAGTTAAGGAGTAGATTATGACTTATGGAACAACCAGATATGGGGAGAGCGTTTATGAAGAAGTATCCTCAGCTATCACACAGTCTGAAATTATTCCCCCGGATGCCAAAAAGGCCTTAAAAGATTTCCTGAATGATACATTCGGAGATCTCTGGTCATCTCTTGACGACATATTGAATATGTCTCCACCAACAGAATTGCTTAATTATTGGGATTTACTAATAGAGTTAGTAAAGGCATTAATGTAATGAAGCGTTTTCGGTTTAATGTATAACAAAGCGCTCAACTTTCAGCCCAGTTTCGCTGGTCTTGGACTGTCGCTGCTACGCAGCGCCAGCCCGTTGGCGCGGAGTTATAAAAAGGAGTAGAAACATGGATCAAGGTTTGATCAACCGACATAAAGGTATGTCGGCTGAAAACATCATGAAAGTTAAGGAAATCGCACTAGTAGCTCCGACGACTTCTAAGAGAAAAAACGATGAAGAGTTTGAGTTTACATTCACAACGACTGGATTCACCGATCCGGAATGGCGTGACATTTTCAAAAAGCACTATGGGTCTGAGAAGGCAAGATTTCATGGTAGTGAATTCACGCTAACATGTAAGGCAACAGATTTAGAATCAGAAATTTCTAGGGTAAAGCTTCTAATCATGTCTACTAATGAAGATTATCAAAAGAAACGAGAAGAACTAATCCGTATTATTGAAGAAAATAAAATAGCAGAGAAAGAAGCTGCTATTAACAAGAACCTAGAAGAAAGCGAGGTTCAAGAAATGTTCAGCAACTTCAAAGTCTAACAATTGCATAACAAGCGCAAGCACAAACTAATCCACTACAAATATTCCGCTGTTACGGGCGTTCAATGTGCAACATGAAGAAACGGATTAGGCTTCTATCAACGTTGAGTCTTTTAAGTATTCCTATATTGGTCATCCCGACAGAACTGATCTGGGGCACAGCTGTCAGTTTGATAACATTCTTCGGTGCTGTATTCGTGTTAGTTACTTTGCAGCACTTTTTGCTCAAGTGCCCTAATTGTGGACACAATATATTAAAGATGAGAAAGGCTTATCACCTTTGGTACTCAAAAAACTGTAGGTATTGCGGGGTGCTATTGGATGATTAAACATTTAACAAGTAGCTGTAGCGGATCATCGCTGCGTCCCTCCACTAAGCTAAGCGTTATGTTTCAAGGGAGAGTTTTGAATGAGTATGGAAGACATACAGAAAGAGATAGAATGTTGGGCATCTCGTCCTACATGGTTTAGTCCACACCCGAGTGATACTAAGGAGCTTCGTAAAGCTATATCAAATCTCAAACACTCGAAACACTTCCCCAGCGAAGAAGAATTAACCGAAGCAATTTATCAGCGGGTTAAAGATTTACCTGCAATGCTTGGAACTCCAGAAAACATAGAAAAAAGTGCAAGAGAATTCGCTGCTAAAATTTTTGCAAAACTGTAAATAAAACATAACAAAAACATCAAAAGTCGCCCTACGGGCTTGGACCACAACTTCGCTGCGGCCCTTTATGTTGGGCATTATACGTAAATATGAAATCCGACGAATACAAGCAAGTGTGTAGCTTAACCAACGTGCTACCTAGAAATATTCTAGAGGAAACAGAGGTTATTCTTTCTAAAGCGAATATGCCTGAATCAGGGATTGTAAAAAATGCTCTGTGTAATGGTGTTATTGAATTTCCTAAGCAATACCAAGGAGATTTCAAGTCGAGCTACCACAGAGTCACATGCTCAGCGGAAGAAGCAGAAAGAATTGCAGATTATTTATTTGAAAAAGAGGCTGAGTCGGTGCCGGTAAGTGGAATCACCACATATGAAACATCTAGGCTCGTAAACTTAGTTAACATCTGGCACGAGCTAGCAGAGTATGTCCAACGATGAACGTATAACAAGAAAAGGCATCCGACGCATTCTGCCTGGCTGCTTTAAGCGTTATTTTTCATAAGGACACGTTGTGATTCATTGGCCCGCGATCATTAAGTACGAAGGTGAAAGTGAACTAACATTCATTTCTAGTGAATCAGAATGGGAGTGTGATCCAGACCTTCACTTCTTCTCGTACGAAGATCGTGATGTACTTATAGATTCTGCAGGGGAGATATATACCCTGGATCAAAGAATAGATAATTGTATTCAGCCTAAATCTACAGGCCGATATTTCGATAAAAATGATGTTCTTGAAATAGTAAAAGAGCACTTTTCATTTATTGGTCAGTGTTGTGTCTCTAAATTCGCAATTAATACAATTGCTGAAGGAATAGCAATTGTTGGTTCAGTCGCCGAAAAATAAAGTGAAGTGGTTTTGAATAGAATTAATCCGAGAAAGCTTCTCAATAGTAAATGGTCAGCGGTAAAGCCAGTAAATAAAGAAAAGCACTTTCTGGTTACCGAAGTTGAATTCGATGAAGAAGGCGTAGTTACCCATTGTCTGATAGAAGCGATAATTTCAAAACGATCCCAAGTTATCGATTGGGAGGTTCTTAAAAATGATGCCATCTGGTTGTTGGGTTGGAAATAGTTATTGTGAGTGACTTTGCGCACCTAACCAAGCAAATAAAAGGAACCAATGCGGACAAAACCCTATAACTTCCATCAGAAAAGCTTTTTCTAGTATTCGTACTTACTGACAATCGAGTCAAAGGTTCCATCTGCCTTCATCTGTTCCATCGCTAACCTGACCTGTTCCACAAATTCAGGCGATACTCTCAACTTTGAGAACAGCAGATAAGTTGACCAGGACAACACCTCCATACGCTCACCTTGGTGTAAAACAATATCAATTTTGTCTTCAAGCCCCTTCTCTTGGAGGTAGAACATGACAGGCAGAAGGTCACCAACAAACATATCCACGCGTTCATTCAATAATTGCCTTACACTCTGTTCAGTAGAGTTAGCCAATTCAACTTTGTGGAAACGATGACTGTCTAAAGCCTGCCTGAAAGCACCACTGCCATATAAATAGCCCGCTCTAATAGAGATATCTTTGTCATCGACATTTGAAAAATCGGGTTTTACTCCAAACTGATCGGTTTTTCGTTTAAACAACACATAACTTTGCTGAATTAGGACACTATCAACGTAATATCCCCATTTCTTTCTAGGTTCGTTTTTACCAGCATTAAACAGAAGATCACGTTCTCCATGTTCAGTCACAAAGACGGCTCGCTTCCAAGGGAAAAACCTAAATTCGATCTGTTCGACACCGACTCGATGCAGGGCCTCTTTGACAATATCTACAGCAAGCCCTTTAGGCTTCCCATCTTCACGATACTCGTAGGGTGGGTAATGAAGCGTAGTAGCCAAAATTACTTCAGGGTTCTTTTCAGCTGCCACAGCAGAAGAACACAGCATACAAAACAATATCGTTCCGGCTATGTATCGATTTAAGCCCATCAAACCTGCCTCAGGTATCTACACTATCTAAAAAGTATTATGCATATTACGGATAGATCAAATCTGGAGGCGCACTCATTCAAGGTGCAAAGCCTCCAAAATTAGGCAAGCCCGGAGCTTGGCGTTATAGTGCCTTAGGCATCCTTAATAATTACTCTATGGAATTAGCACTGTTGGTCCTTCTCTTGAAGCTCACTGAGAATAAAAGTTCAGCAGGTAACATTATCTAGGGAACCTAGTAAGTTTTTAGGAATTGCCCTTTATATAAAACACAACAAGAAAAGCAATCTAACGCTTAATAAGCGCTTGTTTTTGACGTTAACGAGACACGAAATCATGCAACCTATATTCACTTCTGTAGATGAGCTAAATACACACACAGAACTATTCTACGATCCAGAAAGAGCAGATAGTGAAAACACGGGACCATTCATTATTGTTTGCGATGATTTTTACCCGGACCCAATCGCTGTCAGAGAACTTGCTCTAAAAAATAAGTTTTTTCGATACAAACCACCACTAGCAGAACAAGTTGGTGAAGAAATCGCCGCACAATATGATGATCCAAAAATTGTTTGGGAATCCTCAGCAATATTGCGATATTTGGGAACAACGGTTAAAAACCCTCAATCAGGTTATCGCCACTCAACACCAGAAGTTCGCGATTTACTTAGCAGGGTTATTGATGAGCACATTGTCACTGATACCTGGGATACCTTAGGTGACTGGTGGAATGGTGCATTTCACCTTCAATACGAAGCTGGTGAGAATGTTCATCGCGTCATTCATCACCACTATAGAGAGGGTGATGTAGTGCCACGAGGCTGGAGCGGCTTAGTTTATTTATCTCCGGAAGCACCCAAACAACACGGCACAACAATTTGGAAAAATAAAAAAACTAACCTTTGTATTGCCCCAGAAGGTGACCAATACGAGCAAGATACAGATCAATTTGAGCTTGCCCTCTCAATTGAAAATCGATTCAACCGCCTGGTGCTATTTCGGGAAAATGTTCTGCATCGTGCAGGGCATGGCTTCGGTACTACGCCAGAAACAGCACGTTTAATGCAGACGTTTTTCTTTAAGGCGGTTCAAAGCAAAGCTAAAAATTAGCTCAAACAGGGAAAAGGGATAAACAGAGTCCGAGAGGACAAACGCATTAAACAGATCAGCACCCTTTTAAATTGGCAAATGATCGCGCTAAACAAATCAGCAAAAGCACATAGCAAACTTATGAAAGATTTAGCTTTAAACGACCTGATCAACGAAACGATTCACGTTCAGATCAAATACTTTGATACAGACAAGTCTACCGTTCTGCATGAAAACAAATTTAGTGGTCGCGTTATAAAAACCGATCCTAACGAAGGCATATCGATACAGCCTGATGAAGATAAAAATGCTGTTGCGGTAATACCTCCATCCATAGAAGCGCACTGGCGCGATGAAAATAATACGATTCATATTGACTGGGTTGTCTACAGGCTGCAAGAAGTGCGAGCAGATGGTGAACATGAATGGTGGGACTGGCAACCTGCACCAAAAAGTCATTAAAGGGAACTCATGAAAAGGCCAGCCCCTTTTAAATCGTCCCCAGCGTAAGAGTTAAGCTACTCATCATGAAACCCGTAATCCAACAAGAGATCGCAGGCTGCGCTATTGCAAGTTCTGCAGCGATAGCTGGCTTGTCGTATGAAGAAGCCAAGCAAATTGCCAATGCCCTGGGTATCACTGCTGATGATAAAGAACTGTGGTCAGGCACAGCCCATATTAGAAAACTGCTTAATAAACTCGGTTACGCCACATCCCCAGAAGAGCTCAAATTTGAAGGTTGGGACAAGCTGCCTAATTGCGCACTGCTATCCATCAAATGGCATCTCGAGAAGGGCAAGCCGTTTTGGCATTGGGTTGTGTTTGTGAGAGAAGACGATAAAGAATATGTGCTAGATTCCAAGAAAGCGTTAAAAAACAATATCCGTACTGACTTCGGACGAATGAAACCGAAGTGGTATATTGAAGTCAGTTCTTGATCGAATCTAACTACCAGATACCCTATTTCCAACGAATCACTATCTAAACTCAATATATGCTTAAAACTCTCAGATTATTTTTAGCAACTTGTTTAGTTTTCTTATTAGCAGGGTGCGACTCTCCGAAACTCAACAGTCTCAGCAGCGGTGATGTGATCGTTGCCTTCGGTGATAGTTTAACCGCGGGTGTGGGCACTGATAAATCGAGTAGTTACCCTAGCGTTCTTGCCAGATTGTCTGGCCTAGAAGTTGTTAATGCAGGCATATCCGGTGAAACCACCAACGAAGGTGTAGTCAGGCTGCCAAAGGTTATTGATAGACATAACCCTAGCCTGCTTATACTGCTGGAAGGTGGTAACGATATTCTGAGAAACCGGAATTATGAAAAAATTGAGCGCAACCTTGATCATATGATCCAGTTCGCCCTTGAACGGGATATTCAGGTTGTTCTGATTGGTGTGCCGGAGAAAAGTTTATTCTCTGACTCAGCCCCTTTTTATAGTGAGCTGGCAGAGAAATATGATCTGGCTTTTGAACCGAGCCTCGTAGCAGACCTTATGCGCAGCCCCTCTAAAAAGTCTGACTCGATTCATTTCAATAAAGAAGGCTACGCGGATATGGCTGAAGGTATTTATACCCTTCTATCGAAAAATGGAGCGCTTGAGTAAAGTAACTAAGCGAATACTTCTATTTTCCTAGCTACTAATTTCTAACACCTAGCAGCCCCTTCTCCAGAAAGGGGCGTTCTCGCTACTAGCCCCTGGTTTTAAGCCTTCTTAACAAACTGCGCAGTTATCATCATCTCACCCGCTCCATCAACTTTGCAGTCCAGCTGGTGATCTTTGCCTTCAACCATGCGACGAATCAGTGCTTTGGTGCCAATCTTGAGCACCTGAGAGCTGCCTTTAACCTTAAGATCTTTGATGAAGGTAACCTTGTCCCCTTCCTGCAGCAGTGTGCCATTGGCGTCTTTGATCTTAAGAGTTTCCTCTTCAGCAACTTCCGAAGGGTTCCATTCATAGGCACATTCAGGACAGATTAGCATTTCCTGATCCTGGTAAACATATTCAGATTCGCATTTCGGACATGGAGGAAGAGACATAGGATATTACTTCTTAAAATCAGTTTGGTGAGTATGTGCAGCTAATGACACATTTCCATTTAGGCGTGCAGTTTAACTGAATCAGGCTGGACTTTCCCCTATTAAGGGAAAGGAATAAAAGGAAAATGAGAAAAGAAAAACAGCAAAAAAGAACATCCCTGTTTTGCTATTTTGCTGGAGGGGGAAACAAACTAATTACTGGTAGAACCTGCCGCCAACATCGGTTGGGATCCATCTTCTACAGGCATCATGCCGCGCCACCAGGCAACGGTTTGTTGTGGTTCAATCGCTTTAACCTTCTGCCCAACAATCGGGGTAAGTAATTTAACTTTGTGTTGCTCACTAAAGCGCTTCACCTCTTCCAGTGGCTCAAACCAATCATGCAACGCCAGATCAAAGGTACTGTTATGGATAGGCAGCATTGCTTTGCCTTTCAGATCGATATGCGCCTGTACGCTTTGCTCGGGCAGCATATGAATTTCCGACCAGAGTTCGTTATACGCACCTGTTTCAATCATTGTGATATCAAAAGGTCCGTAACGCTCGCCTATCTCTTTAAAGCCGCCGAAGTAACCAGAGTCACCACTAAAATACAGATTTGCCTGCACTCCTTTTATCACCCAGCTAGCCCAAAGAGTTTTGTCTTTATCAAATAAACCTCGACCAGAAAAATGCTGTGTGGGTGTGGCCGTTAGCGTGATCGAACCGAGTTCAACTGATTGCCACCAGTCCTTCTCAATCACCTTATCTGCATCGACACCCCACTCTACGATACGCTCTCCGACTGCCAGTGGTGTGACAAACCATTCAACCTTATCAGCCAGTTTTACCACGGCATCTTTATCCAAATGATCGTAATGGTCATGGCTGATCACAACGGCTTTGATGGGTGGCAACTCTTCAATGTTGATAGGTGTTTTATGAAAGCGTTTTGGTCCAGCCCACTGCACCGGAGAAGCTCTGTCACTGAACACGGGGTCTGTCAGAATAAACTCCCCATCCAGTTTGATCAGAATGCTTGAATGCCCCAAGCGATAAAGCACCGGGCCTGTCTCACTCCCCAGATCGGAGGTATTTATTCTGGATACTGGCAATTGCTGTTTGGGCTGTGGCTCCTGACGCTTGGCCTTCATATATTTAGCAGATATGTCCCAGATCTTACTGAAGGAGTTGCTGTAATTAATCTCGGTGTTGCTGAACTTGCCCTCAGAGAGAGGAGCGCCTGTCTCGCCATTGCCTGTTTGCATTTTCTCTTCTTTCACTTCTGCTGTAGAACAACCTGACGCAACAACTGACATAACTAACGCTCCTATTAAACCCAGTAATACAGCCTGCTTAAGGCCTATTCTTTTAAACTTCATAAGCTAATTAACAACTAGATATATTCATAACCAAAAGTAAACTATACGGTGTAGTTTATTTAAATATTTTAAAAAGTAAACCACTCAGTGTAAAATTTACTTATCTTTACCTAATGCTCTGGCTTTGAATCCATGACTGAAAAGAAACTCACTCGTAGCGAACAGAAACGACAGGCTATCCTTGATGCTGCCCATAAGGCATTTAAGGAGTACGGTGTTCAGGGCACCAGCATGGATCAGCTTGCAGCGCTGGCCGAAGTTTCAAAACGTACGGTATACAACCATTTCGAATCCAAAGAAGCTTTGGTGATGCATCTGATTAGAGAGATGTGGCAGAAGGCTATACAAGGATCAGATGTAGAGTTTTCTGCTGAAGGCAGTTTGGAGGAGCAGCTCACCCAACTATTGATGGCGGAAATTGAGGTAATTACCACTCAGGAATATATCGATCTGGCCCGAGTGGCAATGGGGCACTTCTTCTATCATCCAGAAGCGCTGAAGCAAGAGATTGAGCGTATGTCAGAGCAGGAGTCTGCACTAAAACGCTGGTTAAACTCTGCAATTGAATCCGGCAAGCTGAAACCGGTGGATATGGAATTTGCGATCAATCAACTGCATGGCATGATCAAAGGCAGTTTCTTCTGGCCTCAACTACTGCAGATAGCCCCCCTACCCGATCAAAAGGAAAAGGAACATCTGGTTCAGGAAACGGCAGCGATGTTCCTTAGCTACTATCAAAAATAGGCATCAGGCGAATCGGCGTGATCCCCGTAGGGCATAGAGGACACGCCTCAACAGCAAAGAAAGCAGAGTCTGATGGAGCGATGCGATCTCCCCATCGCGATTTAAGCACTAGTTGTTCATTAACTATTTGCTGTGATATCTACAACTGGGCCTTCAGTTCATCAATGATTCGCTCAAGTTCAGCAACACGGTTTTCCAGTTCAGCAATACGGTCATTACCGCCACTAGGGGTTGCTGAGTCTTCCGTTACTTCAGGAATATCCACCTCTCCGCAGAACAGATGCGCATAACGTGATTCTCGTTTACCCGCTTCTCGGGGCAGCTTCACAATCAATGCACCCGATGGACGATCGGCTAAGCGACTCAGAATCTGTTCAACCTCTTTAACATCGTCAAACTCACATAAGCGATTAGTACGGGTACGTAGCTCACCGGGCGTTTGTGGGCCTCGCAGCAGCATCACACAAACAACCCCCAACTCCTGTGCAGTCAGTTGCAGGTCGCTGAATTCGGTATTACAGAAGCGGTGTTTGTATTTAACAACGCGGCTACCAACCGTTTCTTCACGAATCAGGCGTTTATCACGCAGCTCGTCCAGCACGTTCTGTACATCCAGCTCTTCAAGAGACATAACCGGCTCACGGTTGCTCTTCTGGTTACAAGCATTGGTGAGAGAGTTTAGTGAGAGTGGGTACTGATCTGGCGTGGTGATCTCTTTCTCAATCAGGCAACCGATTACACGCGCTTGGGTAGGAGTTAAATCCATTGTGATCATATAGTTAGCTTCCTCGGAACAACGAATTATCTATAGAGTAGCTTATATCAAAGCAAAAAACCGGAAACAAATTATTGCGGGTAGGTCTCCCTGACAATTGCTCTTTCCTGATGTAAATTTCTGGCTTCCAGCAGCGCGGGATATTCTGAAAAATCATATAAACCCCTGAACTCAGCCCAGTCCATTAGAGAGATAAGGGCAATGGTTGCAATATGCCACTCGTCAAAACCACCTGCTTTTGCCTGCTCCTCCAGCCAATTCAGAGAGATAGGAATCCTCTCCCGCTGGAGTTTGAACATCAATTTGTCATCACTGGTTTCAATTCCTGAACGAGTAGCAAGAAACATAATGATCAAAGCATCATTGACAGCATCCACAGCACTAACAAGATTCAGCTGTTCAAAACTCCACTCAGGCAAACCCAGCTCTCTGCGCAAGTACTCACAGATCACATGGGAGTCAAAAATGGTTTTCTCACCATCCATTAATACGGGGAGCTTACGAATGGGGGTAATGGCAGAATAAGCGGAACGTTTATCATCATCGTAAACATCCACTGCTTCAAAACGATAATCAACACGATCCAGTAGCATACGCACCCTGCGAACATAGGGCGATGGGGAGGAGCCATAAAGTACGATCGACATTGCTGCTTTCCTTAATCCAATGCGAGGGCCTGTTAACACTAATTTCATCGCCCCTGCAGGAGGCTATTTTTGTTCTCAACTTTTGCTCTCAACAAGGCAGTATGAGCGTAGTTTAGTTATTCTAAATAAGCGAATAATAACGAAGCTGAGGGCATAAAGGGCCCTAGATACATTGAGCTTAACCTAATCACTGTTGATGGGCTAATACAGGCTAGTTTTTGGCAGCGAAAAAAAGACAAAAAAAACCCACGCATTAGCGTGGGGTTTAAGGAAGAGCTATAAAACTATTCTGATAGGTAAACAGCTTTACTTAACGCTCTCCAACTCTTAGATCCAAGTGACTTCAGCTAAGGCGAAAAAACTTGGAAATAAAAGCCAGTAAAAAGTTGCTTAGAAAGTATCACCTGGGATACGAACATTACCTTCCATGATGACACGTGCGCTACGGCTCATTACCGCTTTCTTAGCAGTCCATTCACCATTTACTTCTTCAGCCGCTGCACCAACACGCAGTGTTCCTGAAGGGTGACCAAAGGTAACCGCTTCACGCTCACCGCCACCCGCAGCAAGGTTTACCAGAGTACCTGGAACAGCTGCTGCGGTAGCAATAGCAACCGATGCTGTACCCATCATGGCATGGTGAAGTTTACCCATAGAAAGCGCACGAACGCAGACATCGATATCGTCTGCTGAGATCTGCTTACCGCTGGATGCTTCATAAGCCGTAGCCGGTGTAACGAAAGCGATCTTAGGTGTGTGCTGACGGGCAACTGCTTCAGAGATATCACTGATCAGGCCCATCTGAACCGCGCCATAAGCACGCATAGTTTCAAAGCGCTCAAGCTCATCAGCGTTGCCGTTAATATCTTTCTGCAGCTCAGTGCCTTTGTAACCGATCTCATCCGCATTAACGAAGATGGTTGGGATACCCGCATTGATGAAGGTTGCTTTAAAAGTACCAATGCCCGGTACTTCCATATCATCAACCAGATTACCTGTTGGGAACATGGAACCTTCGCCGTCAGCTGGATCCATAAATTCGATCACAACTTCTGCTGCTGGGAACGTCACACCGTCCAGTTCAAAATCACCGGTTTCCTGAACTTCACCGTTGGTGATAGGTACGTGAGCAATGATGGTTTTCTTAATGTTCTTCTGCCAGATGCGTACGGTGCAGATACCGTTTTCAGGGATACGCTCTGGGTCAACCAGGCCACCGCTGATTGCAAAAGCGCCTACAGCTGCTGTCAGGTTACCGCAGTTACCAGACCAGTCTACGAAGGCTTTGTTGATCGCTACCTGACCAAACAGGTAATCCACGTCATGATCTGGCTCTGAGCTTTTATCAAGAATAACTGTCTTAGACGTACTTGATGTCGCACCACCCATACCGTCAATCTGCTGGCCATAAGGGTCTGGACTACCGATGACACGCATAAGAATCTTGTCACGTGCTTCACCTGGCTCCTGCGCTGCTTCTGGCAGGTCCTGACGACGGAAGAAAACACCTTTACTGGTTCCACCGCGAATATAAGTCGCTGGGATTTTAATCTGTGGTACGTTCGACATCTATCTATCCTTTCTTACTGTGTAATGCTTACTTTGTAATGAGCGTTAAACATTACGATTAAGAAAACTTTCAGTGATGATTACTATTCTGCTTTCTAACCCGCTCTTTGGCGGCTATCCACTCTGGCAATAATCATTAGTAAAAACTTTCAAAGGTGATGGGCGCTGTTTGCTCGACTTTTAAACCATAAAGGTTGGGTGGGTGTCACCCCGCAGTGAGCCTTGCAGGGTAACGGATTTGCAAACAACGCCTATCGGTTCAGCTCGCTTTTTCGTCATCCCTGCTAAAGCAAGGATGACAGTTAAAGCGTTACTTCTTAAGCGCCTTCCAGGAAGTCCTTAGCGAAGCGCTGCAGAACACCACCTGCTTTGTACACATGTACTTCAGCAGCTGTGTCCAGACGACAGGTTACAGGGACTTGAACCTTCTCGCCGTTTGCACGGTTGATGATCAGAGTCAGATCACAACGTGGTGAGATATCACCTTCGATGTCGAAAGTCTCTGTACCATCGATAGCGTAAGTGTTACGTGTATCGCCATCTTTGAACTGAACTGGCAAAACACCCATACCCACCAGGTTAGTACGGTGGATACGCTCGAAGCCTTCAGCCACGATCGTTTCAACACCCGCCAGACGTACACCTTTCGCAGCCCAGTCACGTGAAGAACCCTGACCGTAGTCAGCACCGGCAACGATGATCAGGTTCTGTTTGCGATCCATGTAGGTTTCGATCGCTTCCCACATACGGCTTTCAGTACCTTCTGGCTCGATACGTGCCAGAGAGCCCTGCTTAACTTCACCGTTTTCATCGCGGCACATTTCGTTCAGCAGTTTAGGGTTAGCGAACGTAGCACGCTGTGCAGTCAGGTGGTCACCACGGTGAGTCGCGTAAGAGTTGAAATCTTCTTCCGGCAGACCCATTTTCGCGCAGTATTCACCAGCCGCAGAGCTAGCCTGGATTGCGTTAGATGGAGACAGGTGGTCTGTAGTGATGTTGTCACCCAGTACCGCCAGTGGACGCATACCTTTCATAGTACGCTCACCCGCCAGTGCACCTTCCCAGTATGGAGGGCGACGGATGTAAGTAGACATTTCACGCCAGTCGTAAAGTGGGCTTTCAGCACGCTCTACGTCACCCAGATCAAACATTGGGATGTAGATCTGGTTGAACTGCTCAGGCTTAACTGCCTTAGCAACAATTGCGTCGATCTCTTCGTCAGATGGCCACAGATCTTTCAGCGTGATCTCTTTACCATCAACTACAGCCAGTACATCGTTTTCGATATCGAAACGAACTGTACCTGCAATCGCGTAAGCTACAACCAGTGGTGGTGAAGCCAGGAACGCCTGCTTAGCGTGTGGGTGGATACGACCGTCGAAGTTACGGTTACCGGACAGTACAGCAGTTGCGTATAGGTCACGATCAACCACTTCTTTTTCGATTACTGGATCCAGTGCACCGGACATACCGTTACATGTAGTACATGCGTAAGCAACGATACCGAAGCCCAGTTTTTCCAGCTCTGGCAGAAGACCTGCTTCTTCCAGATACAGTTTTGCAACTTTAGAACCTGGAGCAAAAGAAGTTTTAACCCAAGGTTTACGAACCAGACCCAGCTCGTTCGCCTTCTTAGCCACAAGGCCAGCCGCTACAACGTTACGTGGGTTAGATGTGTTAGTACAAGATGTGATCGCAGCGATAATTACCGCGCCATCTGGCATCAGACCTTCAGCTTCTTCAGCTTTAGCTGCAGCCAGCATGTCGTCACCCGCAATACCGCGTTCAGTAAGTGCAGTGGTTGGCAGACGACGGTGTGGGTTAGAAGGACCCGCCATGTTACGAACAACCGTAGACAGATCAAACTCAAGTACGCGCTCGTACTCAACTTCTGCCAGATCATCAGCCCACAGGCCAGTCTCTTTAGCGTACTGTTCAACCAGAGCAACCTGCTGAGGTTCACGACCCGTCAGCTTCAAGTAATCGATAGTCTGCTCGTCAATGTAGAACATACCAGCAGATGCACCGTACTCAGGAGTCATGTTGGATAGTGTCGCACGGTCACCGATAGACAGTGTCGCTGCACCTGGGCCGAAGAACTCAAGGTAAGAGGAAACTACTTTCTCATTACGCAGGAACTCAGTCATCGCCAGTGCGATATCCGTTGCAGTGATACCAGGGTTGCGCTCACCAACAATCTTAACGCCTACGATGTCCGGCAGACGCATCATTGATGGCAGACCCAGCATTACTGTTTCTGCTTCCAGACCACCTACACCGATCGCGATTACACCCAGTGCATCAACGTGTGGCGTGTGGGAGTCAGTACCTACACAAGTATCTGGGTACGCAACGCCGTCACGGTTCTGGATAACCGGAGACATCTTCTCCAGGTTGATCTGGTGCATGATACCGTTACCCGCTGGGATCACATCTACGTTATCAAACGCAGTTTTACACCAGTCGATGAAGTGGAAACGGTCATCGTTACGACGATCTTCAATCGCACGGTTCTTCTCGAACGCATCCGGATCGAAACCTGGCGCTTCTACAGCCAGAGAGTGGTCAACGATCAGCTGAGTCGGAACCACTGGGTTAACTGCAGCTGGGTCACCGCCCTGATCAGCAATCGCATCACGCAGACCGGCAAGGTCTACCAGCGCTGTCTGACCAAGGATGTCATGACATACAACACGTGCTGGGTACCAAGGGAAGTCCAGCGTACGTTTTGTTTCGATAAGTTGTTTCAGGCAGTCGGTCAGTGATTCTGGTTCACAACGACGTACCAATTGTTCTGCCAGTACACGAGAAGTATATGGCAGTTTCGCGTAGGAGCCTGGCTGAATAGCTTCAACAGCAGCACGTGTGTCGAAGTAGTCAACACCAGCACCCGGTAATGGTTTACGGAATTCTGTGTTCATGGCAAAACCTGTCAGGTTTATTCGGGCCGAGAGGATCTTAAAAGTAGATCTCTCCACCTTTGTAGTTATTCATAAATCAGGACAGCGACCAACATTATGTAGGTCGCTGTCTGGTGTCGTCTTATGGACGATCTTCGATAGCAACCCAATCCGAAGTTTCTGGACCCGTGTAGTCAGCAGAAGGACGGATGATACGGTTGTTAGCACGCTGCTCCATTACGTGAGCAGTCCAGCCCGCAGCACGGGAACATACGAAGATAGGCGTAAACAGCTTCGTTGGAATACCCATGAAGTTGTACGCAGATGCATGGAAGAAGTCTGCGTTACAGAACAGTTTCTTCTCACGCCACATCACTGCTTCAACACGCTCAGATACTGCGTACAGGTGAGTGTCACCAACCTGCTCAGACAGTTTCTTAGACCACTCTTTGATGATCGCATTACGTGGGTCAGACTCACGGTAGATGGCGTGACCAAAACCCATGATCTTATCTTTACGCTCCAGCATACCCATGATTTCAGCTTCTGCTTCATCAGCAGATTTCCAATCCTGAATCATGTCCATTGCTGCTTCGTTAGCACCACCGTGCAGAGGACCACGCAGGGAACCGATTGCACCGGTTACGCAGCTGTGGATATCAGACAGTGTGGAAGCACATACACGCGCAGTGAATGTAGATGCGTTGAACTCGTGCTCAGCGTACAGAATCAGAGAAGCGTGCATTACTTCAACATGCAGCGGCTCTGGTTTCTCGTTGTGTAGCGTCCACAGGAACTGCTCAGCGATAGAGTCAGCGTCTGTTTCTACGTTTACACGTACACCGTTGTGGCTGTAGTTGTACCAGTAGTTGATCATGCCTGGGAAGATAGCCAGCATGCGATCAATGTGATCGTGCTGCTCAGAGAAATCTTTCTCTTCTTCCAGGTTACCCAGCATAGAGCAACCAGTACGCATAACATCCATTGGGTGCGCATCCGCAGGGATCTGTTCCAGCACAGTTTTCAGTGCTTCGGGCAGACCGCGCATACCTTTAAGTTTGGCCTTGTAAGCATCCAGCTCAGCCTGATTTGGCAACTTTCCGTACAGCAGAAGATATGCAACTTCCTCGAACTGAGCTTTGTCAGCCAGCTCTTTAATATCGTAGCCACGGTAGGTCAGACCAGCGCCGGTTTTACCTACGGTGCACAGTGCCGTTTCACCTGCAGACTGACCACGTAGACCAGCTCCACCCAGTTTTTTATCGACCATAGTGTGCTCCTGTTTTTTCCTATGTGTGGGCTCTTATTTTGGAAATGTGACCCACTTATTTCGTATATTGATTTAATGCTCTAACTGTCGAACTCCGCCGACTTATTTATTTTTGCCTTCAGCAAACAAGCCATCTAGCTTCTGTTCAAAGTCGTGGTAGTTCAAGAAATCGTATAGTTCCATGCGAGTTTGCATAGTATCTACAACGGCTTTCTGGTCACCATCATTCAGTAGAGCTTCGTATACATTCAAAGCAGCCTTGTTTGCCGCACGGAACGCAGACAGTGGGTACAGCACCATAGTTGCACCGTTTTCTGCCAGCTCTTTAGTATTGAACAGAGGTGTAGCACCAAACTCGGTAATATTCGCGAGTAGGTGCGCACCGTTAATCCCATCTGAAAATGCTTTATAGTCATCTAATGTGTGTACAGCTTCTGCGAAGATGCCGTCAGCACCTGCTTCCAGACATGCCTGAGCACGCTCAACCGCAGCGTTCAGACCTTCCATCTGGAATGCATCGGTACGTGCCATTACGAAGAAATCATCATCAGTTTTTGCATCAACAGCCGCTTTAACGCGATCAACCATCTCTTCCAGAGAAACAATCTCTTTGTTAGGACGGTGACCACAACGCTTTTGCGCAACCTGATCTTCGATATGAACAGCCGCAGCACCTGCTTTTGTCATCTCTTTGATTGTACGAGCGATGTTAAATGCACCACCCCAACCTGTATCAATATCCACCATTAGTGGTGTGTCTACAGCACTCGTGATACGGCTAACATCAGCCAGTACATCATTCATTGAAGTCATACCCAGATCAGGTAGACCGTAAGAGTGGTTTGCAACACCGCCACCAGACAAGTAGATCGCTTTGTGGCCAACGCGCTCAGCCATCATTGCATGATAAGCGTTAGTAGTACCTACGATCTGAAGTGGGCTTGTTTCAGCAAGTGCTTTACGAAAACGTGCACCGGCAGACAGGTTATTGGACATGTTATTCACCTCTGGTTTCGGTTGCTGCATTCAGTTTGCCTTCTATATTTTTACGCGCTGAACCGATGTGGCGTCGCATGAGCATCTCTGCCAGTTCTGGATCTCGAGCTTCTATGGCATCGATGATCTGGCGGTGCTCTTTCAACGCACGCTTTGGTCGCGAGCTGGAGACACTGAATTGATATCTGTACATTCTTACCAGGTGATAAAGATCGCCTCCGAGAAATTCCAGCAGCTTAGAGTTCTTACTGCCATGAACAATTCGGTAGTGAAAATCCAAATCACCCTCTTTTTGAAAATAAGAGCGTCCATCAAGCTGGGCTACACTTTCTTCGTGCTCGTTAAGCAGCTCTCTCAGACTGTCTATCTCTTCTTGCGGCATATTTTCTGCTGCAAGACGACAAGCCATTCCTTCAAGTGCTTCCCTTACACGATAAATTTCTACCAGCTCTTTTGCCGACAAATTAACAACTCTGGCACCGACATGTGGTTTACGTTCAACCAACCGTAGTGCTTCCAGACGGCGCATCGCCTCGCGTAGTGGTCCTCGACTGATACCGTATGTACGGGCCAGTTCTGGCTCACTTATTTTCTGACCTGGAGGTATTTCACCGATCACAATCGCATTAACGATCTGTTCACAAACCCGGTCAGCCAATGTACGCGTTTCTGGTTCAAACGCTTTGTTATCTGTATTTTCTGTCATAACAACCAAATATTGAAGATTGTCGACAATCTCGAACTAAAGCCACGATACTCCTGCAAAAACGTGCAGTCAACTCGAAATCATCTAAATATTGTCAACACAATACAAAAGTTTAAGTAGCTAACCTTTATACTGCTTCCTTATATATTGTCTAAAAACCGCTGCATTTCATCGTTCATCGTTTTGGCGATTTGGCGCGGTTTCTGGAATGGCAGAGAGTGATCTGTTCCTGCCATCATAAAGTAGTGCCAATTGGGTAGGCGTTCCGCCAGATCCCTTTGATACTGGTGCATCAGATCAACACTGTTGCCACCAATAAAGCTGGTTACATCGCCTTGAGCCGCTACCAACTGTTCCCTATTAATCTGCTGAACAGCCTTAGTGACACAATCCAGAGCGTTAGCAAAACCCTCTGGACGATAACCTAATCTGCTGACAGTTAACTTTTCCACCTGTGGAGATACCCTGCGATTAGGAGAGATAGCATCTAGGAAATTGGTAATGCCCCGCTCTACATCAGCGTTCTGCCTTAAATGTATAGATGCATCAGATAGCTGATTGCGCAGCTCAACGGTAGTTTCCCAACAAGGCCGATCCAACACTGCTGATTCCAGTAGGAACTGCTTGCCTACACGGTCTGAATGCTGCTGCTTGAACAGCAGGGAGACCAAGCCACCCATTGAATATCCACCAAGATCAAACTGCCACCACCCTAAATGATCAACCAGAGCATTGATGTCAGCCACCAGCTCCTGTGCAGTAAACGGATGTTCCAGACGATCGGGATAGTAAGTATCACCCATACCGCGCTGATCAGGGACCAGAACCTCAGACCAATGGGACAGAAAAGCGATGATCGCATCCCAGGTATCTACACCAGCAACTCCCGCTCCGTGAAGCAATACAAGCCGACGTTTAGTTTCGATTTCAGGGTTTCTATAGATACGGTAGATAATATGCTGATCGGGCTGATGGAACTCCCGCTGCTCTACCGAAAATGGATGTTTCATTTAACAGTGTTTCTCTAATAAGCGTTTTAACTGTCTAGGTAGGTCATTCTAGCCGATTCTGTCGCACCTGCTAACATTTTGTCGACAATCTTTAGTCATAGGGTAATTCTTACGACTTTAGATAGACACTCAAACTAGCCTTACTTACAATTCGCTCTTTATATAACCAAGCGAAAGTTGTTCCATTGATCACTCAACGTTCTCTGCCCTACCTGACCAACAGCGAACTGTATTTCGAACGCATTCGCCCTCTGGGCAATGCCGTATTTCTGGATAGCGGTCGCCCAAAATGTCCCTGGGGACGTTTTGACATCATGGCTGCCGCACCTGTCGAAACGCTTGAGTTAAGTGCTGATTCTGATATTTCTCCTTTCAGAGAGCTCGATAGCCTCTATCAGCGTTATCAGTTAGATATTGATGAGAATCCCAACCTGCCATTCCAAGGTGGGATTATTGGTCATTTTACTTATGATCTGGGCAGGGCCATCGAAAAGCTTCCAAATCTGGCAGAACAATATACCCAGCTTCCTGATCTACGCGTTGGCATGTATCTGTGGGCTGTAGTTACAGATCACCACAAGCAAACTTGTTCGCTGGTAGCCACTGATCAGGTTGCGAACGAACTGCTTGATCAGATTGAAACCCTGCTCAAATCAGAAACTGATATTGCTTGCGATGCGTTCCAGTTGGTTAAGCCGTTTCAGCCAAATATGACTGAGGCCGAATACACCAGAAAGCTGCAGAACGTGGACGACTATATCCATGCCGGTGACTGTTATCAGGTCAACTTCACGCAACGCTTTGACAGCACCTATACAGGTGACCCCTGGCAAGCATATAAACAGTTACGTGAAGTCGCTCCAACACCCTACTCCGCCTTTATGGATTCGGAAAAAGAGCAGATATTGTCTCTATCCCCCGAGCAGTTCCTAGAGAGTAAACAGAAGCAGGTAACCACTAAACCGATTAAGGGCACACGCCCTCGTTCAGCGGACACCGAAGAGGATCAAGCTCTAAAGCAGGAACTGGCAGATTCTCTAAAAGACCGCGCTGAAAACTTGATGATCGTAGACCTGTTAAGAAACGATTTGAGTAAAGTTTGTGAGCACAACAGTGTAAAAGTGCCTAAGCTGTTTAATATTGAAAGCTATGCCAATGTTCATCACAAAGTCAGTACGATAACAGGTAGGCTTGCAGATGCATTTTCGCCAGTAAGCCTGTTGGAACATTGTTTCCCCGGTGGATCAATTACCGGAGCCCCTAAAGTACGAGCCATGGAGATCATTGAAGAGCTGGAACCACATCGCCGCTCCATCTATTGCGGTTCTATTGGCTATATAAGCCTTTGTGGGCGAATGGACACCAGTATCACGATCCGAACTCTGCTTTGTGATGATGGAAAAATATACTGTGGTGCAGGTGGCGGAATCGTAGCGGACTCAGTTGCCGATATGGAATACGCTGAGACCTTCAGCAAGGTGAACAACCTTCTGCAATGCCTAGAGCAAACTATTTCTGCCCCACCCTCTTCTGAAGGTGAAGCAAGAGATGACAGTAAACAAAACACTCACTGCTGATCAGGCAAGAGATATTCTTGAGAAAGTCGCACTATTCGACGATCTGGAACCAGAGGAGAAAGAGATTCTTTCCCTCTTCAACTGGTGTTTTGTGGTGTATCAACCTGGTGATCACTTAACGAATGAAGACTCATTGGATAAACGTTTCTTCGTTCTTATGAGCGGTTTAGCCAATATCTATAAAGGCGATCCTCCGCAGTTAATAACCCAATTAAAAGCGGGCGAAATCATTGGCGAAATTTCTTTCCTCACCAATGAACCGAGAACAGCCAGCGTTATAGCTGCAGCGAAATGCTCCGCTCTAGTAGTTGATCAAGCATTACTGGAGAAACTCCCTATCTCTCTGCGGGAGAAGCTTAAAGATCAGATAATCCTCAAAATGGCACAACGTTTAAACCGAATGAACAATCGCCTGACGTTGGGGCACTTATAACCAAGCTCAGCTAAGATAGCCAAGATCTACTATAGCCGGGCTCTAGATAAATTTTTAACAATACCCAAAGATTCCTGGTAGCTCATCTATACTTCTATTCATTACCTGACAGTTATGCATAGAAGGTGTAGGCAATGCGTATATTTCAGTTTTTCTTTCTATTAGTTTTGATCTCAGCCGCACCTGCTAGCCTCCAGGCAGAAAGTCATTCCCCAGAAGTTAAACAAAATCAGCAGATAATCTGGGGACGAACTGACTTTGCTCCTTTTTTTATTCAGAAAGGAGACCACTCAAATCAGGGCATCAGTGACAATATCATTCGCTTTTTCAGCGACAATATCACCGGCTATCAACATGTCAGCGCAGAAATGAGCTTAAAAAGGCTGCTGCAGAATGCTGAACAAGGTGTCCCTATCTGCCATGTCGTCTTACTCAAAACATCAGAGCGTGAGAAATTCATCGATTACTCCGCTCCCTATATGTTCAATTATGCCAACGGCATTGTTACCTCTGAAGAAGGGTTAAAGCGTATCGGGTTGAGTGTAGATAACATTCAACCGGTCGACTTAAGCCAATTACTAGATAAACCCTTAAGGATTAGTGCGCACGATGGCCGTTCTTACTCACCAGAGATCGATTCCATCATCGCAGAGAACAGAGATCAGCCAAACAGTATTTTTCAGATGAAGAGCGGTTTGAAGGAGTTGGATAGACTGGTAAAACTCGTTGCGCATAACCGATTGGATGGGCTTCTTGCCCGACCTGAAGAAGCTCAATTTATTAAAACTGAATATGGTATAGAAGCACCGCTATATTTTGTAAAAATCAACAATAGCCCTAGCATCAGCAAAGTTCACGTGGGATGCGCTAAAGGTGAATGGAACGACGAGTTATTTAGACAGATAGCGGAGCTAGTACAAACCCGTGAAGCACTACAGGTGATCGAAGCATCTTATAGCCAGTGGTTACCAGCGCACTTAAAGGGCCACTATTCAAAAGTGATCTCAACAATGCATGCTGCTAATGAACCTTAATCGACCTACTCGATTTTTAACTATTCACAAGTAACTCATTAATGAATTCTGTCATCAGAGACTGTTCCGGTTCAGCTGATCTTCGAATGACTGCACCACAGATACCATCCAGTTCAAGTGGGCGGCCTTTCTCCTTATCAACCAACATAGAAGTTTTGATCGCATCAAATTCGCTGATCAGTTTAAACATCTCATCCACATCGGTATCGGTGATAGAAACACCTTCAACCTTTGCTGCAGATGCCGCTTCCTGCATCATTTTATAAACCACTTTTTTATAGGCGGAGTTGCGAGTCAGACTCCGGGTATCTAATCCCGTCAGGGCTGATAGTGGATTTACACCATTGTTGATCAACAGCTTACGCCACAGCTCTCGGCGAATATCAGAAGATAAAGTTGTCGGTATTTCAGCATCATTAAACAGCGTGACCAAATCATCAGCAATACAACCGAGTTCACTCTGTTCATTCTTAA
Source organism: Neptuniibacter sp. (assembly GCF_024231755.1). Lineage (GTDB taxonomy): Bacteria > Pseudomonadota > Gammaproteobacteria > Pseudomonadales > Balneatricaceae > Neptuniibacter. The sequence goes on from NZ_JAAEQH010000258.1 coordinate 74,865, forward strand.
CCGGCCATTCACCCAGAACAATTTGTGCCACACCTCTGGCTTCAACGTATCCTGGCTTAAGGATATGCCCACCGATACGAACAGCTAAACCACCAAGTGTGCGCTCCTCCCCAACTACAGAAGCAATTAACTGCTCATTCTCTACACCATTCTGTAGAGATAGAATTGGGCACTTTCCTTGATCTAACCATGCTTTGGCCTGCTGCATGACCTCTGAGGTTACGTTTGCTTTAAGAGTAATGATGATCAGATCAAAGTGATCACAACTGAACAGCTCCATCCATTCAGACTGATCCCAGGCATTAACCGGACCATGAAACTGAAGGGTTTCATGCTCTACGTTTAAGCCATTGGTTTGCAACGCTTTGAGATGCTCTCCACGGGCAACATAAGTTATCTGATGGCCTGCCATCTGCAAACGCGCACCGTAATAGCAGCCGATGCCACCCGCTCCCCAGATTGCAATTTTCATATCATCACCTTATCGATCATAGGTTACCGGTTATAGGTTATTGGCCCACCTTAAACGAAAACCCCGGGCTAAGCCCGGGGAAATTCACCTGAAGGTTTAAAACCTGCTAGGAAAGCCTTTGAAGGGGGTAGGCTTACCAAGCAGGAGTTATTCCTTAGCGACCAGAAGCTCGCAGGTTCTGTACAGTCATTTTGCTAGCAGGTGTCAGATTTGGATCGACAATGCCTTTAAACTGACCTGTAGTACAGTGATTAGCCTGGATATCAACCATGGAGAAACTATCATCCACAGAAACACCTGTGCCTTTGTTTACTGGCAGGTGATGATCCGGGTGAGTCTGACCAATCAACCAACTCTTC